>JBOGTA010000119.1:0-4148 GCA_050695855.1 Candidatus Limnocylindria bacterium
GTGAGCAGCACGCGACGGTCGACCGCGCCGCGCAACAGCCACAGCCGGAGCGCGGTGGCAGAGGCGTGCGGGATGGCGACCAGCAGGACCGCTGTCCGCGTCCCGAATTCGAGGGCCAGCAGTGGCGTCAGCAGGCTGCCGATTCCGAATCCGGCGATGGCCGCCACGCCGCCGGCGAAGATGGCCACCGGCAGGACCAGGGCCAGGAGCAGGGTCACGCTCGCATGCTACGAGTCGGCCCGATTAGCATGGGCCTGATGACCGATTCCGCTCGGCGCTTCACGGTGGACCGCCTCTGGCCCGATCCGGCCCCAGATCTGGACATGGACGCCGCCTTCGCCGACCTCGGGCTGCCGGACGCACCCACCGACCGTCCGTTTGTCGGCCTGAACATGGTCACCAGCCTCGACGGCCGCGCCCAGCGGGACGGGACGGCCGAGGGGTTGGGGACTCGCGCCGATCGGCGCCTGATGCGCCTGCTGCGAGTGCCGTTCGACGCGGTTGCGCTGGGGGCGGGCACGCTCCGAGCGGCGGATGGCTGGACCGATGTCCCGCCGGCCCTGGCGGCTGTCCGCGTGGCTGCCGGCAAGCCGCCTCAACCGTTGGGGGTACTGATTGCCGGCAATGGACCGATCCCGACCGATCGGCGCTGGTTCGGCACTGACCAGCCGAGACTGGTGGTGGTCGGTGCGGACGGCCCGCAACAGGTCTCCGGTGCCGAGGTGCTGGTCGCACCGACCGAGTATCCCGAGCCGGAATGGCTGTTGCGTGCGTTACGGGAGCGGGGGATCGGCTCCGTCCTGCTGGAGGGCGGTCCCACGGTGAATGCCCGCTTCCATGCCGCGGGCCTGATCGACGAGCTGTTCTGGACGGTGGGCCCGTGGCTGCTCGGCGGGGAGGGGCTGCCCATGCTCGCCCCGGAACCCCCGTCGCAGACCCCAAGGCCGACACAGCTCGTGAGCATCCACCGCCACCGGGACGAGTTGTTCCTTCGCTACCGGCTGGGATCGTCGTCGGGCGGGTAGCATCGGTCCATGGCCAACGGCGACCGCGGGCTCGGCCGCACCGGCGTGTGGACCGACTTCGACCCGCTGCTCATCGAGGACGCGCTGACCTACGCCGCGCGGGTCGAGTCCCTCGGCTTCGGAACGCTGTGGGTACCGGACGTCGTGGGCCGCGAGCCGTTCACCCTGCTCGGCCTGCTGGCGGGAGTGACCTCGTCCATCGGCCTGGGGACGTCCATCGTCTCGATCTGGGGCCGCGACGCGCAGGCCACGCGGATGGCGACCCTCACCCTCCAGGAGGCGACCGGCGGGCGGTTCACGCTGGGCCTGGGCGTGTCCCACCTGCACCTGGCCCAGAAGGTGCGTGGCCACACCTACGAGCGGCCCCTGACCCGCATGCGGGAGTACCTGTCGGCCTACCGGTCTGCCATCTACAAGGGACCGATGCCGGACGGAATGCCCGAGCCGCTGGTCCTGCTGGCGGCTCTGCGCGAGCGGATGCTGACCCTGGCCGCAACCGACGCCGATGGAGCTTTCCCGTATCTCGTCACCGTGGAGCGCCTGGCCTGGATGCGCGGAGTGCTCGACGCCGGGCCCGCCGACCAGCGCCCGGTCCTGGCCGTCAGCCTGCCGTGCGTGCTGGAGACCGATCCCGAGGCGGCCCGTGCCACGGCCCGCCTGTACCTGACGCATTACCTGCGAACCCCGAACTACCGGGCGGCCTGGGCTGAGCAGGGATTCGGGGAAGCCGACTGGGACAAACCGGGGAGCGATCGCCTCGTAGACGCCATGGTGGCGTGGGGCGATGCTGACACCCTCCGCGTTCGGCTGGGCGAGATGCTGACGGCCGGCGCCGACCACGTGGCCATCGTTCCGGTGACGCCTGCCGGCGACACCGTTCACCTGCCAGTAATTGAGGCCCTCGCCGGCTAGCCATCCAGCCATCCAGATGGTAGGATGGGCGGCATGAAGGTCACGATCGCCCTGCGTGATGACGCGCTGTACCGATCGGTCAAGGTCCGCGCGGCAGCGTCCGGTCGACAAATCCGCGACGTGGTTGAGGAAGCCCTCGAGGACTGGCTTGCGCGCCAGGAAGATGCCGAGGACATCGCGGTGTCTCAGGTCGCGCTGGAAGCGTTCGCCAGAGGGGAAGGGGTCGACGCGGAAGAGTTCTTCCGACGGATGGTTGCTGAGGGCCGGGTCGACTACCAGACCGATCCGGAGCGGTGACCCACCGGGTCATCCTGGCGCCTGCGGTCGCGCGCTCCCTGGGCAAATTGCGAGGGCCCACCTTCGTCGCGCTGCGCGGCGTCATCCTGGCCCTGAGGGATGATCCGCGTCCGGCCGGCTGCCGGAAGCTCCGCGGGCGCGACCTGCACCGGATCCGGCTCCGCATCGATGGGAAGCCATGGCGGATTATCTATGTGGTTCGCGATTCGGAGCGGGTGATCTGGGTCACTCACGTCGGCCGACGGGACGAAGCCACCTATCGAAGGCTGTAGTCGAGGCGGCTATCCGCTCGCGACGCGCTGCGCCTCCCATTCAGCGCGGGTGATTGCCCACAGACCGGTCGTGCCGCCTCGGAAGGGAACCTGGCCGCGATTCCGCTCGCCGATCCGCTCGGCGACGGCAATGGACGGCTTGTTGTCCGGCTGGATGACGCTCACCAGCTCCGGAACGTCCAGGTGCGTGAACCCCCAATCCAGCGACGCCCGGGCCGCCTCAGTCGCGTAGCCCTGACCCCAAAACGCGCGCCCCAGCAGCCAGCCGACCTCGGTCCCCGGCCAGCCCTCGGGCTGCCAGATGCCGATCCGACCGATGAACGTGCCACCGGACCGCTCCTCGACGGCCCACATCCCGAAGCCTCGCAGCGCCCAGTGGCCCAGCCACAGCGCGATCGACCGCCAGCACGCCTCGCGGAGAGGGACGTTGTTGTATGCCACGTACTCGGCGATGAGCGGGTCCTGGGCCAGGGCGAACAGACCGTCGACATCGGCCTCGCGGAATCCGCGCAAGATGAGTCGCTCAGTCTCCACCACCGGGATGTCCAGGCTTGTCATGCCGGGCCGATGATCGCCCATCGCGACCAATGAAATGGCGGCCCGGCGGTGCCGCGCCGGGCCGCATCGGTCTGGCGATTCCGGGCTCAGTCGGCCGGAGCCTCTTCCTTCGCCTTCGCCGGAGCAAAGCGGCGCACCACGCGAATCACGACGTAGACCGCGATCCCCAGGACGACGAGGGCGGGGATGCCCACGATCAGGAACCAGATGCCGGCGCTCACCAGCCATTGGCCGAAGCCGACCAGCTGGGCAACCGCTTCCTGGACGATCGCGCCCGGGTCGAAGTCGGTGGTGGCCTGTTCCACCGCTCCGGGGATGATCGACACGGTCAGGGTGGCCATGTCGGCCTGGTCGTTGTAGTACTCCAGCTGAGCCTGCATGGCCTCGATCTCGCCGCGGACCTGGAACAGCTGGTTCTGGATGGCCAGAATGTCCTCGACCCGCTCGGCGCGGTCCAGGAGCTCGCGGTACTCGACCTCCGCCGCCCGCAGGTTGGTCAGTCGGGCCTCGAGGTCTACCACGACCGCAGTCACGTCCTCTTCGCGGGTGGCCTCGGACTTGACGTCACCGCCCAGGTCGTGGATGGCGGCGATGGCCTCGTCGAAGCGGTCGGCGGGGATGCGCATGGTGAGGGTGGCCGACTCCTCAAACTCGCCCTGGAACGAGCTGCTGATGTAGCCGTCCAGCTCGACGGCCAGGGCGCGGACCGCGCCGGTGGTCTCGGCCACGTTGTCGACCTCGACCGTGATCTCCCCGGTCTTGATGATCGACCGGTCGGCCTGGCCCTGGTCGGCGCCCTCGCCGGTGAATCCGCCGGCTTCGTCCGGAGCGGCCGCCCCGGGATCGACGTAATCGCGCCCGGTCGTGTCGCCGACCGGCACCTCGCCCGGCTTGTATGGCCCGAGGGCCGCTTGCTGGCAGGCGGCGAGGATCAGGACCAGGATGGTGAGCCCGATCAGGAGCGCAGATCGCGAGGTCTTCACGGACGTGATCTCCGAGTGTGTGTGGTTGTTAATCGCCAGACGCCGCGCGCGCGCGGGCAGTTCCCACCTGGAACTCACAAATCGACTGCGCAGATAGCACC
>JBOGTA010000120.1:0-3720 GCA_050695855.1 Candidatus Limnocylindria bacterium
CCGCCCGGGGAGAGGGGACGGCGTCGATGCTCACTGCCTAAGCAGCGAGAGCGAACTGACGGTTGCCAGTTACGGTTTGCCCGCGGTTTTACGAGGCCTGCGGGCGACCTCGGCTCGCGATTCCCGGCTCCTGGGCCCTGTCGAAACCTGACATCCCCACGAACCGCCGGCCTGGTGTCCGGCTCCTCGAGGATACCACGAGCTCAGAGTCGGACCCGAAACTTGGTTTCTCGCTCGAGCTCGCGCCGTGCGTCCCGCTCGGCGATGACGCGCCGCTTGTCGTGGGCCTTGCGACCGCGGGCCAGCCCCAGCTCGATCTTGGCCAGGCCGTCCTTCAGATACAGCCGGAGGGGGACAAGGGTGTAGCCGCGAGTCAAGGTCTTGCCAGCCAGCTCGGCGATCTGGTCGCGATGCAGGAGGAGCTTCCGGGTCCGAGTGGGCTCGTGGTTGAAGCGGCTCGCCTGCTCATAGGGCGCGATGTGGGCCCCGATCAGCCATGCCTCGCCGCGCTCGATGCGCGCGTAGGCCTCGGCCAGGTTGGCGCGCCCGGCCCGAATGCTCTTGATCTCGGTGCCAGTCAGGACCAGCCCGGCCTCGAGCGTCTCTTCGACGTGGAACTCGTGGCGGGCCCGGCGGTTGACGGCGACGGTCTGCTCAGGCATCGGTCGTGAACCCTATCAGGCGGGGCCCGGCCGCCGGTCCGCATGGTGGCCCGGGACGGTGACCCAGCGCCCGGAAATGGATGAGCCGGCCTCGCCGGCCGGCTCATCCGTCGCTACCACGCGATGGCTGTGTCAGTGCACCGCCCCGGTGGTGGCGCGCCTGGAACTGTCCATTGCACACCACCTCCTTTCGTGGCCGCGGATGCTAGCACGCGCGCCAGGCGGCCCACAACCCGGTCTCCGGCGCCCAGCCGACGAGGTTCATGGCCGCCAACCGGGTGTATCCACCCACCCCGGGCTGGGCCGCGGTGTCCTCGTCCACCGTGGCCAGGTAGTCGAGGGCGCGATCGAGCACCGGATCCTCGTCGGCGGGAGTTCCCTCCGGCACCGCGACCAGGATGTCCGGCTGGACGCCGTCGGGCGCAACGCTGTTGTGGTTCGGGGTGAACCAGCGCGAGATGGTGATGCGCACGCCGCCGCCGTTGGCCAGCTCATCCCAGATCTGGACCGTGTCCTTCCCGAAGGTCGGCTCGCCGATGAGCGTCGCCCGATCGGTCTCGTCCAGCGCAGCAGCCACGATCTCCGAGGCCGAGGCCGACCCACCGTTGATGAGGACCGCGACCTCGATGGCCGGGTCGGTCGCCTGGCCGCCGCCGGCCGCCTCCCACTCGATGACCTCGTCTCCGGCTGACTCCTGGCTGAAGAGCAATCCCTCGCCCACGAACTCGGACCCGATCTCCTGGGCCGCGGTGATGTAGCCACCCGGGTTGTCCCGCAGGTCGAACACGATCTGCTCCGCGCCGGCGTCCAGCAGGTCGCCCAGCTGCTGGCTGAACTGGTCGCTGGCATTGGCGCTGAAGCCGTGGAGAGCGATGTAACCGACCTGGTTGTCGAGCATCTGGCTCTCGACTTCGATGACCACGATCTCGGCTCGGGTGATGGTCAGCTCGAACACCTCATCGCCGCGCCGGATCGTCAGCGTGACATCGGTCCCTTCCGGTCCGCGGACCTTCCCCACCTGGTCCTCGATCGTGCTCCCGTTGACGCTCTCCCCGTCGACGGCCTGGATCACGTCTCCGGACTGCACGCCCGCCGCCTCAGCCGGCGACCCGTCGATGGGCGCGACTACCACCAGCAGGCAGGTGTCGGACAGCGTCGCGCAGGCCCCCAGGTCATCGGGGTTCTCCGCGTTTTCGACCGCCAGCTCCGCACCGATGCCGGAGAAGGTGCCCGACAAATCGCCGAGCGAATTCCGGTACTCCTCGGGGTTCATGTAGCCGCTGTACGGGTCCGCGACGCCGTACTGGAACATCCCCTCCAGGGCCCCCTCCACCAGTTGCTCGTCGTCTAGCTCGTCGACGTACTGGTCCTGCAGCTTGTCGTAGGCCTCGCAGAGGGCGGCGAACGCGTCATTTGGGGCGGCGCACGACCCCCCGCTACCGGCGGCGAGGTAGCCGCCGATGAACAGGAAGGTTCCGAGCAGGGCGGCCAGCCCGAAAACCGCCGCGTAGCGCAGGGAGCGTCCCGCAGCAGATCGGATTGGCGCCTGGGTTGGGACGGGCTCGGGGGTGGGCTCGAGGGCGTGCTCGGCTCTGAGCTCCGGCCGGTCTGGAGGTGTCGCGTCGTCCATGTTTGGGGGGCGGGAGTGTAGCACCGGTCAGATCAAGGCCCGATTGCGCCCAAGTGTCGGTTCCCGCAACCGGCGGGCCGCGTCAGGCTCCTGCCGCGAGATGGGCCCGGACGCTGATCCAGCTCCCCAGCATCCCCACCATCAGCCCCACCGACAGGATGAGGACCGCGACGAGCGTATAGAACTGGGCGCCGACGGCCGTCGGCATTTGGAAGATCTCGATCAACAGGGGTTGGATAGGGCCCCATACCAGGGCCACCAGCAGGACGGTGACCGCCGCGCCAAGGAGGCCGCAGAGCATGCCCTCCACGATGAACGGCCAGCGGATGAACGCGTCGCTGGCTCCCACCAGGCGCATGATCTCGATCTCCCGGCTGCGGGAGAAGACGGCGATCCGAATGGTGTTGACGATCATGAAGACAACGGTCAGGCCGACCAGGACCATCGCCGCCAGACCCGCCAGGCGCACGATGTTCGTGACCCCCAGCAGCTTGTCGTACTGCTCCTGAATGGTCGTGATCCGCTCGATCTCGGGCCGCTCGGCGAGCGCTGCAGCCACCGAGCTCGCGGCCGCCGGATCGGTCAGCCCGACTTCGATGCTCGAATACAGCGTTATGTCGGCTCCGCCCGTTTCCAGGGTCTGCCCCCGGTCGGCATAGGCCTGCTCGAGCCGCCGCATGGCCTCCTCCGGCGAGACGTACTCCACGGTCGCCACGCCGGGCAGCGCGCCCACCTCGGTCGTGAGCCGGCTCACCACCGCCGGCTCCAGTCCGTCCACCAGGCGCGCCGTGACGCCGACCTTGCTCTCGATGTAGGCGAGGCCCGAGTTGAGGCCGGCCAGAACGATCACCAGCCCGGACAGGAGGACCAGCATCAGGATCACGGTTGCCGTCGCCGCCAGGCTCATCATCTTGTTGCGCCAGAAACCTTGGCCGGCCCGAAACAGGGTGAAGCCGAGGAACCTCAGGAAGGCCATGACCTGGCCATCCTAACCGCGGCGGTATGCCGCGCCCACTTCGTCGCGGACCATTCGGCCCCCCTCCAGCGCCACGACGCGGCGGCGAAGGGCGGTCACGATCTCCTGATTGTGGGTGGCCACCACCAGGGTCGTCCCCAACGCATTGATCTCGAGCAGCAGCTGGACGATCTCCCAGCCGGTGACCGGATCCAGGTTGCCGGTTGGCTCGTCCGCGATGAGGATGGCCGGATCGTGGACCAGGGCGCGAGCAATCGCCGCCCGCTGCTGCTCCCCGCCGGACAGCTGCGCGGGCAGTTGCTTGGCCTGCTCCTCGAGGCCGACCAATGCCAGGAGGCGAGGCACGCGGCGTCGGATCTCGGCCTGCGGGGCCCCCGTCACCTCCAATGCGAACGCGACGTTCTCGCGCACTGTCTTGTTCGGCAGCAGCCGGAAGTCCTGGAATACCACAC
>JBOGTA010000121.1:0-8906 GCA_050695855.1 Candidatus Limnocylindria bacterium
GGCTTCGGCCGTGGCGCCTTCGCGTTACCCGAGCGGTGGCAGCTCTTGGTTCAGGGTCAAGGCCGCGGCGAAGAGGTCGCCCGCCTCGGCGAGACGCGGTGGCATGCTTCGCACCGTCCAGCGATCGGGCGCCAGCTCCGAGTCGTCGAGCTCGTCCCAGGTGATCGGCGCCGAGACTGGAGCGCCCGGCGCCGGCCGCGTGCTGTAGGCAGCCACCAACGTCCGGATCGGTGCGTTCTGGGTGAAGTCCAGGCGCGCGCGCCCGCGGCGATCGCGCTTGGCCCACGCCCAGCTCACCAGGTCGGGCACCGTCTGCCCGACGGCGCGGGACAGTTGCTCCACCCAGTCACGCGTCTGGTCGAAGGTGTACCGATCGGCAATCGGGACCCAGACCTGGATACCCCGCTTGCCGGTCGTCTTGGGCAGGCCGGTGACGCCCAAGTGCTCGAGGGCCGCTCGGAACAGCCGCGCCAAGACCAGGACCTCGTCCCAGGTGGTGGCGTCGCCGGGGTCGATGTCGATGAGGGCGAACCGCGGCCGATCGGGCGCCTCGATGGTCGCCGTCCACGGGTGCAGCTCCACCGCGGCCTCCTGCGCCAGCCAGGCGAGGGTGGCCACCCGGTCGACCACGACGTACTGCTTGGTTCCCTCGGAGTCGACCAGCTCACGCCGCGTGATCCAGTCCGGCGTGTGAGACGGCAGGTCCTTCTGCCAGAACCCGGCCTTGCCGACGCCGTCGGGAAAGCGCTGCAGGGTGAGCCCATGCCGGCGGAGGTGGGGCACCATGGCCCCGCCGACCGTCGCGAAGTAGTGAACGAGGTCCCGCTTGGTGACCGGCTCCCCTTCCCCCTCACGGGCCGGGAAGAGGACCTTATCGAGGTTCGTGAGGCGCACCGCATGGCCACCGATCTCCCAATGGCCCTCCCCTGGGAGCGCATTGAGGGCCGCCAGCTCGGCGTCGGTAGCCTGCTCGACCAGCCCTGAGGCCGGATCTGTCACCGGCGCCGTCGGGCTCGAACGAACGGTCCGTCGAGGCGGGTCCTCACGCACCGCCGACTCCGGGCCCCGATCGGCCACCACCCCGACGAAGATGGGCTGACGGAGCAGCCCGTCGGGTGTCCATTCCGCGAACTCGACCCGGACCACGACGCGAGGCTCGACCCAATGGGCGCCCGTGAGCGCCGGGCTTCCCTCGATGGGCGGATCTCGGCGCGCCAGTTTGGAAAAGGCCGCCAGGAGCTCTCGGCGTGTCCTGCCTCCGAGTCCGCTCCCCACCTGGCCCGCGTGCACCAGGCCCTTCGCCCCATGGACAGCCACGATAAGCGACCCCAGGTCGTTGGTGCTTCCCTGCCGTGGAAGCCAGCCGATCGCCACCACGTCCTGCTCTGCCCGGACCTTGATCTTCACCCAGTCCGGCGAGCGCTGGCCGGGCCGGTAGCGGCTCGTCCGCCGCTTGGCCACGACCCCCTCCAATCCGCCGGCCAGGGCGGCGTCCAGGAAGGCGGGCCCTTCGCCCGTGATGTGCGGCGCGTAGTGAACCAGTGGGTGGGGCCGGATGAGCCGCCGCAGGAGCCGCTTGCGGGACTCGAGCGGGACGTCCAGCAGAGATCGGCCGTCGAGGTACAGCAGGTCGAACACCTGGTAGGCGATGGGCGCCGCCTCGGTCCGGCGCGCGGGCGCGTCTGGTTTCTTGTCGCGGGGACGTCGCCGGCCCGTCCGTGCCTCGAGGCCGATCAGGCCGGTTCGCTCCTGCAGGGCGGAGAAGCTGGGGCGCCCCGCGTCGTCGAGGGCGACCACTTCACCGTCGACCACCGCCTGCTCGGCGTCGATCCAGGTCGGCGGGGCCGCGGCCAGCTCTGGGAAGTAGCTGGCCGCGTCGATCCGGTTCCGCGTCCAGAGCCGAGCTTTCCTGTCGCGCACCACGGCCTGCACGCGGTAGCCATCCCACTTCACCTCGTGGAGCCAGCTCGGATCCTCGAACGGGTGGTCACCGGCGGTGGCCAGCATGGGCGCCACGAACTCGGGGAGTGGCCCCTCACGAGCCGCGGACAGGTCGATGGGAGGTTCGGGCGCCGGCGGCGGCGCCTCGAATCGCGGGGGAAGTCCAGCCGCCAGCTCGTCGTTGGTCCGGCCCGTCCGCACGCTCCGCGCGTGCGACTCGGCGTCCCAGCCGGGCTCGGCGTGCTCGTCGCGCTTGTGGATGAGGAGCCACGGGTCACCGCCCTCGGTTCGACCCTGGTCGTCGGTCCGCCCCGCGGTCCGAACCAGGGTGAACCGGCCGCGCAGCCGCTCCCCGTGGAGGCGGAACTTCAGCTCGCCGGCGGCCACCGCATCCGCCGGCGCATCGGTCTCCTCCGGCTCGTAGGTCCCCCAGTCCCAGACGATCATGTCGCCGGCCCCGTACTGGCCCTTGGGGATGACCGCCTCGAACTCGAGGTACCCGATCGGGTGGTCCTCGGTCCGCATGGCCAGCCGCCGCTGGTCTGGGTCCAGGGTCGGGCCCCGCGGCACCGCCCAGCTGGCCAGCACGCCATCGATCTCCAGGCGGAGGTCGTAATGAAGGCGGGTTGCCCGGTGGCGCTGGACGACGAAGCGACCGCTGGTGCCGGCGAGCATGTCGCCGGCGGGCTCCGGAGTCCTCTTGAAGTCGCGTTTGGACCGATACGCTTCGAGGGGCATGGCTAGAGAGCGTCCACCAGCCGGTCCAGCCGGTCAACCACGACCAGCGCCCCGTCGGCGAGGAGCTCACCGCGCGTCGCGGACCCGGTCGTGACCCCCAGGGGGATCATCTCGGCGGCGATCGCAGCGCGCACGTCCCACACCGAATCGCCCACGCACCAGCAACTGTCCGGCTCAGCGCCCAGCGCCGCGGCCGCGGCGAGGAGGAGGTCCGGCGCCGGCTTGGCGTTGCCAACGCCACTCCCATCGACGACGATCGGCGGCTCGTCCAGGTTCAGTGCCGAGACCGAGGCCCCGACCTGCGCCGATCGCGAGGAGGTGGCGATGGCCCACCGGATGCCAGCCGCACGCAGCGCCGCCAGGAACGGGACGGCACCGGAAAGCGGACGCGGCGCCGTGTTCAGCTCCCGGTAGATCTCCCCCGCCCGGCGGTCGATGACCTCCGCGGCGGCTTCGCCCACGGGCCGGCCGGCGCGGGCCGCGACCTGCATCGTGAGCCACTTCCCGTCGGAGCCGATGAGGGACGCCAGGTGGTCACGGTCGGCCGGCAGCCGGAACTCCCCGAAGGTCTGGAGCCAGGCGGTGATGCGCGTCGGGACCGTGTCCACGAGCGTGCCGTCGAGGTCGCAGACCACGGCCGCCGGCCGAGGCAGGCCCTGCATCGGTCTACGATAGCCGTCGTATGGCGTCCGAGTTTCGACACCTCTGGTCGCTGGCCCCGAATGTCGAATTCCTCAATCACGGATCGTTCGGCGCCACTCCAACCCCGGTGCTTCAGGCCCAGGCCGCCTTCCGGCAGCGAATGGAGGCCGAGCCGGTGGCCTTCTTCGCCCGGGACCTCGAGGTGCTGTTGGACGACACGCGCGTCGCGCTGGGCGCGTTCCTTCGCGCCGACCCCGACGACCTGGCCTTCGTGGACAACGCGACGACCGGGGTGAACGCCGTGCTGCGCTGGCTGCCGCTGGCGCGAGGCGACGAGCTGCTCACCACGGACCACGAGTACAACGCCGTCCGCAACGCGATGGAGGCGGTCGCCGGGCCGGTGGGGGCGCAGGTTGTGACAGTCGCCCTCCCCTTCCCCACTCCGGGCCCCGGGGACGTCATGGCGCGGGTGCTGGCGGCCGTGACGTCCCGCACTCGCCTGGCAGTGCTGGACCACGTCACGTCGGCCACCGCGCTCGTGCTGCCCATCGAGGAGCTCGTTGCCGAGCTGGCCGCTCGAGGGGTGGATACGCTGGTGGACGGAGCGCACGCTCCCGGCATGTTGGACGTCAACCTCGACGAGCTGGGCGCCGCGTACTACGCCGGAAATCTCCACAAGTGGGTCTGCGCACCCAAGGGCGCGGCGTTCCTCCACGTCCGTCGGGACCGCCAGTCCGGGTTCCGCCCGCTGGTCGTCAGCCACGGCGCCAACTCGGATCGGACGGATCGGTCCCGCTTCCGGCTGGAGGCGGACTGGACCGGCACCCGCGACCCGAGCGCCTGGCTGGCGGTCCCCGCGGCATTGGATCTGCTCGGCGGCGTGCTCAGCGGAGGATGGCCGGCCGTGCGATTGCGCAATCGTGACCTGGCCCTGCGGGCACGCGACCTTCTGTGCGCGGCGCTGGCGATCCCCTCACCGGCACCCGACGCGATGCTGGGATGCATGGCGTCCGTGCCGCTCCCCGTGGAGCAGGCGGCGGGCCGGGTCCAGGGCGTCGACCTGTACGGCGACCCGATCCACGACGCCCTGCTGGCGCGCGGCCTGCAGGTCATGGTCACGCCCTGGCCCCAGCGCCCTGATGGCGGCCCGTGGCGGCGCCTGGTCCGGGCCAGTGCCGCGCTGCACAACGATCTCGACCAGTACGCGCGACTGGCCGCGGCGCTGCCCCAGGTCCTCGCCTGACCGATGCCCATCAGCGTCGAGACGCTGGACCCCGATCCGCTCGAGCAGCTGGCCGCCTGGATCGCGGAGGCCGAGGCGGCCGGCCATCGGTTGCCGGATGCGTTCGCCCTGGCCACGGCCGACAGCGCCGGCCGGCCGAACGTGCGCCTGGTCCTGTTGCGGGGCATCGAGCCCGACGGACTGCGCTTCTATACCAACCGGGACAGCGCCAAGGGACGCGACCTGGCGGCCAACCCGTGGGCCGCCGCCGCGTTCTGGTGGGAGCAGACCAATCGCCAGGTCCGCGCCAGCGGGCCGGTGGCCCGCCTGGACGACGCGGAGGCGGAGGCGTACTGGGCCACTCGGCCGCGCGGCCACCAGCTGGCGGCGTGGGCATCGGACCAGGGCCAGCCCATCGGCGATCGGGAAGAACTCGAGGCGAGGATGACCGCCACGGCCAGCCAATTCGGCCCTGACGCGGCCATACCGCTGCCTCCATTCTGGGGCGGCTATCGCCTGGATCCGGAGGTGGTCGAGTTCTGGGAGAGCCGATCAGACCGGCTTCACGATCGGATCGCGTATCGGCGCGGCCCGAATCGCGCTTGGGAGCAGAGGCGCCTTCAGCCCTAGGCCAGGTGGTGCTCGCGCCGATGGAGGCGGGCGATCAGCGCGTTCATGAGCGGAATCGCCATCTCGGGGAACTCTTTGAGGAGCGCGGTGAACTCCCATGCCACGAAGAGGATGCACTCGGTGGGCTCATCGGCCACCACCGTGGCACTGCGCGGATGCTCCTCGATCAACGCCAGCTCGCCAAAGAAGTCGCCCGGGCCGGCGTAGGCCAGCGGCGCGCCGCCATTGTCGCCCTGCTCGAAGTGCACCTTGCCGCTCAGGATGATGTAGAGGGCCGATGCGGGTGCCCCCTCGCGGACGATGACCTCGCCTGCGGTATAGGAGCGATGCTTCCCCTGGTCAGCCAGGCGCTTGATCGTCTTCCGATCGAGGCTCGACAGGAGCGGGGTCGCCGCGAGGGCTGACTCGACATCCACGTCTCAATGGTAGCGTCGCGTGACCCTCCCGGGAAGGTTCCGGCGCGAGGCGCCGAAGCGTCAGGTCAGCGGCCGACCAGGGTCACCCGGACGAGGCCGCGCAACTGCGCTTCGTCCGACTCGCGGTCCATCCGTCGCGCGAGGCCGCGCGACCGGATGAGGCGCCAGTACATCCAGGTGGCGACCAGCAACACGGTCAGGGTGAGGAGCACGATCAGGGGGTCCGCCGGCAGGATCGGCATGCGCCAAGCGTCGCCTGTGGCAGCGCCGGCTGGAATGGGAGGAAGGTACCGATGCGGCCCGTCACATCGGCTCGTCAGCGGTAGACGCCGTTATGGCCCAGGCTGAAACGACCCGGCTGCGGGAAGTACATCAGCCCGTGCGGCTGGCGTCCGACCTGGATGACGTGCGAAACCTGCCCGTTCGTGGCATCCAGCACGACCACCGTGTTGCCGCGTCGATTGGCAGTCCACAGCTGCGTGCCATCGGGGGAGACCTGGAGCATGTCGGGCGATCCACCAATCCACCAAGTGGCGATAATCGCCCGCGTCGCGAAATCGATGACCGAGATCGTGCCGGCGTCGCGGTTGGTGACGTACAGCCATCGCGTATCGCGGCTGACGGCCATACCGTGCGCTCCCCGTCCGGTGGGCAGGAAGCCGATCTCCCGCATGACCACCGGATCGATGATCGACACGCCGTGGCGGAACTGGTTGGCCACGTAGAAGATCGAGCCATCGGGTGAAAGCTTGACGTCCACGGGGCTGCCACCCACCCACAGCGAGCCGACGATCTCCATCGTCACGGTATCGACCTTCACCAGGACCCCGGCGTACTCGGTGGTGGCCAGTAGGTAACGGCCGCCGGCCGAGAAATCGGCATGATCGATTCCCGCAAACGGAATCGGCAGCTGGCGGAGCAGCTGCCAGGTGCGACGGTCGTAGAAGTCCATCCGGCTGTATTCCTCGGCCATGACCACCGCCTTGGTACCGTCTGGCGTGAAGTACAGGTTGTAGGCCAACGGCGCCGTGATCGGGTTCGCCAGGGCGCCCGTCCGAGGATCGAGCACGGTCAGCTCGTTGGACAGGTAGTTGCTCACATAGAGGCGGGACAGATCCCAGTCGGGGCCCACGTGCTCGGGCAGGATGCCGGCCGGCAGGGTCGCGATCACACTCATCGTTGCCGGGTCGATGACCGAGACGGTGTAGTCCCGTTCGTTCGGCACGTAGACCCGCGCCGGGATGTCGGCGACCGATGCGGGCAGCACGCCGGTGGCAGTCGCCGCCCACACGTTCCAGTCACGAGCCGCCGGCTCGGCGGCGTCAAGGAGGCTCACCGCCAGGCCCATCCGATCGGGCATCCAGCCGGTGAGCGCAGCCACCTGGACCTGCCACCAGCGCGTCGGACCGATCTGGACCGGGCCGTCGAGGACGGTCACCAGCTCCCCGACTCCCAGCCTGGCCACGATGGACGCTTCGGTCACGGCCCCCGACTGGTTCCGGACTCGAGCGCCGTCCGTCATTACCCGAGCCAGCTGGCCACGGACCACGATCGGGGGCGGTGCGGTGGGTTCTGGCGTTGGGGTCGGGCGCGGCGATGGGCGCGGCGAAGGACGCGGGCTGGGGGTGACCGGGCGGGGCGAGTCAGGCGCTGTCGATGCCGGCGCCGCCACGAGCTGCGAACAGGCCATCAACGACAGGGCCAGGGCGATGACCACGAGCCGTTTGAACATGGGGCCGGCCAGTATGCGGCCCGCCTGAGCGCGTGCCTAGATGCGAATTAGAAGGGCTTGGCGACCATCAGGAACACGATCACGACAACCAGGGCGATGGTTAGCAATCCGAGCGCGGTGGTTCTCCCGGCTGCCCGGCGGTAGGCGTCCGATGCGGGATCCCGCTCCGCTTCAGCCAGCTGACGGCGCATGGCAGGGGCGAAGGCTGCTATCCCGATCACGGCCACGGCGACGTACAGAGCGATGGCAGCCAGGACCCAGCCGGTTGTGAAGCTGTAGGCGCCGGTCAGCACCATGCCGATACCCGTTAGGAGCACCATGACGTACGCGGGGTTGGCTACCCGGCTGTCCAGCGTCCGCACGGTCTGGATGACGAAAATGAGCCGATCCCGGTCGGCGCCCGCTGCCCTGAGCCAGATCGCATAGGTCAGGTTGGCGCCGAGCGCCGTGATGGCGGCCAGGATGTGGACCAGGAGCAGGACGTTCATGATCCGGTCTCCGCATCGCGATGGGCCCGGACCTGCCCCAGCGCCCGGCCGGCCTGCGCCAGGTGGAATCGGTCATGCCCGGCGATGAGTGTGAACGTCAGCGCATAGGTCTCCGGTCCGCGTTCACGGTGCAGCCCGAATCGCTGGCGTCCCTCGTCCGACGTCCGCGCCCACAGCGCGAGGTTCGCCCGACGCAGCGGTTCCAGCAGCGCGAGCAGCTCGTCGGGGCCTTCCGGTGGCTGATGGAGCCGATCCACCCACAGATCCTGGTCGTAGCCGATCAGCTCGGGCTGGTCGTGGGCCAGGATCCATCGGTACCGTCCGGAGACGACGATCTCGGCATCGAGGATGTGCGCGACGCACTCGAGGACCGACCACTCGCGAGGCTCTGGCCGTGTGCCAAGGTCATCCCCTGCCGCTGCGACCATGTTCCGGATCAGATCCGGAGTGGCGGCCTGCACGGCGGCGGGATCGTCAGATCCAACGAGCCCCACGAGCATGTCCTGGTAGGCCTTGGGCTCCGCGACCGGGTCCGGGCTCCGTTCCAGCTGCACGGGTGGCGCATCGGTCATGCCGGTAGCATGCACCAATCACGATGGGGCGGGTCAGCAGGATGAAGGCCCGATGGGTGGCGACGCTGCTCGCCGCCGCGCTGGTCATGCTCGCCTTCCCAGGCCCCGCCGCCGCGGCGGCGCTGAACCTGATTCCCACCTTCGGCCAGCTAGGTGACCTGGTCCAGGCCAGGGGGTCGAGCTTTACACCAGTCGGCGCCCCGATCTCGGTGCGGTGGGACGGCGTCCTGGTCGCGTCGGGAACAGTCACCAGCCGCAACTTCTCCATCCCGTTCACCGTCCCGCTGAATGCCGCGCCTGGACTTCACGAAGTGAAAATGTGTGTAACCGGCTCCGGACCGACAGGCTGCACGTCCCAGTTCGATACCGCCGATTTCACCGTGATCCTGGTTGGGCAGACCCCGGCACCGACCCTGCCCCCTCCACCGACGCCGATCCCGCAGCCGTCGGCGACGACCCAGCCAAGTGCGCCACCACTTCCCTTCCCCACCTTCCCACTCGGCGGGGAGACGCCCACGCCTGAGC
>JBOGTA010000122.1:0-5854 GCA_050695855.1 Candidatus Limnocylindria bacterium
GCCGGGCTGGCGTACATCGCCGCGGTGTGGCTGCGGCTCGTCCCGTACGCCGAGCCGGTCCCCGATTACGGACCGATGTTCGACGCCTACGGCATCTGGAACGCGTGGGATGGCGGCCTGTACGACATCCCGTGGCTTGAGTACGAGGCCTACGTCTACTCGCCGGCCTTCGCCCAGCTCATCTACCCGTTGACGTTGCTCCCCTGGGAGGCGTTCGCGGCCCTGTGGACCGCGCTGGCGATCGGGATCCTCTTCTGGATGCGCGTGCCGTGGATGCTGGCCTTCCCCGGGGTGGTGGACGACATCCTGCGGGGGAACGTCCACGTCTTCGTGGCCGGGGCCGTGTTCCTGGCCGTCCAGCGCGAGCCGCTGGGGGCGGGCGCGTGGGCGTTCCCGTTGCTGACCAAGGTCACGCCGGGGATCGGCATGGCCTGGCACGCGGTGCGCGGGGAGTGGCGGGCGGTGGTCATCGGTCTGGGCCTGACGGCGGGCATCGTGGGTGCATCGGTCCTGGTGTCGGCCGACCTGTGGGCGGAATGGATCGGTCTGTTGGTGGCCAACGTGGGGTCCGATCCGCGGATCCAGGTGGTGCCGCTCCCGTGGCTGGTCCGGCTGCCGGTGGCGCTGGCCGTCATCGTGGTGGCGGCCCGCTGGGACCGGGCCTGGCTGCTGCCGATCGGGGTCATGCTGGCCCTGCCCAACGTGTGGACCAGCTCCCTGGCCATGCTGGCCGCGACCGCCGCGCTGTGGGTGGCCCAGCGGCAGGCCCCCGAGGCGGAGCCGGTTCCGACTCTCTAACCCGCGCGGGCGGTGGCCCGGGCCAGGAGGTCGTCCACCTCGGCCATCAGCACGGTGGCGCCGGGGCCGCCGAACGTCTCTCGCGCTTCCTGGAGCGGGCCAGCCGCCTCAGCTGCGCGGCCGAGGGCGACCAGGCACCGGCCAACGCCGAGGAGGGCCCGGCCATGCTCGATAACGTGCCCATACGCCGCCCAGCGGTCGGCGGCATCCCGGAAT
The DNA here is from genome assembly GCA_050695855.1 of Candidatus Limnocylindria bacterium. GTDB lineage: Bacteria > Chloroflexota > Limnocylindria > QHBO01 > QHBO01 > DASTEQ01. The sequence continues at coordinate 1,015 of JBOGTA010000122.1, forward strand.
GCGCCCACGGCCTCCTCGGGCCGACCATCCGCCTCGGCCAGCAGCGCCTGGCCGGTGATCACGATGTTGTCGGACCGACCCGGCAACCCGGGGTTGGCCCTCAGCAGCCGACCAGCGAGGTCCAGGTCGCCAGCAGCCAACGCGATCCGGACGACGTCAGCCGCGGCTGAGCCGATGAGGCCTGACGTGCCGGACGTGATCTGATCGATCTCGCGCAGCGCGTCGACCACCGCGGCGCGATCATTTCTCTGCAGCTCCATCAGCGCAGTGGCCGCGAGCATGGGGATCATCAGCTGCGGATCGCCAACCTGCCGGGCCGCGGGCATGGTTTCGCTCACGGCTCGCGCGGCGTCTGACACCTGCCCGCGCAGGGCCAGGACGTGCACCCTCGGCGCCTGCGCGAGGGACAGCGGCTGGGTCCACGACCGCAACCGTGCCTCAGCCTCGACCTCGTCTGCGACCGCCAGGACCTCGTCCCAGCGGCCGAGATCGAACAGGCAGGTCACCGACTCCGCTCGCTCCCAGATCCAATTTCCCTCGAGGCCGCGGCGGGTCGCGAATTCCATGCCCTGGGTGTACGTCTCGAGTCCCTGGGCAGGACCCTCGAAGGCCCAGCGCATACCGGCGTAGTTGTTGTAGGCGACTCCCGTCTCGACCGCCAGTCCGACGTCGAGGCCGATGGCGATGGCTGCCTGGAGATCAGCCATCGCGCCTGCGATGTCGCCCTCATCGGCGCGAGCCCATCCGCGGTTCTGCAGCGGCCGCACCTTGAGGTCGGGCCGGTTCAGGGTGTCGGCGAGGTCGAGCGCCTTCTGGGCCATTGCCTTGGAATCGGCGTACCGCGAGGCGAGCATGGCGTCGCCCGCGAGTGCGGTGTACACCCGCGCCAGCTCGCCACCCGGCTCCTCGCGCTCCAGCACCGCGCGCGCCTCAGCAAGCAACGCGCGCACCTCGTCCATCCGGTCGAGGTGGCGGAGCGCCATCGCGCGAATGGTCATGGCGTGGGCGGCCTGGATCGGATCGCCCCGCCCAGCGAAGGCCGTCTGCGCCGCCTCGAGCTCGGGCACCGCAGGCACCTGCTGCCCAACCGCCATCAAGGCCCCGCCCAGGTTGAACCGCGTATTCGCGTAGTCAGGATGATCCGGAGCCATCAGCTCGACCGCCTGGCGGAACAGATCCACGGCCCGCCGCCCGTCCAGCGAGGTGGCCCGCTCTCCAGCCAGGAACAGGTAGTGGCCCGCTGACGCCCGCAGCTCCCCAGCGGCCGCGGCGTCAGTGCCGCCCCCCAGCTCGATAGCCTGCAGATAGTGATGCGCAAGGATGTCGGCGTGGTCGCCCACCCGATCCCCCGCGGCCCGCTCGATCCACTGGGCGGCCTTGCGATGGCGCTCGGCCCGCTGGGCCCGCGGGATCTGGGCGTAGGCGACATCGCGGACGAGGATGTGCCAGAACGTGAACTCGTCCTCGCCCTGCATCGACGAGCGCCGAACCGGGCGGACCAGCTCCTTGCGGAGCAGGTCATGGAGCCCATTCACGACGTCGTCCCGGTCGGCGTCCCCCATCGTCGCCAGGGCGCCGGGCCAGAAGGTCCGGCCGACGACCGCCGCGTCATGGAGGAGCGCCTTGCGCTCCGGACTCAGGGTGTCCATCCGGGCGGCGATCAGAGCCTGGACGGTGTCGGGGACCGGGATGTCGCCGTCGGACACGATCCGCCACGTGTGCCCCGAGTGCTGGAGGATGCCTCGGTCGGTGAGCATCCGGACGAACTCCTCGGCGTACAGCGGATTGCCGCCGGCCCGCTCCAGGAGCGCGGACTGCGTCTCGGCGGGGAGAAGCGTCTCGTTGAGCATGGCCGACACTAGGGCCGCGATCTCATCGGCCTGGAGCGGGGACAGGGCGACGGTGGTGGAATTGCGCTTCCCCCCGCCCCATCCCGGTCGACGCTCGTACAGCTCCGGCCGCGCCGAGCACAGGATGAGGAGCGGCACACCGGTGGCCCAGTCGGCGAGGTGCTCGACGAAGTCGATCATCGCGTCGTCGGCCCAGTGGAGGTCCTCGATGACGAGGATCAGCGGCCGGAAGGCGGCCATCGCCTCCAGGAATGCCCTCCACGCAGAGAACGCCTCCGACCGGTCGGACGACACGGCGGTTCCCGGCCGGGACCCGACCAGGGGGGCGAGCTGTGCCCCCAGCCAGTCGCGATCGGCCTCGTCCTCGACAACCAGCTCCACGGCCTGACGGAGCTTGGCATCGGCTTCTTCGGGGCTGTCGGTTTCGAGGATGCCGGCCTGTGCTTTCACGATCTCGCCCAGCCCCCAGAAGGTCACCCCGTCGCCGTACGGCAGGCATCGGCCGTGGCGCCAGAAGAACAGCTCCGGCTGGGCGTCACCCCAGGTGAAGAACTCCCCGATGAGCCGGCTCTTGCCGACGCCCGGCTCGCCGGTCACGGTCACCAGCTGGACCGATTCCTCGCGGATCATGCGCCGGTACGCCTGGCGCAGGAGCTCGAGCTCGGCGTCGCGCCCGATGAACGGGCTGGTCGGGCGGTCGACCTCGACGATGTAGCGGCTCCGGGCCTGGACGGCGCGCCAGACCGGGATCGGCTCGGCCTTGCCCTTGACCTCGACCGCGTCCATCGGTTCGTACTCGATCATCTGGGTCGTCGCCCGCCAGGTGCCCTCGCCGACGACCACGCCACCCACCGGCGCCACCTGCTGGAGGCGCGACGCGGTGTTCACCACGTCGCCCGCCACCATCCCCTCGCCCTGCTCGGGTCGGGCCCCCAGGCTGACGATGGTCTCGCCGGTATTGACCGCTACCCGGACCGCCAGCTCGGTGTCGGGCCGCTCGCGGTTCAGCTCGGTGAGGGCCTCGATGATGCGGAGGCCGGCGCGCACCGCCCGCTCGGCGTCGTCCTCGTGGGCGACCGGCGCCCCGAAGACGGCCATGACCGCGTCACCGATGAATTTCTCGACGGTCCCCCCGTAGCGCTCGATCTCGGTCCGCAGGAGGGTGTGGTACGGGCGGAGGGTGGCCAGCACCTCCTCGGGGTCCGTCTGTTCCGAGGCGGCGGTGAAGCCCACCAGGTCGGCGAAGAGAACGGAGACGACCTTGCGCTCCTCGCCGCGGCTCGGCGCCGCCTCGCCCAGCGGAGTCCCGCACGCGAGGCAGAAGCGCGCGTGCTCGGGGTTTTCGGTTCCGCAGCTCGGGCAGGCTTTCACCCTGCGGAGTGTACGCGGGCGTCTGGCGACAATTGAACGGGGCGGCGCCCCTCAGCGGCAGTCGGCGGAGCCGGAATCGGCGAAGCGGGTGCCCGAGGCGGAGACGAACTCCCAGGCGTAGGCGTCAGGGTGGAGCGTGAGCTGCAGGACCCCGTACGTCGCGCTGTCATGGGCCGCGCTGGTGGGCAGGATGGCGCCGAACCGGTACCGGGAGCGGCCGCCGGTGCCCACCACGAACTGGGTCAAGCCGGTGGGAGCCGCCGCTCCATCGGCGTCCATGGGCAGGAAGCGCTCGTAGACGTGGTCATGACCGGAGAGGACCAGGTCGGCGCCGGCGGTGAAGAGGATCCGCCACAGCTCATCGGTCCGCGGGTCTGGGCCATGCTCGTCGCTGGAGCTCCAGCGGGGGTGATGCCAGTAGGCCAGCGTGCAGGCGGCGGGGTGCTCGGCCAGGTCCGCCCGCAGCCACGCAGCCTGGGGCGAGTCCGTGCCGCAGCCGCCAACCTCGTCGCAGTTCGAGTTCAGCGCGATGAGGTGCCAGGCCCCGAGATCAAACGAGTACCAGCCCTCGCCGAGAGTTCCGGCTCGCTCCCCGAAATACGCGAAGTACGCCGCCGCGCCCGGCGTCTCGTATTCGTGGTTGCCGGGGGTGGGGTACGTCCGGTCGCGATGGCGTCCCCAGGACGGGTCGTAGCAGCTGGCGAAGTCGGCGTTCGTGCCGTCGGGGTAGGCGTGGTCGCCCAGGGTCAGGATGGTGCCGTCCAGGCCGTCCAGCATCGCAGCGGTCGCCTCGTCCCCATCCGAGTCGCAGGCTGCGATGTCGCCAGCGGCCAGGACCACCGGGGCGGGCGCATGAGCCGATGAGCCGACAGGCCCCGACGGGCCAGGCGTTGGATTGACCGATGGAGAGGCCGAAGGGGTGCACGCGACCAGAACCAGTGCCAGGAGCGCACCGCCGCGCCGTGTCATCGGTCAATTGTCCCGGGTCGGCCGGGGGGGTGTCAGCACCAGAGCCGGGTCAGTACAAATGACCGGTAGCAAGCTTTGCCATGATGATGTTCGCTATGGGTCTGCCATGATTTGCCCTCGATGAGGCCCGAACGCCCGTGACGAAACGGCATCTCATGACCCTGCGGCTCATCCTGATGCTGGCCGATGGCGTGACCGCCTTCCTGGTCTTCATGGCAGTGTCCGTCCTCCGATTCCAGGACGGCGACCCCACCGCGGTGTGGTCGGTGGGGGTGGACATCCCGATCGCGGCCACCGTCTTCGCGTTCATCTGGGTCGGGGTGCTGTGGTCGATGGGCCTGTATCGGCTCCGCGTGCGCTGGAGCCTGGTGACAGAGGCCCGCGACATCCTCCGCGCGACGGTGGTGGTGGTGGCGGTGACCCTGTCGATGCTGTTCCTGCTCCACCAGGACAACGTCAGCCGCCTGTTCCTGGCGCTCCTGTTCGTGGCCCAGCCGGCGGTCACCCTGGTCGGTCGCGCCGTCCTTCGCTACTGGTTCGACTCGCTGCGCCGACAGGGCCGGAATACCAGCTACATGCTCATCGCCGGGACCGGGACGCTCGCGCAGAGCTTCGCCGACAGCGTGGAGCGCCATCCCGCGCTCGGGATG
>JBOGTA010000123.1:0-17960 GCA_050695855.1 Candidatus Limnocylindria bacterium
GGGTGAGGTCAGTTGGCGTAGGCCTCCGCCTGGACGGCATCCAGGTCGGCCAGGATCTGGTCCAGATTCCCCGGGTTCTGGATGAAGTCCAGCATGGCGCTCCAGAAGGCCTGGTTCATCTGGTCCGGCATCTTGTCCGAGGCGTCGAAGCGCACGACGTCCGTGTTGTTCAGGATGTCGGCGATCCGTCGCGACGTGTCGTCCGGATAGCTATCCAGCGGGACTTCGCTGCTGGGGGAGATGGCGCCCCCGGCCTCCACCCAGACCTGCTGGGGTTCGGCGGTAGTCAGGTATTGCATCAGCGACCGCGCCTGCGGCGTGTCGTTGAACATGCCAAACAGGTCTCCGCCGGTGGTCATGCCGTTGAAGGCATCTCCCGGCATGGGGAAGAAGTCATAGGTCTCGCCTGCGACCGCCACGTCCGGGAAATTGTCCTCGAAGAACCCGGTGATGAAGCTGGCCTGATGGTGCAGGTAGCAACCTGGCGGGTCGGTGAACAGGCAGTCCCCGCCGTTGCCGAAGTTCACGTTCAAGACGTTATTCGGCCCTCCGGCGACGTAATCGGCATCGGCCGCCCAGGCACCGAACGCCTCGAACGCGGACCGGATCTCGTCGGAGGTCCACGCCAGCTCGCCCTGCCACCACGCATCGTAGGCGTCGGGTCCCGACTGCCGGAGGACGAAGTCCTCGATCCAGTCGGTCGCCGGCCAGCCACTGGCGGCACCCGACTCGACACCCACGCCCCATGGCGTCGCGCCATCGTCCTGGATCTGGTCGACCAGGGCGTCGAAGCCGGCCCAATCGCTGGGGACCTCGTAGCCCGACGCCGCAAACTGCGCGGGGTTGTACCAGATCAGCCCCTTGACCGATACCTTGATGAAGATCCCGACGAACTGGTCGTCGACCGTGCCGTCGGCGATCCAGCCCTCGTTGTACGACTGGCGCATGGCATCCAGGTCGATGATGTCGCTCAGCTCGACGAGGTCTCCAGCGCGGGCGAACTGCGCCATCTGGCCCGGACCGGGCAGGCCGGCCACGTCCGGTGGGTTGCCCCCCTCGACCTGGGTCGTCAAGACCGCGTTCAGATCGCGCGTGCCTACGTACTCGATGGTGACGCCGTTGGCGTCCGCCCAGGGTTGGATCATGGACCGGAAGATGTCCTCCTCCGCGTCGGTCCACGTGGCCAGGATGCTGATCGAACCCCCCAGCGGCTCAGCACCTTCCGAAGGGCTGGCCTCTCCGGGAGACGTTGGGCTGGCGCTCGGCTGACAGGCTGCGGCGAGCAATGACAGCACCGCCATCCCGACAAGGTATCTGTGACTTGGCATGGATCTCCCTTTCGTTCCGTGTGCGGTGATCGCGCGGGCGGGGCCGCGCCCCGTCCGGAAGGCTGCTCCCTCCTGCACTCCCTCCTTGCCCCATCTCTTTCCCGGCTCCGGGTCACAAGCACCGGCCGGGGACGCGTCGTGGGTCTCGCTTCGGGCATGCGCCAGGGTGGGGCTTCCGAGTCTACACCCGCCCAGGTCAGTGGAGCAGGGCCAGCTCCGTGGTCGGATCGAACAGGTGGAGCTTCTCGAGTCCCAGCCGGAACTCAACCCGGTCGCCGGGCTTCAGCCGATGATCGGAGCTGACCACGGCCAGGAGCTCGCCGCCGGCCGCCTGGGCGTGAATCAACTCCTGATCGCCGAGGAACTCGACCACGTCGACGCTGGCGGGAATCCCGACCGCCGGCCCGGCAACTCCGTTTCCGAGCTCCAGGTGCTCTGGTCGAAAGCCGACGGTAACCTCCGAGCCCGCGGGCCGATCGGCGACCACTTCGGCCGCCTTCCCGGTCAGCTCCAGCCGAACGTCGGCGACACGCAGGTCGGAGCCGTCGGCATGGGCCTTGAAGAAGTTCATGGCCGGGGACCCAATGAACCCAGCCACGAAGACGGTGGCCGGGTGGTCGTAGAGCTGCTGCGGCGTGCCGACCTGCTGAAGGATCCCATCCCGCATGACCGCGATCCGGTCCCCCATGGTCATGGCCTCCACCTGGTCGTGGGTGACGTAGATGATCGTGGTCTTCAGCCGCTGATGGAGTCGCAGGATCTCGGCCCGGGTCTGGACCCGGAGCTTGGCGTCGAGATTCGACAGCGGCTCATCCATCAGGAAGACCTGCGGCTCGCGCACGATCGCCCGGCCCAGGGCCACCCGCTGCCGCTGGCCGCCCGAGAGCGCCTTGGGCTTGCGGTCTAGCAATCGCTCCATGGCCAGGATGGCGGCCGCCTCGCGGACCCGCCGGTCGATCTCGGCCTTGGGGACCTTCCGCAGCTTCAGGCCGAAGGCCAGGTTGTCGTACACCGACATGTGGGGGTACAGCGCGTAGCTCTGGAAGACCATGGCGATGTCGCGGTCCTTGGGCGCGACATCGTTGACGACCCGCTCGCCGATCAGCAGGCGCCCCTCAGTGATGGTCTCGAGCCCGGCCACGCACCTCAGCGCGGTCGTCTTGCCACACCCCGAAGGTCCAACCAGGACCAGGAACTCCCCGTCGTTGACCTCGAGATTGAAGTCCTGAACGGCCACCATCTCGCCGGTGAACCGCTTGGTCATGTGGTCGAACGTAACGGTCGCCACTTGGGTTACCTCGCTATCCCTTGAGCGCGCCGGCCATGAGGCCGCGCAGGAAGTATCGGCCCAAGAGAATGTAGACCACCAGCGTCGGCAGTGCGGCCAGAAGTGGGGGGATTATCGCCCGCCGCTACCCGTCTGGCTACCTCGCGCCGCGCGATTCAGTCGGACGCGGCCCACATGATGAAGCCGGTCACGAAGAAGCCGCTGAGGAGCCCCACGAAGGCCGCCGCGCCGAACGGACCCTCCCCCTCCACGGTCGGTAACACGGTGTTGATGACGCCGAGGCCGATGACCATGTAGCCCAGCCACAGGGCGGTCAATACGGCCGCCAGGATCGCCTTGCGGGAGCGCGTCCAGAACGGCTGCCGAGTCATATGTCCAGCATCGTATCAGCCCCTTCGATCAGCCAGCGCCAGTTGGTTGGCCATCGGGCTGGGCCATCGGCCGGGGCCGTTGGGCGACCGTGATGCCCTCCGCCGCGAAGGCCCGCAGGAGCCTCCGCCGCAGCTCGGACGCGGCGTCGAAGCGGTCGCCGCCCTGACCCGCCCCACGGCGCGGAGCACCACGCTCAACTCGGTGACGGCGGGGATGGCGCCGTAGCGCGGAGCCTCCAGCAGCCGCTGGGCCCAGGCCGGATCGGCCTTCATCTCCTCACCCACCCGATTGGTAACCTCGATCGCGCGCTCCAGGTCGATTTCGGGGACCAGCGGAATCTCGACCTGGAGCACGGCGTACATTCGCGTCAGGTTGGACGAAACCCGGATCTGGCCGTTGGACACCGAGTGGACGGTACCCGAGACGTCGCGCAGGATCGTCCGCCGCAGGCCGATCTCTTCCACCGTCCCCGACACGACGACGTCGCCGGTGGCGACCGAGATCCAGTCCCCGACGTAGAACTGGCCCTCCAGCAGGATGAGGATCCCCATCAGGTAGTCGAGGACGATGCTCTGGCCGGCGATGGCGATGCCGGCCAGCAGCAGCCCGAAGGCCAGGAGCAGCGACACCAGGTTGAGGAGGGTCAGGGTGACCACCACGACCACCAGCAGGACGACGCCGCGAAGAAGGCGCGCCACGAGATCCTCGACCGTCGCCAGGCGCTTCCGCAGCTCGTTCAGCGCGCCGGGGTCCATGCCCCCTGCCTGGCGGGCCCGTATGACCCGCTCGGCCAATCCATGGACCACGGGCCGCGCGGATCGGAACGCCAGCAGCGCCACCAGGCTCCAGAACAGGAGGGCGAACCAGTTGTTCTCCAGGAAGGCGACCAGCTCGTCGCCGGTGAGCGGCACCTATCGGGCCCCGCTACTCATCCTCGCCGGCCCCCGACTGCTCGCGAATAGTGGCCACGATTCCCGCATCGGCCAGGGTGGTCACGTCGCCCAGCACCCGCTGTTCGGCAATGTCGCGGAGCAGGCGGCGCATGATCTTGCCCGAGCGGGTCTTCGGCAGATCGGGGGTGAATAACACCTGCTTGGGCCGGGCCAGCTTGCCGATGACGGAGGCCACGTGCTCGCGCAGCTCATCGGCCAGCTCGTCCGATGGCTCGAATCCGGAGCGCAGGATGACGTAGCTGAAGATGGCCTGGCCGGTGATCGGGTCGGAGCGGCCAACGACCGCCGCCTCGGCCACGGCCGGATGGGAGACGAGGGCCGATTCCACCTCGGTGGTGCTGATCCGATGGCCGCTGACGTTCATGACGTCGTCCACTCGGCCCAGGAGCCAGAAGTAGCCCTCCGTGTCGCGCTTGCAGCCGTCCCCCGCGAAATAGCGTCCCGGGTAGCGCGACCAGTACGTTTCGCGATAGCGCTCGGGGTCTCCGTAGATGCCCCGCAGCATGGCCGGCCACGGCCGATCCAGGACCAGGTAGCCGCCGCCGCCCAGCGGGACGCTCTCCCCCTTCTCGTCGACCACGTCGGCCTTCACCCCCGGGAACGGGAACGTGGCGCTCCCCGGCTTGAGGGTCGTGATCCCGGGCAGAGGATTGATGAGGATCATCCCCGTCTCGGTTTGCCACCAGGTGTCCACCACCGGGCAGCGTCCGCCCCCGATGTGCTGCCAGTACCAGGCCCAGGCCTCGGGGTTGATCGGCTCCCCCACGCTGCCCAGCAGGCGCAGCGCGGACAGGTCGTCGTGCTCGAAGGCGGCCGCGCCGTACTTCATCAGGGCGCGGATGGCGGTGGGGGCGGTGTACAGGATGGTGACGCCGTGGCGGGCCGCGATCTGGGCCCATCGGTCCTTGTCCGGGAAGTCGATGGCGCCCTCGTAGATGACCCCCGTCGTAGCGTTGGCCAGCGGTCCGTAGACGATGTACGAATGGCCGGTTACCCAGCCGATGTCGGCCATGCACCAGTACACGTCGTCGGGCCTGATGTCGAAGATGTACCGATGGGTGGTGGCCGTCCCGACCAGGTAGCCGGCCGTGGTGTGCATGATTCCCTTCGGCTTGGCCGTGGTCCCGCTGGTGTACAGCAGGTACAGCAGGTCCTCGGCGTCCATGACCTCCGGCTCGGCGGTCGTCGGCTGGCGGGCGACCAGCTCGTGGTACCAGTGGTCGCGACCGTCGGTCCAGGCCACGTCCTGCCCGGTGCGACGCACCACGATGGAGTGCTGGACCGATGGCGAGCGACCCATGGCGTCATCCGCGTTGTCCTTGAGCGGAACGGTGGCGCCCTTGCGGTAACCGCCGTCGGCGGTGATCACCGTGGTGCACTGCGCGTCGTCCAGCCGCCCGGCCAGGGCATCGGCCGAGAAGCCGCCGAACACCACGTTGTGCGGGGCGCCGATTCGGGCGCAGGCCAGCATGGCCACCGGCAGCTCGGGGATCATGGGCATGTAGATCGCCACCGTGTCCCCCTTGCGCACGCCCAGCTCGCGCAGGGCATTGGCCATCTGGCACGTCTCGGCCAGCAGTTGGGAGTAGGTGATGGTGCGCTGCTCCCCGGGCTCCCCCTCCCAGTAGTACGCGACCTTGTCGCCCAGCCCGTTGGCCACGTGGCGGTCCAGGCAGTTGACGCTGATGTTCAGCTTCCCCCCCACGAACCACTGGGCGAACGGCGGCTCCCACTCGAGGACCTTGGCCCACGGCTCGATCCAGTCGATCCGCCGTGACTCCTCGGACCAAAACGCCTCGAAGCCCTCGTCAGTGGCGGTCCGGGCGTAGATCTCCGGGTCGTTGGCGATGGCACGCGCCGCGAACTCGGGCGGCGGCGGGAAGGTGCGGTCCTCGACGTGGAGGTTCTCGTTGGTCGCGGCGTCGGCCGGGGGCTGGGTCGTGGTCATCGGGCGGGGCGCTCCTGTTCTGGGCCGGGAGGCGATTCTAGCCCGCCCGGTTCGAGTCCCGGGGCCGCGGGGACGAACGACGGCGGGCGTATGGTGGGGCGACATGGGGAAGCGGGATCACGCGCTGGTGCGATACCTCTGGGCGTTTCCGGCGACCGTAGTTGGCCTGATCTTGGCGGTCATCGCGTTAGTGTTGGGCGGCCGGGCTCGACTCGTGGACGGCATCCTGGAGGTCGGCGGTGGTCGCCTCAACGTGCTCCTGGCGCGAGTCCCCGGGTCGCTGCGGATCGGCGCCGTCACGTTCGGCCACGTGATCGTGGGCGTGGATCGGGCCGAGCTGGATCGGTCACGGGCCCACGAACAGGTCCACGTCCGGCAGTACGAGCGCTGGGGAATCCTGTTCTTCCCGCTCTATCTCGGTTCCAGTCTGAACCTCCTGCTCCGTGGGCGTTCCCCGTACTGGGAGAACCGATTCGAGCGGGAAGCCCGTCGTGAATCCGCCGAGGCGAGGACGGCCACCTAGCGGGTATCGTCGCCGGGATGGCGTCGCGCGACAGCTGGTCCACGGTGCCGGTGCACCCGGTGCTCGTCGCGTTGCTGTTCCCGCTGTACCTCCTGGCCGCCAACGCGGACCAATGGGTCGACCTGTCGGTGGCCTGGCTGCCGATCGCCGTATCCGTCGCCGCAGGGATCGTCCTGTTCGCGGCCTGCGCGCTCCTGTTTCGCGGCTGGCAGCGGGGCGGGTTGGTGGCCAGCCTGCTCCTGCTCCTGTTCTTCTCCTTCGGGCACGTTCGGATCGCGCTGGCCGACTCCGGCGTCAGCGGCGGCGGATGGGCCGCGATCTGGATCGGGCTCGCGCTGCTGGGCCTGGCCGCCATCCAGCGCGGGTACCGGCGGATCCCGGATACCACCCGCCTGCTCAACCTGGTCGCACTCCTGCTGGTGGCGTACAACCTGGTGAGCCTGGGCAGCTACGTTGCGGGCCAGGCCGGTCAGACCATCGGCCAGGACCCGGCGGAGGTGCCGCTGGGCGAGATCAGCCACCGGCCTGACGTCTACTACCTCGTCTTCGATCGGTATGCGAATGAAGAGACGCTCCGTGAGCTCTACGGATTCGACAACAGCGCCTTCCTGGCTGAGCTCGAGGCCCGAGGGTTCACGGTGGCCCGCGACAGCTGGGCGAACTATGGGAAGACGTCCCTGTCGCTGGTCAGCTCGTTGAGCCTTGACTTTCTCGACGCGCCGGAGCTGACCGCCGCCAACCCGTCCACGTTCGGGCCCATCCATGCGGCCCTGCGCGGGCACCTAGCGGTGCCCGCCACGCTGAAGAGCGTGGGCTACGAGTACGTCCACATCGGAAACTGGTGGGAGCCCGGAACGCGCAACGTGGACGCGGACCGGGTCCTCCTGTTCCGGCAGGAGTCCGAGTTCACGACCGCCCTGTTCGAGACGACGGCGCTCACCCTGCTGGCCGGCATCGGCGCGCCGAGCCTCGATCCGGAGGTGGTGGAGGTCCCCGACGTGAACCGGGCCCACACCTTGTTCGAATTCGAACAGGTCCGGGCCGCGGCCGAGGCGTCGGCAGGGGCGGGGGCGACCTACATGTTCGCCCACTTCCTGGTGCCACATCCGCCGTACGTATTCCAGGCCGACGGTTCCCAGCCCAGCCCCGAGCAACTGGCCGAACGCGGACCGCGCGCATCGTACGTCGAGCAGCTGCGCTGGACGAACGCGCGAATCCTGGAGCTGCTCGATGTCCTGCAGGACGCCCCTGCCGGCGAGGAGCCGGTCATCATCCTCCAGGCCGACGAGGGTCCCTTCCCACCGCGCTACGAGGCCCACCAGGACGGCTTCCGGTGGCTGGAGGCACGCCCCGAGGAGGTGCAGGAGAAGTTCGGGATCCTCAACGCCTACTTCCTGCCGGGCGTGGACCTCGAGGCCGCGGGCGTTGATGACCGAACCAGCCCCGTAAACTCATTCCGGGTGGTGTTCAACGCCTACTTCGGTACCGCTTTCCCGCTGCTCCCCGACCAGACGTATCTCTCGCCGGACCAGGGGCACCTGTACGAGTTCACCCTGTACCCGCGTCCTGACTAGCCAGGCGGCGAGTCTCGTCGCGCACCGACGAGATGAGGGCCGCGCCTGCCACGTATGAGACGGCCATCACCACGAACGCGGGCACGTAGCCCGCACCGGCCACGATGCTGCCGATCACGATGGCCCACAGGGCGCCGATCCCGAACGCCGCGGTGAAGTAGATGGAGAACGCCACGTCGCGCAGCGGGCCCACGGCCCGGTCGGCCATGAAGGCCTGGAGCACGGGCCCCTCACTGAAGACCGCCGTCCCGAAGGGAAGCAGCAGCGGCGCCAGGAAGAGCAGGTTCCCGCCGGCCAGGACGACCGCGACGATCCCCACCGCCGACAGCAGGTAGTACACGATCAGGGTCCGCCGCCGCCCATATCGGTCCGACAGGATCCCGGCCAGGACCGGGCCCACCACCGCACCAACCAGGAGCAGAGCGTAGAGCCACAGGACGGTGGCCTCGTCGATCCCCAGCGGACCGCGGAAGTACAGCAGCAGGAATGGCGCGGCGATGTCCAGGCCGCGGCCGCCGGCGGACACCACCGCCGCGCCCAGGATACGCATCAGGTCGCCGCGGCGCAGGACCTGGCGCACCTGCGCCAGCCAGCTCCCCGCTGCCCGCGCCTCGCGGCGATAGGCCTGGTGGTCCTCACGAATGAACCACAAGATCAGGACGCCCACCAGGAGCGGCGGCAGCCCGAACAGGAGGAGGGTGGTGTTCCAGCCCACCGCCGCCAGCAGTGCGCCGCCGATGAACGGGACCAGCACGGTTCCCACGTTGCCGCCCGCGATATGGGTGCTGATGGCGAACCCACGCCGCTCGGCGGGGTAGGCATCGGCCAGGATCCCGTTCCCCACCGGATGCTGGGGGCTGGCTCCGATCCGCGCTCCGCTGATGGCCGCCAGCAGCTGCCCAACGGTGGAAGCCAGCCCGGCGGCCACCAGGCTGAGCCCAAAGATGATCTGGCCGACACCGATGAGGACCGGCCGTGCCACGTAGCGGGTCAGCAGCCCGTAGGACAGCTGCATGGCACCGCCGACCGCGGTGGTGACCGCGATGAACAGGCCGATCGCCGCCTCGTCGAGGGAGAACTGATCGATGACCGCGATGTACACCAGCGGCATCAGGGCGCTCTGCATGTGGATGAGGGAGTGGGCCAGCGCCAGCAGGCCCAGGGTCAGGTTGGGACGCGCAGCCGGCGTCGCCGGCAAGGCCTCGGCGGACGACTCGGTCACTCGGCCGGCACGCCAAGGGGCGGTTCGGAGGCCGGCCGAAAGACACCGAGCCCCCAGGCGGCCAGCAGCAGGAAGATCGACGCGACTGCGGCGCCCAGGATGAATCCAGCCGGTGGGCCCAACAACTCGGCGACGCCACCGGCGAACAGTCCGCCAATGGGCCCCGAGCCGGCGAACACGGTGACATAGAGGGCCATCACCCGGCCCCGCAGCTCATCGGGCACCGATCGCTGGACACTGGCATTGATGGTGTTGACCATGAGCATGGACGCCAGCCCGACCAGTGCCACCACGGGGTAGGCGATGGCTGGGACGCGGACCAGGCCGAGCACCATCTCGGCGGCGAGGAACGCCACGCCGCCGCCCAGGATGAGGCGCAGCCGCGGCCGGCGCTCGCCCATGAAGGCCAGCGTCAGCGAGCCTCCCAGCGAACCGAGGCCCATCACCGCGAACAGGGCACCGAAGCCTTCGGCGTCCAGGCCCAGGGTGAAGCGCGCGAACAGTGGGAGCAGGACCTGGAAGTTCATGGCGAAGATGCTCATCCCGCCCAGCAGGACCAGGAGCCACAGCACGTTCGGGTTGCTGACCGCATAGCGGACGCCCTCGACCAGGCTGAACCGGATGCTGGGCCGCACCAGCGGAACCGGTACCCGGAGGAGGGTCGCGGGGTTGATCAGGAGCAGGCCACCGAGGACCGCGGTGTAGGTCAGGGTGTTGACCCCGAAGTTGAACGCGCTCCCGAACACCGCCAGCGCGACCCCGGCGATGGCCGGCCCTACCACGCGGGCCAGGTTGAACGACGCGCTGTTGAGCGCGATGGCCTGCAGCAGGTCCTCGCGGGGCACGACTTCGGCCACGAACGACTGCCGGACCGGCATGTCGAAGGCACTGGTCACGCCCAGGATCAGGGCCAGCAGCTGGATGTGCCAGATCTCGACCACGCCGGTGACGGTGAGCCCGAACAGGGTGGCCGCCTGGAGCATCGCCAACGCCTGGGTGACGAGCAGCAGGCCGCGCTTGTCGAATCGATCGGCCAGCACCCCGCCAATCGGCGCCAGGAAGAGAGCCGGCGCGAACTGGAGGGCGATGACGGTTCCGACCTGGAAGGCCGATCCGCCCAGCTCGAGGACGAGCCACGGTTGGGAGACGCTCTGCATCCAGGTCCCCACCAGGCTGACCACCTGGCCGGACCAGTAGAGCCGGAAGTTCCGATGCCGCAGCGCTCCGAAGCCGCGGCCCATGGGCTCAGGCGCCTCCGAACAGGATGTCGCGAATCACCGGCGTGGGGGGCGTGCCGTGGGCAAGCACCGCCTCGAGGAATGGGCGCCAGTGGAAGGAGTCGCCCGCGGCCTGCGCCCGGTGCCTGGCCTCGCGCTCGAAATCGGACATCTCGGTGTAGCCCAGGAAGTACTCGCACAGCTGGGTGCTCGACAGGCGCGCCCGGTCCCACTTGTTGGACGCCTCGGACTCCTCCTGGAAGCCCTGCTCGACCATGAGCTTCATCGCCTCCTCGCGCTCCATGGAGCCGGTGTGGATGGCGATGTCCATCATCGTGTTGGTGATGGCGCGCAGGTAGAACTTCCAGTGGACGAGCATGAGGGCCGGGTCTTCGGCCCCGTAGCCGACGTCCATCATGACCTGCGTCACGTACACCGCCCAGCCTTCGGCAAAGACGCCGGACTGGAAGATGGCCCGCACCAGGGAGGGGCATCGGTTCGAATAAGCCAGCTGCAGGTAGTGGCCCGGCACCGCCTCGTGGATGGTGAGGAGGCGGAGCATCCGCGAGTTGTCCTCGCGCAGGAAGGACTGGCGCTGCACATCGGTCCAGTCGTTTGGCATGGGGGTGATGGCGAAGAAGCTGGACAGCCCGCGGTCCAGGGGCCCGGGCGGGATCAGCATGGCGCCCCCGAACGAGCGCAGGAACTCGGGAGTCCACATGATCTCCAGCGGTTCGTCGGCCAGACCGATGAGCCCCGTGTCGCGGCAGAAGGCCTCGATCCGCGCATTCTCGGCCCGGCAGAAGTCCAGCAGCTCGTCCGCAGCCGGATGCTCGGCGGCGATGGCATCCAGGACGGCGCGGATCATGGCGTCGGGGTAGTCCGGCATGGGCTCGCTGCCCCTCCAGGCCGGCCACAGCTCACGGGCCAGGCGTTGCATCTCGGATCGCACCGCCTCGAAGGCGCCAACCGCGCGCTCCCGCAGCTCCGATGGCTCCATCTCGACCCGCAGCGCGTGGCGGAACTTGTCGCGGTACAGCTGCGAACCCAGGCGGAAGTCCCCGGTGGCGTTGGGCAACAGCTCGTCGCGGAGCCAGGTCCCGAACGCGTCCAACGCGGCCTTGGCCTCGCTGGCGGCGGCCTCCAGCTCGCCCTCCAGCGCAGCCTGGACCTCCGCGTCGTCAATCTTGGCCGCCTCGGCGACCAGCGCGTCGGCCAAGCTGTTTACGCCGGACAGCCGCTCGATCGCCTTCTCGGTGTGGAATTGGGACACGCGGCGCGCCCCGGGACTGGACAGCGCGGCGCGCGCGGCGTCGATGGCCGCAGGCAACCCGCGCAGGCGCGAGGCGGCGCTGCGCAGCCGGTCGGGAAGTGGCGCGAACGGCCGGGACAGGACCAGGAACAGTCCGTTCCCGAACAGGTACACGAAGACCAGCGGGTTCCACCGGTCCTCCTGCAGGGTGCCCTCGCTGAACCGCATCGCCTCCGCTGCGCCCACCAGGATGCGGTGGTCGATGGCGTCGTCGTGGGACAGGCCGGCCGGATCGATGGCGCGGAGCCGTTCCAGCGCCCCCTCGGCGAACGCCAGCCGGGCTTCGCGCCCGGCATCGGTCAGGTCCGGCCAGAGGCCGTCGTCCTGGTGATGACCCATCTCGGTGGCGTGCACCGGGTCCAGGCGGAAATAGTCCGCCAGAAACTCGTCGGCCAGGGCGCGGAATTCCATCGGTACCTCGCGTTGGGACGGGCCACTCATGGTAACGGCGTATCCTCCGCCGGTGCCAACCGCGGACACCGAGGACCTCCGCCGTGCCCGCGCCCTGCTGGCTGACCACCCCCTGATCGACGGCCACAACGACCTGCCGTGGACCATCCGCAAGTACCCGGCCGCTCCGGGTGACCTCGACGCCTACGACCTGCGGAAGGCGGCCCCACCACCAGGGCAGACCGATCTCCCCCGGCTGCGGGCCGGCGGCGTGGGCGGGCAGTTCTGGAGCGTGTACGTCCCCGGCGAAGGCCCGGGCAGTCGGGCGCTTCTCCAGCTCGAGCAGCTGGACCTGGCCCGGCGACTCGTTCAGCGATATCGCGATGACCTGGCGCTGTGCCTGACCGCGGACGACGTGGAGGAGGCCCTTGCCGCCGGGCGAATCGCGTCCCTGCTGGGGATGGAGGGTGGGCACGTCCTGGAAGGGTCGCTCGGAGCGCTGCGGGCGTTCTGGGAGCTCGGGGCGCGCTACCTGACACTCACCCACAACACCACCAACGAGATCGGAGACTCATCCTCCGGAGAGCCACAGCACGGCGGCCTCTCGGCGTTCGGTCGCCAGGTGGTGGCCGAGATGAACCGCCTGGGGATGCTGGTGGACCTGTCTCACGTGTCCGCCGAGACGATGGCAGACGCGCTGGACGCCAGCCACGCCCCGGTCATCTTCAGCCACTCGTCGGCTCGCGCGCTGTGTGACGTGGCGCGGAACGTGCCCGACGACATCCTGAGGCGGATGCCGGCCAACGGCGGCGTGGTGATGGTCACCTTCGTGTCGGGCTTCGTCAGCCCCGACGCGGCCGCGGTCCTCGTCCCCGCCATCGCCGAGTTCTATCGGCGCGCGGCCGGTGTCACCGACCTGGACGCGCGGCAGGCGCTGGAGGAGGAGATCATCGAGTCGCTGAGGCCGCCGACCCCGCCCCTGAGCGTGGTCGCCGATCACGTGGACCACGTGGCCAGGGTGGCCGGTCACGCTCATGTCGGGATCGGCGGCGACTACGACGGCAACCGGTTCTGGCCCACCGGCCTGGAGGATGTGTCGGGCTATCCGTACCTGTTCGCGGAGCTGCTGCGTCGGGGGTGGACGGAGGAGAACCTGGCCAGGCTGGCGAACGGCAACATCCGGCGGGTCCTGCGCGACGCCCAGCGCGTCGCAACACCGGTCGCCGCCTGAGCTCAGTCCGGGCGCCGCTCCATGAGAAACAGGGTTCGCAGGCTGCCGCTGACTGGCGCCTCGTCCAGGGTGACGAACCGCTCGGCGAAAGCGTCCCGGAAGGCCTCAATCGTGTAGTCGGCGAAGATGTCCCGCCGCGACGCGAGCAGCTGCTGGACCATCGGGTCCGGACGGGGAACGAACTCGATCACCACTCGCCGCCCGACCTGGGCCATCAGGTCGGCGACACGCGACAGGGGCACGTTGTTGCCGATCACCAGGTGGTGGACGAGGGCCAGGGCGAGGGCCACGTCGGCCGGGCCGCGCTGCAGGAGCGACCGCCGCTCCTGGTGCGCCCAGCCCAGCGCCGGGCTCGGGTTCGTCAGATCCATGACCAAGGGCAGGACCGATGCGCGCGCCTCCGCCGAGAGGTTGCGCCAATGCAGCTCCACGACCGATGGATCCTGGTCGAAGGCGATGACCTGGCGGCCGGAGCCGGCGGCCAGATCCGAGTAGGTCCCGACGTTGGCCCCCAGGTCCCAGACAACCTTCCCGCCGGCCGCGGCCAGCATGCGCTCGACGATCTCGTGCTTCGATGCCGCGGCGGCATCGCTGTAGCTCGTCTGGCGGGTATACGACAGCCAGTGGCTCCCGAGCTCCAGCCGGAGGCCTTCCACCGTCCGCCGGAGGCTGTCGAGGAGAGCCAGGTGGCGTGTCATAGACATTGATCGGACGCGACCCGCCTCCGCAGGCCTGTCCGCCGCCCCGGAGATCTCCGCGTTCTGAGCCCGCCGGTCGGCATTGGCGTGCAGGTGCAGGTGCGGCAGCAGGCCGCCCAATCGGGTTCGGCCCGGGAGCAGACCTGCCGCCAGGTCCAGTGGCATGCCGTCGATGAAGTCGCGGAGCATGAGTCCGCAGCGCAGGTCGCGATGGGCCATCAGGGCGAGGGGGGCGAGAAAGTGCTTGCAGAACTGACGGTACGCCGGCCAGGGAGCCGATGTGTCCGCCACCTCGAACGAGAGGCTGTCGATCAGGATCGGTCGGCCGCCGTCGAACTGGACGTTGTAGGCCGACGCGTCGCGCAGCCACATCTCCGCCTCGAGCGCCCGGCGCTGGGCCTCAAGGGTCAGGAGCGCCGCCTCGCGAAGTTGGGAGAAGGCCCATTCGTATGGGTAGGAGATGAGCGGCAGCTCCCGGGGCTTGATGACGAACGCGGCGCCGGGTACCGGCGCGAGCTCATCGGCGGCCGGGGCGTGGCTGACGAGCAGCCCCTCTCCGATGAGTGCGGCCGCCAGGCCCCGTTCCTCGAAGGCGGCCCAGTCGGCGCTGGCCGAAGGCTGGATGGCGCGGTACAGGACGCCGTCGCGACGAAAGACGTACCCCGATGGATCACGGAAAGATGCCGGGTCGATCATCCCCGGCTCAGCGGAGGCGCCCCGCGGCGCCATCGGCGGTCAGTTGTCGCCGGTGTTGCGCCCGTCGGACGAGCGGACCTTGGACGGCGCGGGCTCGTCAACAGGCTCAGCACCTCGCACCCGCTGCCAGAAACCGCCGATCGTGCGCCGGAAGACGAACGGGACGGACAGGAGGGCGGCCAGCAGAGCCTGCAGGAGCAGGCTGCCGGACCCGGGATCGATGTACCCGAAGAGGTGCATGAGCTGTCAGGGTGCCTCGGTACGGTAGTGTTTCGACCATGTTAACCCGGGCCCCGGCGAAGGGCGCAACGGGCTGGTGGTACTGGCCCTGGCACGTCCTGTTGATTGGCGCGTACCCCGTACTTTTCCTGTTCGCCGAGAACGCCGATCAGCAAGTCACGCTGGAGCCGCTGTGGGTTCCCCTCGCCATCTGTCTCGTGGGCGCCGTCATGGTCCTCCTCCTCTGCCTGGGATTTCGTCGCGATTGGGCCCGAGCCGGGCTCATGGCATCCGTCCTGCTGGCCCTTTTCTTCTCGTTTGGCCACATCTGGAATCTCGTTGACGAGTTCCTGCAGCAGCGCTGGCTCCTGGTGGCCATCTGGGTGGTGTGGGGCGTGGGCCTCGTCCAGCTGGCGTGGCGCGGCGGGAGCTGGGTGCGTCCGGCGACGCAGCTTCTGAACCTGGCCACCGTGTTCCTCATCCTGTTCAACCTGCTCCGGATCGGGGAATACATGGTCAGCACCCGCCTGTTCCCCGATACCACCGGCGAGATTCCCACCGTCGCGGTCAGCCAGGCGGGCCGGCCTGACATCTACTACATCGTCCTCGACCGCTATGGTGGCGAGCAGACGCTGCGCGTCGAGTATGACTTCGACAATGGCCCCTTCCTGGAGGAGCTGGCCGACCGTGGATTCACCGTGGCCCACGACTCGTGGGCCAACTACTTCAAGACCGCCCCATCGGTCGTCAGCACGATGAGCATGGACTACCTCGACCCGGATGAGTACAAGCAGTCCACTCCCCAGACCTTCGGCCCCATCCACGCCGCGCTGCAGCATCGGCTCGCGGCTCCCGCCGCCCTCAAGAGCCTGGGCTATGAGTACGTCCACATCGCCAACTGGTGGGAGCCCAGCTCCAAGAACGTGGACGCCGACGTCATCTATCGGTACACCCAGTTCAGCCAGTTCAGCACCATCCTGGCCGCCACCACCATGCTGTTGGCGCTGGCGCCGGAGGCGAGCGCCTCGCCGGACGAGCCCGATCCGGAGTCCATCACCTATCCGGAGCTCGCGCGGCGGCACATCCTGTACGGGTTCGATGCCATTCAGCAGGCGGCGCGGCGGTCGGGCCCGACGTTCACCTTCGCGCATTTGACGATCCCCCACTCGCCGTACGTGTTCAACCCCGACGGGTCGATCCCGACGGCCGCCGAGAAGGACGAGCGCACCGACGCGGAGGAGTACGTCGCCCAGCTGGAGTACGCCAACAACCGGGCGCTGGAGGTGATCGACGACATTCTCAACGTGGCTCCGGGCGAACCGGACCCAATCATCATCCTGGCCGCGGACGAGGGCCCCTGGCCGCCCGGTTTTCGAGCCGACCAGGAAGGCTTCCAGTGGCTGGAGGCGTCCGATTCAGATATCGCCTGGAAGTTCGGCATCCTCAACGCCTTCCGGATGCCGGGAGTCGACCTGGAGTCGGAGGGCTTCAACGACCGCACCAGCCCGGTCAACGCGTTTCGAATCCTGTTCAACGCGTATTTCGGTGGCCACCTCGAGCTGCTGCCGGACGTGACGTACCTCTCCCCCGACTACGACCACATGTACGACTTCGTGGAGCACCCCCGCTAGGTCGGCGGGGGCGGGGTGGCCGAAGGCGACGGGGTGGGCGGCGGCGGCTCGGTGGTGGGCCGCAGAAACGGCTGACCTTCGACCCCGGCTGCGACATACCCCGTCAGCGGCTGCCCGCTCGCGATGACGACCGTCTCGATTCGGTACCACGCGAAGCCCTCGGCCACCTGGGCAGGAGCCAGGATCCGGACCACGTCCCCGGAGAACAACGCACCGATGACGGTGGCGGTGGGCGAGGGAGCGACCCGGACCCGGACGCCGTCGGCGATCACCTCGGCGTAGCCCCCGGCCGCCAGGTCGGTGGGCGGGGTGGGGCTGGGCTCGTGAGTGAGCTCGATGGTGACCGTCACCTGCGTTTCGCAGGCGCGCGGCGGAAGGCTTCCGAAGTCTCCCGGGGGCTGTGGCGCATCCCAGCCAGTGACCGTCCACGTTACCGGGCCGCGCTTGACATCCTGCGGCTCGGGATGGGTCACCCCCGGTCCCACATCGACCTCGACGGTGAAGCTTCCGGCGTCGCTTGTGGTCCCCTCCTGGACCGAGCCGGTCAGGAAGATCGAAACCGCCGAGTCGGGCGGGAAGCCGGTGCCCGCAAAGAAGAGGACGTCATCCGATTGGCCGGTGTCGGGATTGACCACAATCGTGTCGGGCGAGACGCTGACTTCACAGGCAAGCGGCCCGGCCGACGGCGAAGGGCTGGGGGAGGGGGTCGGGTTGCGAGAGGAAGCCAGCGCATAGCCGATGGCCGCAGCGCCGATCACCAGGATGACGGCCAGGGCCGCCACCACCCACCGACGCTGCGTCATCGCGCTGGCGGGATCAGCCGGCCGAAGCGGGCCGGGTCCATGGCGGCGGCTACTTGAATGGCGTTGAGAGCCGCACCCTTGCGCAGGTTGTCGCTGGCCACAAATGCGGCGAAGCCGCGCTCGCGTCCGGGGATGGCCCGCAGGCGTCCCACCAGCACCGGGTCACGCCCCTCAACGTCGAGCGGCATCGGATGGCGCTCAGAGCCGTCGGCCGGACGGTACTCAACGCCGGGCGCGTGGCGGAGCGCATCCTCCAACGCGGCCACGCTGGTCGGGCGCGCCGTCCGGAAATGGAGCGCGACGGAGTGGCCGGTGTGGACCGCGACGCGGACCGTGGTGGCGGCCACGTCCAGGTCGGGCAAGTCCAGGATCTTGCGCAGCTCGGCCTGGACCTTGCGCTCCTCCCCGCTCCAGCCGTCGGGGTCGAGCCGGTCCACTTGAGGGACCACGGAGTCGGCAATCCGCCCGTGGAACGGCGAGCCCGGCGCGGCGCGGCGTCCGTCGTCCGCGCGCTCGGCGACGAACGCCTCCACCCCGGCCCGGCCGGCCCCGCTC
>JBOGTA010000124.1:0-4621 GCA_050695855.1 Candidatus Limnocylindria bacterium
GCTGTCAGGGCCGGCCGTCGACACCTCGGTGGCCGGCTACATGCTGAATCCGGCGCTGAGGGCGCAGTCGGTCGACGATTTGGCCGCCCACCGCTTCGGCGCCGAACTCCCGCCGCGGCCGGTGTCCGGCGAAACCGGCGCCGAGGAGGTGATTCTCGGCCGGCGTGCGGCGGCCGAAGCTCTCACCTCCCTCCTGGTCACCCCCACCCTGCTGGCCGAGCTCGACGAGGTGGGCCTCGCCGGACTGTTCCGCGAAGTCGAGATGCCCCTCCTCCCGGTGCTGGCCCGGATGGAGGTCGCCGGCGTCCTCATCGACCGCGAGGCGCTGACCGCCATGTCCGAGGAGTTCGCGCAGCACCTCGGCGAGCTGGAAGCTCAAATAATCGAGACGGTCGGCCATCCGTTCAACATCGGCTCACCGCGCCAGCTCGAGCAGGTGCTGTTCGACGAGCTCGAGCTACCGTCCACCAAGCGGACAAAGACGGCGCGCTCGACCGATGCATCGGTCCTGGAGGAGCTCCGAAGCCAACACCCGGTGGTGGGCCAGATCCTGGAGCACCGCCAGCTGGCCAAGCTGAAGTCGACGTACGCCGATGCACTCCCCATCCTGGTGGATGCCGACGGACGTCTGCACACGACGTACTCACAGGCGGTGGCGTCCACCGGGCGACTGTCGAGCACCGATCCTAACCTTCAGAACATCCCGATCCGAACTGCACTGGGCCGCCGGATCCGGCGCGTGTTTGTGGCGCCGCCGGGGAAGCTTCTGCTGGCCGCTGACTATTCGCAGGTGGAGCTTCGGATTCTGGCCCACGTCTCGGGCGACCCCGGGCTCAAGGCCGCCTTCGCGGACGGCGAGGACATCCATCGCTCGACCGCGGCCCGCGTCCTCGGGATCGCGCCGGAAGAGGTCACCGCCGAGCAGCGGTCGATCGCGAAGATGGTGAACTTCGGGGTCGCCTACGGCATGAGCGACTTCGGGTTGGCCGAGCGGCTCCACATCGACCGCGAGACGGCGCGCAAGTTCATCACCGACTACTTTGCCGCCTACGAGGGCATCCGTCGCTATACGGTCGAGATCCGGTTCCTGGCCCGCGACCAGGGTTACGTGACCACGCTCCTCGGGCGACGCCGGTACCTGCCGGAGCTGACCGCGCGGAACAGCGCGCTGCGGGCGGCGGGGGAGCGGATGGCGATCAACATGCCGATTCAAGGCACGGCGGCGGACGGGATCAAGATCGCGATGGTGCGGGTGGACGCCGCCATGCGGGAGCGGGGCATGCGATCGCGGATGCTGCTCCAGGTCCACGACGAGCTCGTCTTCGAGACCGATGCCGAGGAGCTGCAGGCGCTGGCCGTCCTGGCCGCGACCACCATGGAAGGCGCGCTCCCGCTCGACGTGCCGCTGACGGTGGACCTCAAGGTGGGGACCGATTGGGACCGGATGGACCGCCTGGTGCCCACCGCCGAGGGTGGATATCGGCGAGTTGAGGTGGCGCCGGCCGAGATGGACGCCGAGGACCCGGTGGGCGCCCTGGCCGAGGTCTGAGCCGTCGATGCTCGCCCCCGCCTATGCCTGAGCTGCCCGAAGTCGAAACCGTGGCCCGACGCCTCCAGGCACGCCTGCCGGGAGCGGTCATCCGCCGCGCTGACGTGCTGTGGGATCGGACGATCAGCCATCCGCAGCCCGCCGAGGTGTTCACCTCGGAGATCGCGGGCAGCGTTGTCCAGCGCGTCGGCCGGCGGGCGAAGTCAGTGGTCCTCCACATGGACGATGGCCGGGTGTTGACCGTGGCCCTGCGGATGACCGGCGCCCTCATCGTCGCCGCTCCCGGGGCCGCCCCCGATCCATATGCCCGCGTCGTCTTCGACCTGGCCGATGGCCGGCAGCTCCGCTTTCGCGACGCCCGCAAGTTCGGCCGTATCGGCCTCTACCCTGGACGCGGACGGCGACAGGTGGCGGACGTATTCGCGCGGCACGGGCCGGAGCCGCTGGCGCCGTCGTTCAGCGCCGCCCGCCTGGCCGCTCGCCTCCGGCGACGCAGCGCGCGGCTGAAAACCCTCCTCCTCGACCAATCGTTCATCGCCGGGGTCGGCAACATCTACGCCGATGAGGCGCTGTGGCGTGCCCGGCTCCATCCGCTCCGTCGCGCCGACACCCTGACCGAAGCCGAGGTTCGCCGCCTGCACCGGGGCATCCGGGCGGCCTTGCGCGAGGGTCTGGCCGGCGGCGGTGCGTCCTATCGCGACTACGTCGATCCGGACGGCGAGCCGGGACTGGCGGCCGAGCGAATGCGGGTCTACCGCCGCACCGGAGAGCGCTGCCCGCGCTGCCGGCGTCCAATCCAGCGCATCGTGGTCAACGGCCGTGCGACCCATTTCTGCCCCCGCTGCCAGCCCGCCTTCGTGGACCCGGCCGGATGAAGGTCATCGGGTTGACCGGCAACATCGGCTGCGGCAAGAGCACCGTGGCGAAGATGCTGCGCGAGCGGGGGGTCGCCACTGTCGACGCCGACGACGTGGCCCGCGAGGTGCGCCGGCCGGAGAGCCTGGAGGCTGATCTGATCCTCAACCGATTCGGCACGCTCGATCATCGCGAGTTGGCCCGGATCGTGTTCGAGGACTCGGCCGCGTTGGCGGACCTCGAAGCGATCATTCATCCCCGCGTCCGTGAGCTCGTGGGCGCGCGGCTGGCGGAGCTGGAACACGATGGCGCGGCCGCTGCCGTGATCGAGGCCATCAAGCTCTTCGAATCACCACTCCGCGACCGGTGCGACCAGATCTGGGTGGTCGTGTGCCGGCCCGAGGATGCAGTGCGCCGGATGGCCGAGCGCGGCCTGTCCAAGACAGCCGTTCTCGAGCGTCGCGCGAACCAGATGGCTCAGGCCGAGATGGTGCGCGCCGCGGACGTGGTCATCGACGGATCGGCGGACATCGGCGAGACGACGCGTCAGGTCGAGGCCGCCCTCGCCGCGCTCACCGCCGTCGCCTGAGGGAGGGCCCTGGTAAACCGGGCCCCGGCGCCGCTCACCGCGACGCCGAGGCCCTCACCGCCTCGTCGCGGCTGGTCAGTTCCCGGACGCTTGGTCGCCCAGGTCGGGGGGCACGGGGATGGGGAAGTCGAACTCGTCGAGCAGCCGGTCCAGGGTCGACCCGACGGTATTCGCCACTCGGTCGTCCTCGTCAGGCCGCAGCACGAGCGTGAACTGTCCGCCGGCGGCGGCCAGCTCGGCGATCTTCTCGGCCGTGGCCAGATCAGTGCGAAGGATGTAGATCGACCCATTGCGCGCCAGCACGGTCAGCATCTGGAGCGTGACCTTGGTCGACGGGCCGGCTATGAAGCCAGGCTCGGCACTGGCCGCCGGCTCTTCGGTCACCACCCCGATGGCCGGGTTGATGGCGAGGGTCACCAGGAGGTCCACCCGCTGCCCGGGGATCAGCGTGCCGGCCACCGCCCGATCATCCGGTACGCTGACCGAGACCGCGCGCAGATCGGGTCCGGTGGGATCGAACTCCTCGCCCGCCTCGAGAATGGCATACCCCTGCCCGCTGGCGGCGGCCGCCAGCATGTTGCGGGTGACGAGCTGACCGGACGTGATCGGGACGCCGCTCACCCGGCCCAGGACGTCTTCGATCAAGGTAAACGCCGCTTCGTTGGTCGGATCCGCCGGCACCGTCCGCGTGGCGAGGTCGCCTTCCTCGATGGGCTTGCGGCTCGCGATGTCGCGGGCGGCGACGACGACCGTTCGCATTTCGACTGGCTCGCTCAGCAGGGCACTGCCCTGCAGCGCGACGAAGACGACGATGCCCACCAAGGCGGCAATGATGAGTCCGGCGACGATGTAGACCTTGGATCGGCGGCGATGCTTATCGGTGTACTCGAATTCCACGACGAGGCTCCTTGATACGGGTTACCAGGGGACGAGGCGGGGGCGCTGCGCGCGACGCAACGCCGGATCGTTTGAGTCAGCTGCAATGGGGCTCACGGCGTGGGCCGTGATGGCGTTGGCGTCGAGACTGGTGACCTCGAAAACCGCGAAGCCGATGATGTCGACGTACTGGCCGCCGCTCGCGTCGGTGGCCACCGTGAAGGTGATCGGCAGCAGGTGGGTGACGGGTTGGCCGTCGCCGTTGGTGCCCTTCGCGCGGACCACGAACGTGTAGCACCCAGGGCCGAGGCCGAGGCTGTCGATGTTCAGCGTGGCCAGTGCACCTTGGCCACTCGAGGTGGGGGTGACACTGGACGGAGAGATCGTCAGCTGGCCCGGATTGATGGTTGCCGGCGTGAGGGCGCAGTCCGTAAACGAGGCGTTGTCGACGGTGAGCGACACAGGGCTGCCGGTCGCGCCCCAGCGGGTGCTGGCGGCATTGGTGGTGGACACGTACAGCGCCAGGCTGGCGGTATCGCCTAAATTCGGGATCACGGCGCTCGAGTTCGAATTGCCGAGGCTGAAGTCGCGCGTCGCGCCGCCGATCTTCACCGCAGCCGGGTAGCGGCGGGTCTGGAAGTAGGGATCGCCAGAGTGTCCTTCCAGCCAAACGGTGTAGATCCCGGCCGGGACGGTATTCGTCGAGATGGCGTCCATGTCGACCGTGGTCCCGTTCTTGTCCGGAATGAACG
>JBOGTA010000125.1:0-24325 GCA_050695855.1 Candidatus Limnocylindria bacterium
CCGACTCTCAACGTCGGGTGCCGTCGTGGGAGGCGGAGGTCAACGACCTCAGCCGGGATGTCAGCCCCGCTGGAGCGGATTGCGGGTGACAGGGCACCGCTAGTTCCCCGCCTAAGCACGGCCGGCGCGGATGGTACGGGGGCTGGGCGATGGGGTCAACGCGGCACGCAGCCGGGGTGGCGGAGAGGGGGGGATTCGAACCCCCGACGGGTTGCCCCGAACCGCATTTCCAATGCGGCGCCATAGGCCTCTAGGCGACCTCTCCGCGAGATGGCGGAGCCGGGTTCAGGTGGTGGCGGAGAGGGTGGGATTCGAACCCACGGTGCTATTCGCACACCGCTTTTCGAGAGCGGCACCTTCAACCACTCGGACACCTCTCCGGCGGCCGAGTCTAGCAGAGGGCCCGGCTCAGGCCGGAAGCGCGGCCTCGTCGTTCAGGCGCTTGGCCTCCGCCTCGCGGACACCTGAAATGACCGATATCTGGTGCGGCAGAGCCGGACTTCGGGCCAGGTCGAGGACCGATCCGGCGCAGCCCCGAAGAGGGTCGCGGACCGCGAACACGAGGACCTCGACGCGGGCCTCGACCAGCGCGCCGACACACATGGCGCACGGCTCCAGGGTCGCGAAGATGGTCACGTCGCTGAGCCGGTGGCCGTCGAGCTTGTCGGCGGCAGCCTGGACAGCGCGCAGGACGGCGTGGGCGGTGGGATCGTTGGTCTGGCGGCGGCGGTCGTGCTCGCGACCGATCATGGCGTCGTCAAGGACGGCCACCGCACCGATGGGGCTCTCGCCCTCGTCTGCTCCCCGGCGCGCTTCGGCAATCGCCTCGGCCATGAACAGCTCGTAGTTCACCGGACGCCGAGTCTAGCAGAGGCCCCCCGTCGGGCTGCCGTAACCTACTGACCGATGCCGGCCTGGACCCGCCTCGATACCGCGCTCCTGGTGGCGGTGACCGCGGTCGCGGCAGTGCTCCGCCTGTGGGGGTTGGGGTCCCCCGCCGAGCTCGTGTTCGACGAGATCTTCTACGCCCAGAACTCGTGTTTGTTGGTGGCCGCGCCAGGCGTCTGTGAGGTCGCCGAGCCGCTGAGCAACGCCCATCCCCCGCTGGGCCAGTGGCTCATCGCGACAGGGATCGCGGTCGCGGGTTACGACGCGTTCGGTTGGCGGATCGCCGCGGCTGCGATTGGGACCGCGAGCGTGGCACTGGCCTATGTCCTGGCCCGCGTCGTGCTCCGGAGCAGGGCACCGCGGGCGGCCGCGGCCGGATCGGCAATCGCCGCCGGGCTGCTGGCGATCGACGCCCTGCACCTGGTGATGTCGCGCGTCGCGATGCTGGACGTGATCCTGGCGTTCTTCGTGGTGGCGGCGTTCCTGGCCATCGCGTTGGATCTGTCCCGGGCGCCGCGGCCCGGCCGCGGCGGCATCGGTCCGTGGCTGTTCCGGCGGCCGTGGCGGTTGGTGGCGGGCGTGCTCATCGGCGCCGCAGTGGCGGTGAAGTGGAGCGGCCTGTACTCGGCGCTGGGGGTCATCGGGCTGGTGGTCGGCTGGGAAGTGGTGGCCCACCGGCGAGATGCGTCGGGGGCGATCCGTGGATGGGCCGGCGCGTTCGGGGCGGCGTTCCGGGCCGAGGGGCTCCGGACCGCGGTCCTGCTGGGGATGGTGCCGTTGCTCCTGTACCTGGCCACCTACCTGGGGGTGGCCGAAGGCTCGATGCTCGCCCTCCCGTGGCGGGAAGGGAGCTGGTGGCGGGACGTGGCCGGGCATCAGCTGGCCATGGCGCGGTTCCACGCCGGGCTGGAGGGCCACCACCCATACGAGTCGCCGGCCTGGTCCTGGTTCGCCCTCAAACGACCGGTCGCGTTCTTCTTCGAGGAGGGCGGGGCCTACCGCGAGATCCTGGCCTTGGGCAGTCCCCTCACCTGGTGGCCGGCCCTGGCGGTGTTCGGCTGGCTGGCGCTCAGCTGGGCGCGCGGCCCACGCCCGCTGGCGGTTCCCATCGTCCTCGTCGGCGCCCTGTCGGCCTACCTGCCGTGGCTGATCCTCGGCTTCGCGCGCAGCCAGATCTTCGTGTGGTACGTGCTGCCGGCGTTGCCGTTCATCTACGTGGCGGTCGGGGTGGCAGTCGTCCGCTGGCGTGGCTGGGCCCGCGGGGCGCTGGGCATCGGCCTGGCGTTGGCCGTGGCGTCCACCGTCTTCTTCTGGCCCCTGGCCACCGCGGCTCCGCTGGCTCCCGACGACTGGCAGCTTCGCATCTGGTTCACCGACTGCGAGCGGCCCGACGCGCCGACTCTGACCCTTCCGGATGACACGATCAACACCGGTCCCCCGCCTGATGGGTGGTGCTGGATCTAGTCCGGTCGCGCTGATCCAGTGATGCAGCGGGGCACGGGCCCCGTACTCCCTCCAGATCGCTACCCGCGTCCGAGTCAGATCAGGACCGGGCGTTCTGGAGGGACCGCCTATTCGTCAGTCGCCACCTGCTCCCCCTGGGCCCGCGCGGCGTGCCTCGCCCGGCGCCCCTTGAAGCCAGGCACGTTCCAAAAGGGATTTCCACATCATGCGTACCGCAATCCTCAACCGCGCGGTCACCCTGCTCGTGCTGGCCCTGGTCGGCATGTCCATGGTGGTCGGGTCAGCTGCGCTGCGGGTCGGCGCCGCTGACCATCTCGATGCGCCGACGGTCAAGAGCGACCATCGCATCGACATCAACGACGTCTACGTCTTCGAGGGCGCCAATCCGGCCAACACGGTGCTGGTCATGACCACCAACGTGCACGCCGGCTTCCTGTCGGGCACGGCCTTCCGTGCCGGCGCCCTGTACGAGTTCAAGATCGACAACACCGGCGACGCCATCGAAGACGTGGCGTACCGGATCAAGTTCGGCGACGTCCGGGGTGATGGCTCGCAGCAGATCCACATCCAGCGTGCCGATGGTGCGGGCAACCCCACCACTGGCGGCGGCGGACAGCAGGTCGCCAAGGGCAGCACCGGGCAGATGCTCAGCGTCGCAGGCGGCGGAATGGCGTGGGCCGGACTGGCCGACGATCCCTTCTACTTCGACCTGGTTGGCTTCTCCGCCTTCAAGGCCGCGGCGCTGGCTGCGGTTGGCGGTGGGCTGACCGGCGCGGAGCTCGCCGGCGCGCTGGCGAATATCTGCGCCACCGATCCAGCCCCCAACTTCTTCGCTGGCTTTGACGCGACCGCCATCGTCCTGGAGGTTCCGGACGCGGCGCTCGATGGCAACAACGCCAGCGGCGTGATCAACGTGTGGGGCGAGACGGCCATCGTCGAATCCGGGGCTTTGACGCAAGTCGAGCGCATGGGCCTGCCGACGATCAACACCGTCTTCAACCACAGCGACCCGACCAAGGAGGCCTTCAACCGCGCCAACCCGTCCGGGGACGCGGCGCTGGTTGGCGGGAACATCTCGTTCCTGGTCTCGGCCATCGTGGGTGCGGCCGAGCAGCTCGGCGCGTACGGGCCGGGTGGTATCGACGAGGCGGCCTACGGCGCAGCCATCGCCGATGCGCTGACCCCAGACGTTCTCACCTACGACACCGACACCATGGCCAGCTTCGCCGCCCTGAACGGCCGTGGCCTGAACGACGACGTCATCAACGTCGCGTACAGCGCGGTGTCGGCCGGCGTCCTCACCAGCGACTGCGTCGCCGAGGACAACACCCTGTCGGGGGGCTTCCCCTACCTCGGTCTGGCGAACCCATAGGACCGATCCCCGGGCCGGCCTCCGCGGCCGGCCCGGGGGCATGCACTCATGACGATTCTCGAACGCACGCTGGCTCTCCCGCCGCGCCGTCAGGCGCGGTGGTTGGGCATCGGTTTGATGGTGGTCGTCGTCGTGACCGCCACGCGCCTGGCGCCCGCGGTGCGGCCCACACTGGAGGATCCCCCCGGCGTCATCTCGACGGATAGGGCCGCCCTGTCCCTGCCCGGTGACATGGTTCCGGCCTCCGGCGCGACCGGCCTGGTCCCCCCGGATGAGCGGATCGCCTTCTGGGAGCCTCGGGTGGCGGCGGACCCACGGGACTACCTCAGCGCATTGCACCTGGCTGACGCCTACCTGGATCGGGCCCGCGCGACGGCCGATCTCGCCGATCTGCAGCGGGCCGAGGCGGTGCTGGCCCAGGCGGCGGTGATTGCACCGGACCCCTTGCTGGTCGTGCCGCGCCAGGCGCAGGTCGCGTTCTCGCTCCATGATTTCGCGCGCGCCGCGGCCCTGGCGGACGAGGTCCTGGCCGGCACGCCCGACGATCTGGCCGCCCTGGCCGTGGCCGGCGACGCCCGACTCGAGACGGGCGATCTGACCGGCGCTCGCCAGCACTACGACCGCCTGGCCACGCTTGCCCCATCGGCACCGGTCTGGAGCCGGCTCGCCCGACTCGCCTTTCTGGAAGCGAAGCCGGACCTTGCCCTGGCGCTCGTGGAGCGTGCCATCGGGGACGCCGAGGCCAACGGATTCGCGGAAGAGGGGGCGTTCTATCGCTATCAGCTCGGGGAGCTGCACCGTGCCAGCGGCGACCTGGCATCGGCCGCGACGGCCTACGAATCGGCATTGGCGGCGTCCCCCGGCCACCCGGCGGCCACCGTCGGTCTGGCCATGGTTCGCGAGGGGCAGGACCGGCGCGGCGAGGCGATTGCGCTGCTCGAAGATGCGACGAGTCGGGTGCCGACTCCGGAGGCAGTGGCCGCCCTGGGCGATCTCTACCTCCTGACTGGTGACGGCGGCGCCGCTGATCGCCAGTACGCCCTGGTGGAGCGCATCGGCGAGGTGGCCCAGGCGACGGGATCGGTCTACGACCGCCAGCTGGTGCTGTTCGCCGCCGACCATGACCGCAACGTGTTCGCCGCCGTCGCGGCCGCCCGGGCGGAACTGGAGGTGCGCCAAGACATCTACGCATGGGATGCCCTGGCCTGGGCGCTCTTCCGCGCCGGCCGGCTGGATGAGGCGGCGGAAGCGGCGGCCCACGCGCTCGTGCTGGGCACGCCCGACCCGAGGCTGGCGTACCACGGTGGCATGATCGCTGCCGCTCGCGGCGAGACCGAGGCGGCGCGTCAGTACCTCACCCGGGCGCTCGAGGGTGCGGCGTATCTGCCGCCACTCCAGGTCCCGATCGCCCAAGGGGCGCTGGCGGCCCTCGACGGCGTCCAGAGCCAGGTGCCGGAATGACGAGGCGCTGGGCCATGGGGGCCGCCCTGCTGATGGCCGCGCTGCTGGGCATTGTCTCGCCCACCGCTGCGCATCCTCTGGGCAACGCCACCGTCAACCGCGCGGTCTCGGTGTCCGTTCTCCCGGCCGAGCTGCGCATCTGGTACGTCGTCGACCTGGCCGAGATCCCGGCCTACGCCGCCATCCTGGACATGGACACCGATGCCGACGGACGGCTTTCGGCGACGGAGCGGGAACGATGGGCCGCCGCAGAATGCGGCGCGGCAGCGGCCGGGCTGAAGGTCGCCGTTGCCGCTCGGGACCTGCCCATGACGGTCGGCTCGGACCCCGAGTTGACGTTCCCGCCCGGGGTCGGTGGCCTGGAGACCCTCCGCCTGATGTGCGGGTTCACCGCTCCGTTCGCGCTGAGTGCCGAGGTCCGGAGCCTGACCGTGACGGACACGGTGGACGACGGACGGAGCGGTTGGCGGGAGATCAGCATCGCCGCCGGGGATGGCGTGACGCTTGCCACATCCGATGTGCCAGAAGCGAGCCCAACGAATCTGCTCGAGGGCTACCCCGAGGACATGCTGCAGAGCCCGATCGATGTTCGGGCAGCTCAGGCCTCATTCCACGCCGACACCGCGGGGTCCGGGGCGTCGATGTCCGACAGCTCCATGGCGGCACCGGCTCCGACGCCCGCCGCGCCACAGGACGCCCTGGCGAATCTGCTGGCGGACACCGATACACCCGTGGCGTGGCTGCTGGCGCTCGGTCTGGCCGGGGTCCTCGGCGCCGGCCATGCGCTCTCCCCCGGCCATGGGAAGGCCCTCATCGCGGCGTATGTGGTTGGCTCCAGAGGCTCGCTGCGGCGAGCCGGCGCGCTGGGCCTTGCGGTGGCGGCGTCGCATACGACCGGCGTTTTCGTCCTGGCCGCGATCGTCCTGTCAGCCAGCGAGCTCCTCGTGCCCGACAGGGTGGTGGCCTGGCTAACCATGAGCTCCGGGATCCTGGTCATCCTCATCGGCGCGGCCACTGCCCGTCGAGCGCTGGCTCGACGCTCGCGCGCTCACGGGCATGACCATGGACACGAGCATGACCGCGCTCACGGGCATGACCATGGACACGAGCATGACCACGGGCACGGGCATGGCTACGGAAACTCCGGGCCGCACGACGTCGGTCATGGCCATCCCCCGCTCCGCGAGGTCGTGACCCTCGGCCTGGCGGGCGGCCTCGTGCCAAGCACATCGGCGCTCATCGTCCTGCTGGTGGCGGTTACCACCGGGCGGATCCTCGAGGGCATGGCGCTGATCGGCGCCTTCGGCCTGGGGATGGCCGTGGTGCTGGCCGGCCTGGCCGGCGCTACGAGCCTTGCCCGCAACGGCCTGGCTAATTCTGCCCGGCTGGCCGCCAACCCAAGCCTTCGGCGATTCTCCAGCATGGTCCCGCTGGCAACAGCCGCCGTCATCATGGTGGCCGGTTTGGCGGCCACCATCGGCGCCATCGGGAGCCTATGAGCTGACGTGTTGCGCACCGACTCGACATCGCATGCGGCGACTCGCGCGGGCGTGCTGGAAGCTCGAGTTCGACCGCTTCAGTATCCTCATCGGACCGAACCGCGCGAGGTGTCCCTCCGTGCGGTGGCGGCGTTCGATGTCGTCCCAGCAGGGAGAGCCCGGTTGACCAAGTCCGACGCGCCCCTCGATGACATGCTCCTGGCGGAGCGGATCCGCGCGGGCGACCGCGAGGCGCTGGGCGAGCTCTATGACCGCTACGCTCCTCTAGCGCTCGCGTTGGCTATGCGGGTCGTGAATGACCGGTTCGCCGCCGAGGACGTCGTCCACGACGCCTTCGTGGCGATCTGGCAGCACATCGATCGGTTCGATCGGTCCCGCGGGAGCATCCGCGGATGGCTGCTGACGGTGGTCCGCAACCGCGCCATCGATCGCGTCCGTGGCAGGCGACCGACAATGGACGTGGGCACCGCCGATGAGCAGTCGCTGCTCCGGACCAGCCCGAATCCCACATGGGAGCTTGCGGTGGCGCGCATCTCGGCAGTTGAGCTGCGTAACGTGCTGGCGACCCTGCCGACCGAACAGCGAGAAGCGATTGAGCTTGCGTACTTTGGCGGCCGCACCTATCGCGAGATCGCGCGCCTGACCGGGGTGCCAGAGGGAACGGCCAATGGGCGTCTTCGCCTGGGATTGGCCAAGTTGCGGGACGCACTTCAGGCACCGATGGAGACGCACCCGGTTCCGGTGCCCATCGGGCGAGACTCCGAAGGACGCGAGCCATGACCAGCGACCGGCCAGGCACGATGGGCTGTGAGCACGTGGACGACTTTGCCGGCGCTGCGGCCCTCGGGGCTTTGGAGGCGGACGAGGCTCGGGCCATTTCTCATCACCTGGCAACCTGCGGCCGGCCCCATGACGACCTCCGCCCGCTGCTGGGTTCTGACGCGATCCTGGGAGCAGCGCTCGAGCCGATGCCACCCGACCCTTCTCTTCGGTCGCGGCTCATGGCCAGCGTGGCGGCGACGCCGCAGGACCACGTGATTGCGCCGACGACGGATCAAAACTCAGCCTCCTCCGTTCGGGGTCGATGGCTGGACTGGTCGTCGGTCGGCCTGTGGCGTGGCCTGGCGGGCGCGGCGGCGGTCGTGATCATTGCGCTGGGGGCCTGGAACATCGGACTCCGGCAGCAGATGGCGGTCCAGGACGCGGCGCTGTCTGCGATTGGAGAGGTCGTGCTCGGCGGCCAGCCGGCCTATGCAGTGCGCGGACCGGCCGGCAACGGGTATGTGATCGACACCGAGGGACCGGGCGCAACCTTCCTGGTCGCCGGACTCGACGAGCTGCCCACAGGCGACATCTACGAGCTGTGGCTCCTGGACGCCGCCGGGACGCCACTCGCGGTAGGGACGATCGAGGTCGCCGATCCGGTGCTGGCGGTGGTCGCCCTGGAGCAGGACCTGGCCGGGTTCGCCACCTTTGCGGTCACGGTCGAGGCGGAGCGCGTCGGCGAGCCGACCGGTGATCCAGTCATGGTGGGTGCCATCAGCAACTGAGTGGCGTGCCCGAGAGGACTCGAACCTCCGACCTTTAGGTCCGCAACCTAACGCTCTATCCGCTGAGCTACGGGCACCCGGCGCAACCTGGCGGAGAGGGAGGGATTCGAACCCTCGGAAGAGGAAATCCCCTTCAACGGTTTAGCAAACCGCCGCACTAGGCCACTATGCGACCTCTCCGGGAAGCGGCGCCGATGATAGCATCAGCTCCTCTGGACCCGGCTTCCCCGGGCCGGTCCGGCCACACCTCGGGAACGGCCGCGAAACGCCCCGCAATCGAGACACAGACCTGTGACGCGCCTACTCATCATCGGTTATCCCGTACCCGCCAGCCCGGCCGAAGCGGTCCAGCGGGCGGCGCTTCGGGCTGCCGGTCGCGAGGTGCAAATCGAGCGCTGGGAGCGGAAGCCGCACCAGCTGAGCGAAGCCCTGGGCGAGGTCGTCCACCCCGACGTGGTGGGGGCGATGATTGCCTCCCCCCACAAGGAAAAGGCTGCCTCTCTCATCGGTTTGCTGTCGGATGAAGCGCGCGCCAGCGGCGCGGTCAATGTGGTCGTCAACCAGGACGGACGCCTGCACGGATCCAACACCGATGTGGCCGGCGTGCGCGCCGGCCTGGAGTCCATCCTGCCTGAGGGGACTGCCCGATGGCCACGCCAGGCGGTCCTGCTGGGCGCCGGCGGAGGGGCTCGGGCGGTGGTATCGGTCCTGCTGGAAAGCGGTTTCAGCCGGATCGCCGTCTTCAACCGCCACCTGCACCGGGCCGAGGCGGTCGTCGCCCACTTCGACCGTGCAGCGCGCGAAACGGACCTCCGGGCCCTGCCCTGGCACGAGACGATCATCGAATCCGAGCTGAGCAAGGCGCGCCTCCTGGTCAACGCGTCGGGGGTGGGCACCGTGACCGACGAGAGCCCGATCCCTGCCGACCTCCTGCCGGACGAGATGTACGTGCTGGACCTGGTGCTGAACCGGGCCGAGACGCCGCTCATGCGGGACGCGGCCGCTCGAGGCGGGACGGTGGCCAATGGTCAAGGTTCGTTCCTGGTGGCGCAGGCATCCGCCTTCCAGCTGTTGACTGGCGAGGAGGCCTCGGGCGACGTCATGCGGACCGCGCTGGCCGACCACCTGGGCCTCCCGGAGGAGGCGATCGCCGTCGTCGGCGACTGAGTCGCTCGGGCGGGTCGGACCGTGATGTTCTACACGTCGGGCTGGGTCCACGTCATCTGCGGCTGCATGTTCTGCGGCAAGACCGACGAGATGCTTCGGCTCCTCCGCCGGTTCGCGATTGCTGGGCGCCAGGTGGTGCTGGTCAAACCGCGGGTCGACACCCGGACCGCCGAAGAGTCGGTGGTGTCGCGGTCGGGTGCGCAGCACCGGGCCGTCACGGTCGACGCGTCGGCGGAGATCGAGGACGTGGTGGGCAACGCCGATATCGTGGCGGTCGAAGAGGGCCAGTTCTGGGATGAGGGTTTGCCGGAGGTGATCGAGCGCCTGGCCGATGCCGGCAAGCAGGTGCTGGTCACCGGGTTGGACCAGGACTACCGGGGGGAGCCCTTCGGACCGATGCCGCGCTTGATGGCGCTGGCCGACCAGGTCACCAAGCTCACCGCCATCTGCATGGTCTGCGGAGAACCGGCGACCAGGACCCAGCGGCTGATCGATGGGCTACCGGCGCCTGCGGACTCACCGTTGATCATGGTCGGCGGCATGGGTGACGAGAAATACGAGGCCCGCTGCCGCCTCCACCACGAGGTCCCCACCGCCGCCTCCGTTTGACCGCACTTCCCCCGAATTCGCGCCAAGCATGTATCGGCCACCTTCAGGACCGCGTGGCGCCCGAATGGGCTGGTTTGGGCGATTTCGATGGCCGCGGAGTCGCCCCACGCATGTTCCGGCCAAAACCGTCCGCCCGCGTGGCCGTTACATGCGCCTCGCGCATGCGGCGCCGTGTCTGCGTGAGTCATGGTGCGCCCCGGCACCGCTGAACGCGCCAGGGCGGTTGCCCCTTGGCCCGGCGGCGGCGTAGGCTCGCGGTCGAGGAGGAGCCCGATGCGCACGCGTTCTGCCGCTGCCCGAGTCGTCCTTGCCGCCTGTACCGCCTTCCTCATCGGGGTTTCCGCCGTTTGGGCGGTCCCGCCCGGCACGTTCACGAACCCCATCCGGCTTGGATTCGCGGCCGGGGACGATTGGGAGCCATCGATCGCAGCGGACCGCTACGGGCACGTTTACGCCCTGTGGACGCACTACGTCGGCTTCGGGGGTGGGTCGTCGGGCGAGATCGACCCGTCCTGTCCAGAGTGCCCGAGCCCCCACATGGTGATCCAGATTTCGAACGACAACGGCCAGACGTGGGGAGCGCCGCATGCCCTCGCGCCATCTGAGACCCGGCAAGACGATCCCCAGATCGTCGTCGATGCGGCGGATGGGAGGACCGTCTACGCCGCCTACATGGAGGGCGACAAGTCGAGCATGTTCGTCGCTCGCTCCGACGACTTCGGTCAAACGTTTGAGCCGGTCCTGGTTGAGGGCATCGAGCGTGGCCTCGACAAGATCGCCCTCGCCGCCCGTGGCGGCCATGTCTACCTCGTCTACCACAGCCAACAGAAGATCTTCGCCTCGGTGTCCCATGACGGCGGCCAGACATGGACGGTGGTTCAGCCCATCTCCAACACGAACAGCAAGTTCGGCGTGTCCCTCCCGTCCGGTGCGGCAATCGACACACAGGGAGCCGCCTATTTCGCGTGGAACGGCGTGAACAACCCGGGCCAGGCGAAGGGCACCATCAACCTGTACATCACGAAGACGGCCGATGGCGGGGCAACGTGGACCACATCGTTCGTCGACCAGTCGCAAGCGCCGCCACCCTGCGCCTGTGGCGGTTGGGATTACTGGGGTGCCCAGATGGCGGTCGGGGTGGACGAGGCCGATCAAGTCTATGTCTTGTGGAACGCCAATCGGACCAAATACGGCCCGCAGCGGATGTTCTTCGCCCGCTCCCCGGATGGCGCCCAGACGTGGAGCGATCCGGTTGATGTCTCGCTGGCCCCAGCCGGCACCAACAACGTCTTCCCGGCCCTGGTCGCGACCGGAAACGGCGACGTTCGCATTGCCTGGCAGGACGACCGGAACGGCTTCGACGGCGGCGGTGACGATCCGGCCGCTCGCTGGAACACGTACTACCGAAGCTCCACAAACGGCGGTACGAGCTGGTCAGCCGAACGGAAGCTGTCAGCCTTCGTTGCCGGTTTCACCTACAAGTTCGCGACCCCGGCCGACGGCTACCTCCAGCCGTATGGCGATTACTTTGAGATCGACATCACCGGCGCCAACAAGACCGTGGCGCTGTGGGGCGAGGGCAACAGCTACTTCGGCCCCGGCAACGTGTGGTTCGCTCGCCAGCCTTAGGGTGGCGCGGGGAACATCTCTGCCTCGTACGCAGCGCCGAGTCGTAGTTAGGGTCCTCCGATGGCGAGACCGGCGATTCACGTGGTCGGCATCGCTCTATGGTTCCTGCTGGGGGCAGCTGCGTTCCTGATTGCCGAGCTCGGCTGGTAACAGGTCACGAGCCGATTCGCGCGGCAGCCCGGCGGGTGGTTGGCTCTGGCGGGGGTTGCGGCGGTGGCGTTCCTGGCGGCGCTTGGTCTCACCTACCCGATTTTTGGTTCCTTCGCGATCAGCTGACTGGCGGAGGGGGTGGGATTCGAACCCACGGAGGCTTGCGCCTCAACGGTTTTCAAGACCGCCGCATTCGTCCGCTCTGCCACCCCTCCGCGGTGATTATCGCGTGGCCGGCGGGGCGCTCTTGACGGGATCCCCGGGGTGCGAGGCGCGGGACTGATGGCTGGTGGCCCTCGGGTGCTCCCCAGCGCGGGCCTCAGGTGAGCGCCGGAAGCCCGCCGAGGTGAGGGCGGAGCGCCTCCGGGACCCGCACCGACCCATCCGGCTGGAGGTGGGTTTCCAGCAGGGCGGCCACCGTCCGGGCCAGGGCCACGCCCGAGCCATTCAGGGTATGGACCAGCTCCGGCTTGGCGTCCGCAGAGGATCGGTACCGGACGTTCATGCGCCGCGCCTGAAAATCGGTGTAGTTCGAGCACGAGCTGACCTCCAGCCAACG
The DNA here is from genome assembly GCA_050695855.1 of Candidatus Limnocylindria bacterium. Taxonomy (GTDB): domain Bacteria; phylum Chloroflexota; class Limnocylindria; order QHBO01; family QHBO01; genus DASTEQ01. Next base: position 12,349 of record JBOGTA010000125.1, read on the forward strand.
GCCCACACCCGGCGCCCATGCCTCCAGGTCGTAGCCCCGGGCCTGGGAGAAGCCGACGTCGCCGGTGCAGCGCTCGACCGTCCGATACGGCAGCTCCAGGGCCTCGAGGACGACCTCGGCATCGCGGGTCAGCGCCTCCAGCTCGGCATCGCTGGATTCGGGCGCCACGAACTTGACCAGCTCTACCTTGTCGAACTGGTGGACCCGCAGCAAGCCGCGGGTGTCCTTGCCGGCAGCGCCGGCCTCACGGCGGAAACACGGGGTGTACGCGGCGTAGCGAACCGGCAGAGACCCGGGCGGCAGGATCTCGCCGCGGTGGATGTTCGTGACCGGCACCTCGGCGGTGGGGACCAGGTACAGGTCGCTGCCCTCCACGGTATACATCTGGCCTTCCTTGTCCGGCAGCTGTCCGGTGCCCCGCGCCGAGTCAGCCGTGACGAGGGCCGGCGGCCAGACCTCGGTGTAGCCGCGGGACACCGCCAGGTCCAGGAACAGACCGATGAGCGCGCGCTGGATTTTCGCGCCGGGGCCGGTGTAGAGCACGAAGCCCGAGCCACTGATCTTGGCTCCGCGCTCCAGATCAAACAGCCTCAGCCGGGCGCCAATCTCCCAGTGGGGCGGACGCTCCCCGGGAGGCACGGGCTCGCCCCAGGTGCGCACCACCGGGTTGTCCTCCGGGCCACGGCCGTCCGGCACCGCCTCGTGGGGCGGATTGGGGACGAGCAGCAGGTCGGCTTCGATGGCCGACTCCGCGGCAGCCAGCTCCGCGTCCAGGGCGTCGATCCGCTCACCGAGCTGGGCGAGCGATGCCCTGCGCCTGTCGGCGTCGGCGGCCTTCCCGCTGCGCATCAGCTCCCCCACCGCCCGGCTGCCCTCGTTGCGCTCGTGTTTGGCGGCGTCGGCCTCGGCCAGCAGGGCGCGGCGCCGGGCATCGGCCTCCAAGAGGCGATCGATGACCGCGGGACGCTCGCCTTTGCGCGCGATGGCGCGCTTGACGCCATCGGGGTCGTCCCGGATGAGCTGGATCGAGATCACGCCACCCCTCCTGCGGCCCTCAGGCGCTCGACCACAAACTGACGGTCGAGCGAGGCCACCAGCCAGCCGGCCCGCGGCCCGGACGGCCGGCCGAGAAACGCAGCGTACAGGGCGGCAAAGGCCTTCCCTGCCCCCACGCCGCGCGACTGGGCGGTGGCGAAGATGGCCGACTGAAGGCCCTCCCCCACCCACTCGGGAGCGGGCAGCTCAGCCAGCGCGTCGGCGAGGGCCCCGAGGAACGCGCGCTGGTCCGGGGCCAGGTCCCCCACCGCCCCCGGGACCGCGTCGCGGTGGACCTCGATTCGCGCTTCCGGCGGCGCGTAGGTGTCCAGCCAGGCACGGGCGGCGCGGGTCCGCTGCTCAAGGATGGCCAGCTCCCCCTGGGTGAGCGGTCCACCCTTCTCGGCCGCAACCCGCTCCGCAACGTCGATCCCCGGCAGCTGGACGAGCAGCGCCAGGTGAGCGAACGCGGGCCGGTACGCGGCTGCCTCGGCGGCCGCGTCGGCCTCGGGGTCGACCAGCGAAGCGCCGAAGATCCGCTCGGCATCGGCCGGCAGCTCACCCCGGACGGGGCGGCCGGCGGTGGCGGCCGCCAACCGATCGAACTCGTCGACCTGTCGGGGGATGGCATCGGTCTGGTCCGGGTCGAACTCGAACGCCACGTTGGGGCGGTGCCGCACGAACAGCAGCCGCAGCTCGTTGGGCGGCATGACAGCCGCGATGTCGTGGGCGGCCGCACCCCGACCGCGCGAGGTGCTCATCTTGCGTCCGCCGATGTTGATGAACTCATTGACGACGTTGATCGGCGGCTCCCGCTCGAACACCCGGCGCGCGATCGCGTCGGAGCGGTCGCGTGACCCGCCGGCCGTCGCGAGGTCCTTCCCGCAGCCTTCTATCGTGATCCCGAACAGGCTCCACTTGGCTGGCCAATCGACGTTGAAGAACAGCTTGGCGCGGCCGCCGAACGGTGAGGCGCGACCGCTGTTCCCGCACCCAACCGCCCACTCCACCGCGTCTGGTCGGCAGCTGTAGGCCACCGTCTCGCCGTCCCAGTCGGTGGCCACCGTGGTACCCACCCGCCCGCAGTTCTGGCAGATGACTGAGACGGGCAGCCAGCCCGGTTCCTTCTCCACGCGGCTGACTTCGCGGTAGATGGTCCGGATCGTCTCGGCTGCATCCAGGGCGACACGGATGTATCGGTCCATCTCGCCGGCGGCGTACAGGTCGCTCATCCAGTACACCTCCGGGTGAAGGCCGAGCGGCTCGAAGGTGCCGAGGAACAGCTCACCAACGAAGTGGCGGGCATAGCTGGCGGCGTTCGATCCGGGTGGAGGCGGAACGTGGGCCAGCGGCACGCCCATGTAGCGGTCCACCGCGTCTGGCGTCAGGAGCGCCTGGGAATCCATGGGGTCGAGGTCGTCGACCCCGTACCGGAACGTGGCGTCCACGCTGATCCGGCGCAGGGAGCGCCAGATCTCGTCGTGGATGACCGGGCCGCGGAGGCTGCCGACGTGAACCGTGCCGGAAGGCGTCTTCGAGTCGTTGACGACCTGCGGAGCGCCCGATTCAGCCGCCCTGGCCGCGATCTCGTCGGCCCAGAACACGGCGGGCTGGTCTACTTGACGCTGACCAGCGTGTAGGTCACTGGTCCGGCCGGGGCCTGGACGGTGACCGAATCCCCCTTCTTGTGGTCCATCAGTGCCACGCCGACCGGCGACTCGTTGCTGATCCGCCCCTCGCGCGGAGCGGCCTCGGCGGAGCCGACGATGGTGAACGTCTCCTTGCCATCCGGGCCCTGGATGACCACCGTCGAACCGATGCGGACGCGGTCCCCGTTGGGGTGCTCGATGACCTCGGCGTTCTTGAGCTGCGCCTCGATGGTCGCGATTCGGCCCTCCAGGAACGACTGCTCCTGCTTGGCGTCCTCGTACTCGGCGTTCTCGGTGATGTCGCCGTCGAGCTTGGCATCGTGAATCCGCTGGGCGACGCGCGGCCGCTCCTCAACGATGAGGTGGCGCAGCTCGGCGCTCAGGCGCTCAACGCCCTCGGGAGTCAGGTACACGGGCTTGTTGTTCATCGCAATGTGCGGGTCCACGGCCCCTGATAACAAAAAAGCCCCAGCTCCCGCGGTCGGGACGCTGGCTCGTGCTGGCGTCGGCGGATTGTAGGCGTGGGGTGGGCCGGTGTCAAAACCGGCGGGGTCAGTGGCCGGCCGCCAGGAGGACCACCACGAGGCCGGCCAGCAGGACTCGTTCGAGGCAGAAAACAGCCACCGACCGGGTCCGCAGCCAGCGCAGCAGGAAGCCGATGGCAAGGGCTCCGGAGACGGCAGCGGCGACGAACGCGGCCCCGATGGCCACCCATTCGGTGGATGTGTGACTGGCGGTCAACAGGTGCCGCGAACCGTACAGCCCTGCGCCCAGGGTGATGGGCGTGGCGAGGAGGAAGCTGAAGCGGGCCGCGGTCTCGCGGGTCAGGCCGAGCGCCAGGCCGGTGGCGATGGTCGCGCCCGACCGGCTGATGCCCGGCAGCAGCGCCGCCGCCTGTGAAAGACCGATGGCCAACGTCGCGCCGGTGCCGACGTCCGCCAGCTGGCGCTGGCGCGTCCCGAGCCGGTCCGCCACAAAGAGGACCGCGGCACCGACCACCAGGAAGCCGGCAATGGCCAACCGCGACAGGTCCGCATCGCCGTGGAAGGCCGTCTCGATGGTGTCCTCCAGGGCGAAGCCGATGAGGGCGGCGGGGATGGTGGCCAGCACCAGCAGCCAGCCGAGGCGACGGTCGGGGTCGCCGCCGATCCGGCGCTCGGAAATGGACCGGCCCAGGGCGCCCAGCAGGCGGAGCCAGTCGCGGCCCACGTGGACGAGCAGCGCGAGCAGCGTGCCGAGGTGGAGGAAGACGTTGAACGACAGACTCCCGATCAGCTCGTTCTGCTCCCAGCCGAGGATCCACGGTGTCAGCTCGAGGTGCGCTGAAGAGCTGACCGGGATGAACTCGGTCAATCCCTGGATGAGACCGATGAGGGCGGCCTGGACGATCAGCTCCATGGCAGCTCCTCCGGCCGCTCCGCCGTCCGGTCCGCCGTCAGCGGATGAAGAGCGGGGCTAGGACGAGGGTGATGGTGGCCAGCAGCTTGACCAGGACGTGGAGCGACGGGCCGGCGGTGTCCTTGAACGGATCGCCCACCGTGTCGCCTACCACGGCTGCCGCATGGGCCGGTGTCTTCTTGCCGATCACGTTGCCGTCGTCATCGGTCAGGTTGCCAGATTCGATGTACTTCTTGGCGTTGTCCCAGGCTCCGCCGCCGTTGTTCAGGACGGTGGCCAGCAACACGCCGGCAATGGTTCCCACCATGAGCAGCCCGGCCACGGCCTCGTGGCCGAGGAGCAAACCCACCGCGATGGGCGTGGCGACCGCCACCATCCCGGGCAGGATCATCTGGCGCAGAGCGGCGGCGGTCGTGATGTCCACCACTCGGGCGTAGTCGGGCCGCTGGGAGTAGTCCATGATCCCCGGCATCTCGCGGAACTGGCGGCGGACCTCGACGATGATCGACTGGGCCGTGGTGCCCACCGCCCGGATGGCCAGCGAGCTGAAGAAGTAGACCAGCATCGAGCCGACCAGGGCGGCGATGAACACGCTCACATCGGCCAGGTTGACCGACTCCATGGGCGGGCGTCCCTGGCGGCTGAAGATCAGGTTCACCTTGTCGATGTAGGCGCTGAACAGGAGGAATGCGGCCAGGCTGGCGCTCGCGATCGCGTAGCCCTTGGTCAGGGCCTTGGTCGTATTGCCTACCGCGTCCAGCCGGTCGGTGATCTCGCGGGCGCCGCCCTCGGCCTTGGCGAACTCGGCAATCCCACCCGCGTTGTCGGTGATCGGTCCGAAGGTGTCCATGGCCAGGATGTAGGCCGTGGTCATAAGCATGCCCATGGTCGCCACCGCGGTGCCGAAGATGCCGCCCACGTCCCGGCCGACCTCGTTCACCAGGCCGGCCTGCGAGCCCAGCCAGTGGCTGGCGAACAGGGCAATGCCGATCGTGATGGCCGTGACGGCGGTCGTCTCGAATCCGACCGCCGTGCCGCTGATGATGTTGGTGGCGGGGCCGGTCTTGCTGGCTTCGGCGATTTCCTTCACCGGCCGCCATGACCCGGACGTGTAGTACTGGGTGATGTACACGAAGGCCACGCTGGTGGCCAGTCCGACCACCCCGCAGAAGAAGAACCAGACCCCCACCGGGATGCCATTGGCGCCCGGCGTTCCGCTCGTGTCCATCATCACGAACGTGACCAGCGCCAGGGCCAGGACCGACAGGATGGTGGTCACCCAGTAGCCCCGGTTCAGCATGTTCATCGGTTCCTCCGTCTCGCGGCCGCGGACGAAGAAGATGGCCACCATGGTGGCCAGCAGGCCGAAGGCGCGGACCACGAGCGGGAAGAAGATCCACGCCTCGGGATTGGGCCAACCCGCTTCGCGGGCGATGACATAGACCCCGACCCCCAGGATCATGGCCCCGATGTTCTCGGCCGCGGTGGACTCGAACAGGTCCGCCCCACGGCCGGCGCAGTCGCCGACGTTGTCGCCGACGAGGTCCGCGATCACCGCCGCGTTGCGAGGATCATCCTCGGGGATGCCGGCCTCGATCTTGCCCACCAGGTCAGAGCCCACGTCGGCGGCCTTGGTATAGATCCCGCCGCCGAGCTGCGCGAACAGGGCCACGAAGCTGGCCCCGAAGCCGAAGCCCACGATCAGGAACGGCGCCACCTCGGGGTTGGTGAAGCCGCCGTAGGCCACGAAGATGCCCCACACCCCGAGCAGCGAAAGGGCCACCACCAGGAACCCGGACACGGCCCCGCCGCGCATCGCGACCTGGACCGCCTCTACCAGGCTGTGACGAGCGGCGGCGGCCGTCCGCACGTTCGACTTGACCGAGATGTACATCCCGATCACGCCCGATGCCATGGAGCACAGGGCGCCGACGAAGAAGGCGACCGCGGTCATGACCCCCAGCTGGACGCCAAAGATGTCGGTGTCCGCCACCTCGGCCGTCTCGACCACCCCGATGACGAGGCCGATGATCGCCGCCCCGATGACCGCCAGGACGAGGATGGTCAGGTACTGGCGGCGAATGAAGGCGACCGCCCCTTCGAGGATTGTGCCGGCCACGTCCTCCATGGCCGTCGTCCCGGTGTCCCGGCGCAGCACGTCGCGGGCGAGATAGATCGCAAAGGCGACCGCGGCCAGGCCGGCGGCGGGAATCACCCAGGTGATGGCCTGAATCTGCATGGAGCCTCCATGAGGGTTGGGCGACGGCGCCGGAGGCGCATGGAAAACCGGGTGGGACACACACGAAACGCCGGCGAGACTGCGCGTACGCGAATCCCGTCAGCGAGGCGCCCGATGGTAGCGCGGGCTCGTTCGCAGGGTCAACCGGGTTATGCTTTCGCCCGTTTGACCTACGTGCAGCCGGCCGCGGGACCATCTGGCGACGACCGTTCCGCGGTCCGTCGGGGCGGCGGCTGCCTGCTCGAGATCGTGGAAACGGTCGTCCTGACCGCGGTCATCTACCTCGTCATTCACAACTTCGTGGCCCAGCCGTTCGAGGTCGAGCAGAACTCCATGGTGGCCACCATCCAGCCGGGCGACTACGTGCTCATCGACAAGCTCACGCCCCGCTGGGACGACTACGGGCGCGGCGACGTGGTGGTCTTCGAGCCGCCCGAGGGCTACGAGCAGGGCGGCGTGCCGTTCATCAAGCGCGTCATCGGGCTGCCCGGGGAAACGGTGCGCCTGGAGAACGGCGCGGTCTTCATCGTGCCACCCGGCGGCGTGGCGCTGCGCCTGGACGAGCCCTACCTGGTCACCGGCACCGATGGACGCCCCGCCCCAACCCTGCCGCGCGATGCGCTAGGCACGACCGAGTGGGTCGTCCCCGACGGGCACGTCTTCGTGATGGGTGACAACCGCCCCGACAGCCAGGACTCGCGGTTCTTCGGGCCTATCGAGCGCGAACTGATCGTGGGCCGTGCGTTCGTGCGCTACTTCCCGCTGGACCGCATCACGTTGTTCGACCCGCCGCTGTACCCCGGCCTGGAGGAGGCCTGGCGCGACCACTGGTCAGGGGTGCTAACTCAGGCGCCCGGCGGCTCCTCGGCCACGATCCAGGTATCAGCCGCCCGCTCGTAGTCGACCAGCGATCCGGCCTCGAACCATAGGGCCAGCTCGGCCTCCGCCGTCTCCGGCGCGTCGGAGGCGTGCACCAGGTTCCGGAGCCCGCTCACTCCAAGGTCGCCGCGAATGGTGCCCGGATCGGCCTCGTTGGGCATGGTCTGACCCACCAGGCGACGCACGACGGCCACCGCGTCCGGCCCCGCCACGGCCACGGCGGCCACCGGGCCTGAGGTGATGAACTCCACCAGCCCGGCGTAGAAATGCTTGCCGGCATGGACGGTGTAGTGGCGCTCGGCCATCTGGCGCGACACCAACAGCAGGCGCAGGCCAACCACCTTGAGCCCTTTACGCTCGAGACGGCCCACGATCTCGCCCACCAGGCCACGCTGGACGCCATCCGGCTTGACCAGGACGAGGGTGCGCTCCATGGCGGGGTCTCCTGCAGGTGCGAGCTAGGACCGGGCGGCTCGGTCGTAGGCGGCGGCGGCTTCGCGCTCGCGCCCCGCCGCGCGGAGAAGGTCGCCGTACAGTACCAGACGCTCCCCGCTGGGCTGGGGGCCCAGGCTGGGCTCGAGGAGAACCACCCCGGCGGCGGCGATGTGTGGGTCGCGCCGCAGGGCGAGCGTCAACTCGCGGTCACCGGTGACCAGGTCATTCTCCCCGTAGGCGATGGCGGCGGCGCCCAGCCGATCCTCGGCCGGGGAGGCCTCCGGCCCGACCGCTGGACTGGACCCGGCCCATGATGGATTGGGCCATTCCAGCCGGCTGGGGGCGCCCCGTCGAAGACGCCATGCCTCGTCCGCCCCGACTGCGGTGATGACCCGCTCGAGGAGGCCCTCCGCCTGGCGCATCTCCCCGATCCCCGCCAGGCCCTCAGCCTCGACCATCATCGTGATCGATCGACGGCGCTCGATGCCGCGCGGACGCACGGCGGTGACCGCCTCGTATGCCGCCACCGGGCGCCCGGAGCGCCACAGGGCCTCGGCCAGCAGGGCGCGCGCTGCGTCGAGCTCCTCGGGGTTGCGGCCGGTCGCCTCCAGCGTCGCGATCCGGCGCCGCAGGGTGCCTTCCACGACGCCGTACTGGGCGGCGTCCAACTGGGCTCGCGCCAACGCCAGCTGGTCGGGAACCAGGTCGATCCCGGTAGCTGTCGTCATGCCGCCAACAGGGCCTCGACCCCTCGCCGTCCGCGGAATGGCCCCAACAGGACGACGCGGGCGAGGCTCGGCCTGAGATAGGTACGAGCGACGCGGAGCAGGTCGTCGGGGGTGACGGCCTCAAGGCGCTCGACTACCTCTTCCACGGTCAGGATCCGCGGCAAGAGGCTCTCGCCGATCCCCAGCCAGGCAGCGACCGCGCTCGACTCTTCCAGGCGCAGCTCGATTCGCCCGCGGGTGTAGGCGCGTGCCCGCTCGAGCTCGGATTGGGGAACCGGGTCCTGGACCACGCGTTCCAGCTGCTCGAGTGCGGCGCTGATGATGGCCGTCGACTGGGAGGGATCGAACCCGGCGTGGATTCCTACCGTTCCGCAGTCGGCGTAGGAGGTCGCAAAGGTGCCGATGTCGTACGCCAGCGAGCGGCGCTCGCGCAGCTCCACGAACAGGCGGCTGCTCATGCCGTCCCCCAGCACCGCGCTCAACAGGTCGAGCGCCCACCGATCGGCGTGCGTGCGCGAGACCCCGGGCATGCCCAGGCACAGGTTGCCTTGCGTCAGGCGGCGGTACGCCACCCGGACCGCACCGGGAGACACCGCCCGTGGAGCCGAGAGGCCGGCCGGCTTTCGTCGGCTGCGGCTCGCTTCCGCGCCGACACGGGCGCGACCATCCCGCGGGCCGGTCCCCTCGAACCAGCTCCGGGCGGTGCGCCGGACCGTGGCATGGTCGATGGCGCCGGCAACGGCCAGCACCATATGCTCGGGGGCGTACCACCGTTGCCAGTGCCTCACCACGTCGCCGTGGGTCGTCCGCCGCACGCTGCGCGGAGTGCCGGCGATCTCCCGGCCGAGGGGATGGGCGCCGAACAGCAGCTCGTCGAACAGGGCGAAGACATGGTCAGACGGCGAGTCCACGTAGGCCCTGATCTCGTCGACCACGACCGGCTTCTCGGCCACCAGGTCCACCTTGCGGAGGAGCGGGTGGAGAACCAGCTCGCCGACAACCTCGAACGCGCGGTCGGCGCGGGTCCGCGGGACCCGGGAGGAATACACGGTCAGCTCCCGGTCGGTCGAGGCGTTGACCGTCCCGCCGCATGCTTCGACGGCCTCCGACAGCGCCCCGGGCGCCGGGTAGTTCCGCGTGCCCTTGAACGCGAGGTGCTCCAGCATGTGCGAGAGCCCCGCCTCGCCCTCCGCTTCGTGGCGCGAGCCAACACCCACGAACAGGGCGACCGACACCGATCGGGCGTGCGGCATCGCCTGGCTGACCACGCGGAGGCCGTTTGGAAGAACGCTGCGCTCGTGGGGCGGAGCGCCGCGCTTAGCCGTCCTCGTCCTCGTCGGGCGCATCGGGTGACTTCAGCAGCTCCATCTGGATGAAATCCGGATCGAGCGCCAAGTCGTCGGCCGCCGATGCGGGCGCTCGCAACGGCGCTTCGTCCTCGATGCCGATCTCGGCGGCCGCCTGCGCGAACTCGATCACCACCTTCTCGGAGCCGATGACCAGGGTGTAGGTCAGCAGCTGGTCCGAGGTGGTGTCGAACTGGAGGTAGTCGAACGAGTCGAGGTTGAGACAGATGGAGAGCGGGGTGAAATACGAAGCGATCTCGGGGTGGTCCACCACCAACCGCTCGACCCAGCCGGTGCCGCCGCTGGCGACCTGGTTGCCCCGGTAGTAGGCGTACGTCACCGTCTGCTTCAGGAGCGGACGCAGGATGTTGTAGATGTCGCTCTTGTCGGTGACCAGACCGGTGTTGATGTAGAGCTTGGCGCGCTGTCCGGGCGTGGTCTCCATCGGTGGCTCCTGCGGGGTCTGGCGGAGTCTAGCATCGGGAGAAGCGACTCAAATGGCTGTTACGATGTTTTACTGATGCGACTGTTGGCCGCCGACATCGGCAACACGAACACCGCGATTGGGCTGTTTGAGGACGATGTCATCGTCGGCGCCTGGCACGCCGAAACCGATCCCCAGGCGACCGATGATGAGCTCGCCGCCATGGTGTCCGGCCTGCTGGCCCTCGACAGTCACAGCCTGGATGGCATTGATGCCGCGGCGCTGGCCTGCGTCGTGCCGCCGCTGATCTCGGGCTGGCAGCGGATGTTGACCCGTCGCGCCGGGGTGAAGCCGCTGGTCGTGGATGCCGCGGCGCTGGAAGGCGTCCTGACCGTCGACATCGACCGCCCGGCCGAAGCGGGAGCCGATCGCCTGGTCAACGCCCTGGCGGCGCGCCAGGAATTCGGCGGTCCGGCGATCGTGGTCGACCTGGGGACAAGCACCAACTTCGACGTCCTGAGCGCGGAGGGCGCCTACATCGGCGGAGCGATCGCGCCGGGGCTCGGCATCTCGGTCGAAGCGTTGGAGGGACGGGCGGCCAAGCTGCCCCGCATCGAGCTCCGACGCCCGCCGCGCGCCATCGGCACCAACACCGTCCATGCCATGCAGAGCGGGACGGTGAACGGCTACATCGGCCTGCTGAGTGGCCTCCTGGCCGCGCTCCGCGGGGAGTTGGTGGAGCGCTCGCCGGCCGCGTCGCGAGTGACGGTGGTAGCGACCGGCGGCTTCTCGCTCCAGCCCTGGCTGGCCGAGGTGCCCGGCATCGACCGGGTGGAGCCGGAGCTCACCCTGCGCGGGATCCGCTATGCGTACGAGCTCGTCCATCGCGCCCAGGCGGGCGTGGCCGGCACCGAGGGGAGCACCGCATGACCGATGCGACGCAGGGGACCCTGGTCGGCCGACGCGTTGTCGTGGGCGTCAGCGGCAGCATCGCCGCCTACAAGGCCGCCGTCCTTGTCCGCCAGCTGATGAATGCCGGCGCGATCGTGGACGTCGCCATGACCCCGGCCGCGACCGCGTTTGTCACGCCGCTCACCTTTGGATCGCTCACCCACCGGCCGGTGGTCACCGACGTCATGGCCCTGGATCCCGATCAGCATATCGCCCACATCGAGCTGGCCGAGTCAGCCGACGCGATCGTGCTGGCACCGGCCACCGCCAACCTCGTGGCCAAGCTGGCGGCCGGGTTGGTGGATGACGCGGTCACCGCCATCGTGTCCGCCAGTCGCGCCCGGGTGGTCGTGGCGCCGGCCATGGACGCCGGGATGTGGACGCATCCCGCGACCCAGCGCAACGTCGAAACCCTCCGCGGATTCGGGTACCTGGTGGTCGAGCCCGAGGTCGGAGCCCTGGCCTCGGGGCTGACCGGGATCGGCCGCCTGGCGGAGCCGGAGACGGTGCTGGCCGCGGTCGAGCGCCTGTTCGCGCGGGCCGGCGACCTGGACGGGCTGCGGGTCGCCATCAGCGCCGGCGGGACGCGCGAGCCCATCGACCCGGTGCGCTTCATCGGCAACCGGAGCAGCGGCAAGATGGGGGTGGCCCTGGCTGAAGCGGCCCGTGACCGGGGAGCGGCGGTGACCCTGGTGGCGGGCGCCCTCTCGGTGACCGCGCCCCGCGGGGTGAACGTGGTGGACGCCAGCACCGCGGCCGCCATGCGCGAGGCGGTCGTCCGCATCGCCCCTGCCGCGGACATCCTGGTCATGGCCGCTGCCGTGGCCGACTACGCCCCAGCCAAGCCGAGCGGCCGCAAGATCAAGCGGGGCGCCGGCAGCCTGCGCCTGGAG
>JBOGTA010000126.1:0-9523 GCA_050695855.1 Candidatus Limnocylindria bacterium
GTTTCAGGTTGGTGGGCTGTCCCCACCCCAGCGGTTACTCGCCTGCAGGCGAGATCTCCACCACGGGCGCCTCCCAGTCATCGCCGGTCGTGTCGCCGTCAATCCCGGCCAGCGCTGCCTCGCGCAGGGCGGAGTTGAACGCAGCGTCATCGGGCGCCGAGGCGAGGATCCCCGCCGCGGTGGCGGTGTCCACGGTCTGGGCCAGGACGTCCTGGTCCAGCGCACCAATGCCGTCCGGCGCCGGCCAGACCAGCTTGTTGATCTCATTCATCATCCAGGCCAGGTGGCCCCGACCCCAGATGCTGCCCCGGTCCACGGAGTACTGGACACAGTCATCGGGATTGTCGCGGCAGTACATCCAGCCCCGGAACGAAGCCTGGAGGAAGCGCATCGCGACTTCCTCGTTGTTCCCCTCCTCCAGCCACGACTGTCGGGCCCACAGCCCGTCCTGCAGCATGGCCGTGCCGAGATCGTTGTAGTTGAACACGTAGAACTGGTCCTCCTGGAACAGCTTGCCCGTGTTCGGGTCAGTCGTTTCCAGAAGCTGCGCCCACTCGTTGTAGATCATCGCCTCGGCGACGTCGACGCAGTCCTGGGCGCTCGCCGCACACCCATCCTGGGCCGCGATAAGCTCGTTCATGTCGAAGTCCTGCTCGACCCGGGTGAAGTCCGTCCCGTCGGTCAGGTCGGCCAGGATCTGGGCCGAGGCCAGGACCTCCAGCTCGTTGCCGAACGGCCAGGCGCCGATGCGCTTGCCCGCCCAGTCGGACACCTCGGTGATGCCGCTGTCGGCCCAGGCCACCGACAGGGTGGCGGACTGCTGGAATACCTGCGCCAGGTGGACGAGGTCTGACCCGGCCTCGCGCGCCTCGAGCACCTTTGGCATCCAGGCGATCGTGAACTCGGGACCGTCGGGGGCCGATCCCACCTGCTGCGGAACGATGGTCCCGCCGCCGGGGAGGATCTCCACGGTCAGCGCGACATCGTCGTAGTAGCCCTGCTCAACGGCCGCGTAGTAGCCGGCGAACTGGGCCTGGTCCAACCACTGCAGCTGGAGGCGGACGCTGGCCGGCTCATAGGAAACCTGGCTTGGGGCCGGGCCCTCCGACTCGGCAGGACTCTCGCTCGCGCTTGGCTGACACGCGGCGAGGAACAGGCTGGCCGTAACGGCCAGCACGCCAAAGACTCGTGTAACCCTCATCTCCACTCCTCAATGTGACGGCCCTGGGCAGGGCCCGCCGTGAAGACTGATTCTACTCAGGCTGGCTTCGGGTCAGGCCGACCTGTCCGTCAGGCCGGCTTCTCGCCACGGACCGAGGGGTGCCACGGAATGAGCAGTCGCTCGAGCCCCACGACCACCAGGTACATCACGATCCCGGTGAGCGACACCATCAGGATCGCCGCCCAGGTCACGTCGAACCGCAGCTCGCTGGCCGCGGCCACCACCACCCGGCCCAGGGTGGCGCTCAGCCCGCCGAAGTACTCACCAACCACCGCCCCGATCAGGCTCAGGGTGGTCGCAACCTTGAGCCCGGTGAGGAAGAACGGGAGCGCATTGGGCACCCGCACCTGGCGCGTGACGGCGGTCGGCCCGGCCGCGTAGGAGCGCATCAGCTCCAGGGCCGACACCTCCACCTGGGTCAGCCCTCGCAGCACGTTGATCATGATCGGGAAGTACACCAGGGCAGCCGCGATAGCCATCTTCGACAGCGGGCTCAGGATCCCGAACCAGTTGTTGGCGACCGGAGCGAAGGCAATGATCGGGATGGCGTTGATGGCGATCGCCAGCGGCAGGACGGTGTCCCGTGACGTGGGGAACCGCGACACGACGAAGGCGGTGGCAACTCCCAGCACGGTGCCCAGGACGAGGCCGCCCACGGCCTCGAACAGGGTCACCCGCGCGGCGGGCAGGATGGCGTAGCCCTCGGTCCAGTTCTCTTCCAGCGCAGCCCAGATGGCGGACGGGGCCGGCAGGATGAACCCCGCAACACCGGAGACTTGGACCAGGACGTCCCACGCCACCAGGACACCGATGAGGATGAACGTGGCCGGGAGATATCGGCGCAGCGTTTGCATCGGTGATCCTCGGCTCTCGAACGCCCTAGCCGATCAGCCCTTCGGCCACCGTCCGCTCGGCGGAGGCCAGATCGCCTTCGTACCCCTCCCCCGCGCGCAGCGCCTCGCGCACCTCGGTAATGAACGAGAAATAGGCCGGGCTTTCGCGGGTCGCCAGCCCTCGGGGCCTGGGCAGGCCGACATCCACGACCCGGGTGATGCGACCCGGTCGGGCGCTCATGACCGCCACCCGGCTGGAGAGGAAGACCGCCTCCGGGATGGAGTGAGTCACGAAGATGACGGTGATCCCGGTCCGGGCCCAGATACTCAGCACCTCCGAGTTCATCCGCTCGCGGGTCATCTCGTCCAGCGCCCCGAATGGCTCATCCATGAGCAGCAGCGACGGGGAGAACGCCAGGGCCCGGGCAATGGCCACCCGCTGCTGCATGCCACCGGACAGCTGATACGGGCGGTGGCGCGCGAAGTCGGTGAGCGCGACCAGGTCGAGCATCTCACCCGTCCGCTCGGCCATTGCCGATTTGTCGTACCCGAACAGCTCGAGCGGCAGACGGACGTTGTCCTCCACCGTCCGCCAGTCGAACAGGGTCGGGGATTGGAACACCATCCCGTACTCGCGGTCGAGGCGGGCCTGGCCGGCTGGCTTGCCATTGACCTCGACCACGCCACCGCTGGGCTCTGTGAGGTCGCCGATCAGGCGGAGGAGGGTGGACTTGCCACAGCCGGAGGGACCAATCAGCGAGACGAACTCGCCGCGATGAATGTCCAGGCTGATGTCGCTGAGGGCCACGGTCCGCTTCGCATCGGATGAGCCGGTGACGCCGAATGCCTTGCTGACGCCTGCCAGCCGAACGACTGGCGCATCTGCTGCCTGCGCGGCCATCAGACCTCCGCTTCGGGCTGTGCCCGGACCACTCGGAGCTCCACCAGGCGAACGAGCCCGAAGCAGATGATCCCGACCGCCGAGGAGAACAGGATGGCGCCCCACAGCTTCTCGGGAGCGACCGTGTACTGCTGGGAGAAGAACACCAGGGCCCGGCCCAGTCCGGCCTGGAGGCTCCCCGACCCCTCGCCGACGATGGCGCCCACGATGCTGGCCGTGGCGGTGATCTTCAGCGCGGTCATCAGGTATGGGAGCGAGGCCGGGAACCGCACCTTCCAGAGCACCGCCCAACGGGACGCGGCATACGAGCGCATCAGCTCCAGGGCTCGCGGGTCCGGGGAGCGGAGGCCACGGAGCATGGCGATCGTCACCGGGAAGAAGCTCAGGTAGGTGGCCACGATGACGACGCTCGTCACGTTCTGGCCAACCAGGTACACGATAAGCGGGGCGAGGGCAATGATCGGGATGGTCTGGCTGGCGACGACGTACGGCACAAAGGCGCGCTCCATGAGCCCGAAGTGGACGAAGGCGACGGCCAGCGCGATGCCCAGCACGCCACCGATGGTGAAGCCGATGAACGCTGCGCGAAGGGTGTACAGCGACTGATCGAAGAGATACGCGGCCAGCGTCTGCTCGGCTCCCGAGGTCAACGGCTGGAACAGGCGCTCGAAGACTACCCAGATGTGCGGCAGGTTGACGTCGCTCGCCATACCGATGTCCAACGGTGGCGTCCACACCACCTCCCCGTCGATTCGGTAGGGATCGCCGCCCAGCAGCTTGACCCCCTCCCACAGCGCCATCAGCCCGACGATGAACAGCAGGAAGAACGCCAGCCTTCTGCGCCGGCCGAGTCGGGGCGCTCCAGCAGCCGGCCCGGCGGTCATCGGTCCGTCAACGGGCGGACGAGCGTGTTCGGCGGTCGCTCAGGCGACCGCGGCATCGGTCACCTCGAGCGCGCGATCGATAATCGCGAACCCTTCGCGCAGCTGTTCCTCTGTAATGCACAGCGGAGGGTTGGTGAAGACCTGGTGCCAGTGCTGCATGGTGTACAGGCCGTCGGTCCGCAGGCGGGCGTCGAGCGCTGCCATCTCCGGGGATGAGGCGTTGAACGCGGTCATCGGCTCCTTCGTGTGCTGGCTGCGAACCAGCTCTATGACGCCGAAGAGGCCGATGTTGCGGGTGGTGCCCACACTCGGGTGGCGAGCCTCCAGATCGGTCAGGAGCTCGTGCATAACGCCGCCCAGGCGTGCCGCGTTGCCGACCAGGTCGTCGTCGCGCAGGACGCCCACCGCGGCGATGGCTGCCGCACAGCTCACCGGGTGGGAGGAGTAGGTCAGGCCGCCGTAGTAGACGCGGTCGTCGAAATATTCGGCGAGCTCCGGCTTCATGGCGACCGCGCCCAGCGGGAGATACGAGCTGGTCAGGCCCTTGGCCATGGTCAGCAGGTCAGGCACCACGTCCCAGTGATCCACCGCGAACCAGCGGCCGGTGCGGCCGAAGCCGGCCATCACCTCGTCGGTGATCATCAGGATCCCGTGCCGGTCGCAGATGGCGCGGATGCCCTGCAGGTAGCCGTCGGGCGGGATGAGGATCCCGTTGGTCCCGGTGACGGTCTCCAGGATGAACGCCGCGATGGTGTGCGGTCCCTCGTACTGGATGACCTCTTCGAGGTATTCCAGCTGGCGGTCGACCGGCTCCGGCTCGGTCTGGCCCCAGCGCCACGGATCGAGGACCCGGATCACCCCCGGCACGCCGGGCTCGTTGGCCCAGCGGCGTGGATCGCCAGTCACGCTGATGGAGCCGGCGGTGGCGCCGTGGTATGACCGATGGTGGGCGATGACCTTCTGGCGCCCGGTCGTGATCCTAGCCAGGCGCAGCGCGTT
This sequence comes from Candidatus Limnocylindria bacterium, assembly GCA_050695855.1. GTDB lineage: Bacteria > Chloroflexota > Limnocylindria > QHBO01 > QHBO01 > DASTEQ01. Next base: position 4,840 of record JBOGTA010000126.1, read on the forward strand.
TTCGTTCGCCTCTGCGCCACCGAGGGTGAAGAAGAACTTGTTCAAATTGCCCGGGGTCAGGGTGGCCAGCAGCTCGCCCAGCCGCCCCCGCACTTCGGTCGCGAACTGAGGCGCGGCGAAGGCCAGCTTGTGCGCCTGCTCCGAGATGGCGTCTGCCACCCGCTTGTCGCCGTGACCGATGTTGACGCTCATCAGCTGGCTGTTGAAATCGATGTAGCGCTTGCCGTCGGGATCCCAGAAGTAGACCCCCTCCCCGTGGTCGATGGCGATGGGGTTGATCTTGGCCTGGGCCGACCAGCTGAAGAACGTGTACTCGCGGTTGAGGGCGACCACTTCTTCGGCGGTCAGTCGACGAGTGGGCGTGACGGTCATGGCGCCGATTACACCACAACCGGATTCGCAGCGGCACCCCACCGGCCGTGACTCCGGCCGGTGCATTCCGGCACCTCTTGCGCCGCCTCGGATACTGGGCGGACCAATGCCCACCCGTCTCGCGCTGCGGGTTCTTGCTCTGCTGCTCGCGCTCGTCGTCTTGCCGCTTGCGTTCGTCCGAGCGACCCACGGTCCCACCGGCGGACAAGTCGTGGCGAGGGCTCAGCAGTTGAAGATGACCTGCACAGCGATCGACTCGCAGGCGAGCTGCACGGAGGCAGCCGGGAGCCAGGCAACTCTCGCGGCCTTCATTAGACCGCCTAGCGGGCAACTGCAGCAGGTGGTCACGCAGGTGCAGGCGTACTTCACCGATTTCTACCTCCTCTGGGACGACGATCGGACGCTGAAGATCGAGCTCCACACGGTCGGTTGTTTTGATCGGGCCGCGGTCACCGAGTTCATCGACGGCATGGTCGCGAAGCTCTTCGACGACTATCAGGGCGGGACCTACGGACCGTCGGTCGTCGGCGAATGCTCCATGTTCGGTGAGCTGACCTTTGCGGACCGGACCTGTCAAGGCTGCTACATCGTCACGAGCACTCCATTGGCTAGTGCCTTCCCGACCCCGGCTCCGACGCCGACACCGACCCCGGTTTCGCCACCGCCACCCGTCGTGACGCCTCCGCCAACCCCGACCCCAACACCGACGCCATCCCCGACGCCAACTCCCAGCCCGCCGCCGACGGCTTCGCCCACACCGACCTCGCGGCCCAGCGCGACTCCTGAGCAGACCGTGGCCGGCATCACCTTCGCGCCCGAGCCCTCCCTACCTCTGCCGGACATCGCCGGCGACCCGACCGGCTGGGCGGCATCGGTTCATGACCCGGCTGCCGTCAGCACCGATCCGGCCGCCATGGGCGTCAGTGCCCTGCTGGCTGGGCTCCTCCTCCTGTTCATGGGCTTTGTTGGCGAGCTGTTCAACAACACGGTGAAGGCCAATTACGACGAGCTCAGCGGTTGGTGGCACAAGAGCCGGCTTGGTCGGCTGGCGGCCGCATGGGCGGCACTGTGGAAGGCCGGACCGTGACCGCGGCGCGCCTCGTGCTGGCCGTCGCACTCGTGGCGTTGATCAGCGCCTTCCTGAATCCGGATCTGTCGTTCAGCCTCGAGGGGCTGGCCGTCTATCTCGGCTTTCTGCTGGCCATCGGCATCGTCCTGATCAGCTTCGAGCTGCCGGGCCTGATCGTCCATCGGCGCGTGGCGAAGGAGACCGGGCGGCTGCGGGTCCTCCCCTGGGCCATCGTCATCGCGGCCGTCTTCGTGCTCGTCTCGCGGCTGGTCCAGCTGCAGCCCGGCTACCTGTACGGCGTGGTCCTGGGCGTCATCTTTCTGAAGGCCGTCTCTCAACGGGACGAGGGACGGGAGGCCGCTGCCGGTGCAGCGTGGACCCTGCTCGTGGCGGTGGCCGCCTGGTGGGGGCTGGGCTGGATTCGCGAGCTGGGGCTGCCCGCCGACGACCTGGTCGTCATCGGGCTGGAGACCGCCCTCGCAGCAGTGGTCGTGGCCGGGCTTGAGGCAGTTGCCTTCGGGCTGATGCCGTTCCAATTCATGCCGGGCTGGGTGATCTACCGGTGGCGGCGGCCAGTCTGGGCGGTCCTCTTCGGCCTATCGGTCTTCGCGTTCATCCACATCCTGGTCGGACCCAACAGCGGCTACCTGTCCGAGCTGTCCATTTCTGCCCTGATGGCGGCCCTGGGGGTCTTTGCCATCTTCGGCGCCTTCTCGATCCTGTTCTGGGCCTACTTCCGATTCCGGCCCGCCCGCCACGAGGAGCAGGCACAGGGCTGACGGCCGGCGCCCGCGGCGCCGAAGTCGCGAGGCGACTGTATCGGCCAGGCACAGCGGCTACAGCGCCAGATTCGGGCAGCTTGTGGCCGCTCATGCGCCCGGCGCACGTCGCGGCCAGGCACGCGGCCGAAAATGGCCGATACATGCGGGTGGCGCATGCGGAGCCCCGCGGCGGCGGCTCGTGGTTAGGCCTGGACGGGGTCCCGCAGCGGGTGGCCCACCAGGCGCGCCAGGCGCTCGGCGAGCGCCCACCAGTCGTAGTCTTCGGTCACCTGGCTGGCGGGCAGCCGGAAATATCGGTCCTCCGAGACGTAGGTGGGGATGATTCGGTCCAGGATGGCCTCGATCTCGTCGCGGAACGCGTCGTTGATGGAACGGACGCCATCGGGCAGGAGCGCCACGTCGGGAAGCAGGCGCACGAACAGGTCGTAGGTCTGCGCCCAACGGCGGACGAGGGGCTCGACGCCGAACGGGTCGGCGCCGCCGGTGACCCTCAGGAAGTACGCGAAGTTGTCCACCACGCTGCGGTCGGTGACCAGGATGTCGGCCCTCGTCCGAAGCTCCAGCTCCTGCTGGATCTGGGCCATGAGGACCCAGAGCTGGGACTCCGGCGTCGCCCCCTCGTTGATGCCGAGCGGGTTGAAGCGGATGACTTCCCGACCGACCTCGACCGAGCGACCGGCCCGTCCCACGGTGGAGGCGAAGGCATGGACCGCGTTCGACTTGCGCACCGAGTGCGAGCCGATGAACGCGATCTTGGCGGGGCGGCTCCAGGGCACGCCTGAGAGGGTAGCTAGTTCCGCTTGGCGGCGGGTGTGGATGACGTCTGTCGGCGAATTGGCCTGGACGGCCTTCGTGGGTCTCGTCGCCGCGGTCTGGTCGCCGCGGCCTAGGCCTTCATCCTGATCGCCCTGGCTTGCCGCGCGGACGACTTCGAGTAACTCGTCCGCCGGCCATCTCGTTCTCCGTTGCTGGCTTCAGCTCCCGAGCCGTAGCCGACCCGCCTGACCGCTGTTTGGACCTCACGTCGAACACGACGCAGCAATAGCCGGCTTGAGGGGCCAGCTCAGCGCCAACCGTCGGGTTCCCTAACCCGTCGACGATTCCCTGTGCCCAGGCCAGATTCATCCCGCACGTCAGATCGCGATTCCGCTCGACGAGGGCGTGGTACGGACAGTTGCGAAGTCGGACTGACCTCGTCTCGGCGTCGACCCGCGGCTCGTACCCTGACTCCTGCAGGAGGTCCAGAAGGGCACGTTCCAGGCGACGCTGGCTCGGTCGCCTGCCTGCGGACTTCCGAGCCTCGGCTCCGGCCTCCCGACCACGTGCTCGAGCCACGTTGGCGACCGCTTCCCTCGCGGATTGGCCTTTCGGGCGTGAGAGCGCCTCAGAGAGGATTTCTGCGGCGCGCTCGTAATCCCGCGGCGGGAGCGAGACGGTGAGCTCTTGCTGAACACGTCGATAAAGCTTCGCCGGTCGGCCTGCCCCCGGTCCACGGCGGTCGCTGCGGCGTCTGAACATCGTCTCGAGAAGCCCGGCCGCGGCGAGGCGGTCGAGGTGGAACGCAGCAAGCTCCCGGCTGATGCCAAGAGCCCCAGCCGCATCGTCGCGACCGACCGCCCCGTCGTTCGCTGCTACGAGGTCATAGAGCCGGCGGCGGGTCGGCTCTTCGAGGAGCGCGATCGCCGAGACGGGGTCGATCACCGGTCGGACATCATTCATGTCGGTGATTCTAACAGAAACGCGCGTTTGGCAAAGACTTGACAGCAGATGCGGGTGGTGTAACGATAGCGGGCGTTTACAGTAGAAACGGACCGGTGGCGTGCAGCGGCCGGCCAGCGACCTGAAAGAAGGAGACATCGCCATGGGAACTGCAGTCGAACCAGTCCGACTCGCGTTGCGCAAGCTTTGGAGCGACCACGTGATCTGGACGCGCGAGTATATCGTCGCCGCCATCGCAGGCACACCTGACGCCGAGGCGGCCGCCGGGAGGCTCCTCAAGAACCAGGAGGATATCGGCGCGGCGATCGTGCCCTACTACGGCGAAGCCGCGGGCGACAAGCTCACCGACCTGCTGAAGCAGCACATTCTCATTGCTGTCGATCTGGTTGACGCCGCCAAGGCAGGGGATGACGCCGCCTTCGCCAACCACGACCAGCGCTGGACCGCCAACATCCAAGACATCGCATCCTTCCTCGCTGGGGCCAACCCCAACTGGCCCGAGAAGGACGTCCTCGATCTCCTGGCGCTCCACCTCAAGCTGACCAAGGATGAGGCAGTCGCTCGCCTGACGCGCGACTGGGCGGCCGATGTCAGGGCCTTCGACGACATCTTCACCGAGATCATGGTCGTCGCCGACACGCTCTACGACGGCCTGGTCGCGCAGTTCCCCGACCGCTTCGCGGCGGTCATGGCGGTTGCGTGATGGCCCTAGCCGTGGTTGCAGCGTCGCCCCACCGGGCGA
>JBOGTA010000127.1:0-3648 GCA_050695855.1 Candidatus Limnocylindria bacterium
TGGCCAGGACGTCCATCTGGTCGTCGGTTCGTGCCGGATCGTGGTGGAACAGGACCAGCCTGCCGACCTGCGCCTGGCGCGCGAAGGCGATGGCCTCGGCGACCGATGAGTGGCCCCAGCCCATCCGCTCGGCTCGCTCTTGGTTCGTGTACTGGGCGTCGTGGATGAGCACGTCCGCCCCGCGCGCCAGGCGCAGCCCGCTCACCCAGGATGGATCGCCATCGCCGTCCCCGGTTCCCAGCGCCGGCTCGTGGTCGCTCAGGTAGGCCAGCGAATGGCCGTTCTCGTTGACCCGAAAGCCGAGAGTCGCGCCGGGATGGATGACCTCATCGGCCTGGATCGTGAACGGACCGATCTTGAACGGGTCCTGGGGCGCGTCATGGAAATCGAAGTTGGCGCGCAGGTCGCGGAGCCGGATGGGGAACAAGGGCGGAGAGAGGTAGCGCGTCAGCCGCGCGCGCAGGTGAAGGGTGGGCGAGGGTGGGCCCCAGATGTGGATCTCGCAGCCACGCCGGAAGATCGGCGCGAAGAAGCCCAGTCCCTGGATGTGGTCCATGTGAAGGTGGGTCAGCAGAATGTCGATCCGGCCCGTCTCCATCTCGACCTCGGCGCCCAGGCGCTGGATGCCCGTCCCCGCGTCAAGGACGAGCAGCGAGCCATCCTCGCCGCGTACCTCCACACAGGCCGTGTTGCCGCCATAGCGCGCGGTCTGGGGACCGGCGGCGGCCACCGACCCGCGAGTTCCCCACAGGCGGACGATCACGCCTTGGGAGACTCCCAGAACATCGTCACCGAGCCCATGACGTCGCCGTGCCCGCCGGTCAGCGGGAAGGCCGTGACGCCGATCCGGCGCGCGACACCGTCCGCACCCGTGATCTCGAGCGTGGCGTGGGCCGGCTCTCCCCGCCGCAGCGCGATGACCGGGGGCAGCGACTCGGGTGGGAGCGGGTTACCGGATTCGTCCCGGGGCCGGAAGGAGGTGGTCCACGTCTCGAACGGCATCTGGTCCACGTCGTCGGCACGCAGGCCGAGGGTTGGCTCGGCCGCCTCGTTGAAGAAGACGAGATCGCCCTCTCCGTCGATGACCCACATCGGGATGGACAGGTGCTCCGAAAGCTGGCGGAGGAGGATCATCTCGATCGGCTGCTGGGGGAGATCGGTCATTCGGGCCGAGGATACCGCCGCGTCCCATCGAGCATGCGATCATCCGTCTCATGAGGGAGAGTGGCTTGCGCTCCCTTCGCGCCCCGCTCGCGACAGGCATGATCGTCGCGGCGGTCGCGTGCATACCGTACTCGACCGGGACCTCCTCCGCGAACCCGTCGGCCGCCGCCAGCCTCCTGTCTCCACAGCAGACGCCCCACCCGTCGGTCGCCATCGGTCCTCCGCCACCTGCCGCGGCGCCGTGGCGGTCGGTGCGTATCGCGCCCGAAGGCCAGGTTCACGCCATAACGACCGGCCCACGCGAGGAGTTCGTGGCGGTCGGCCAGGCCGGCTGGAACGGGGCCGTCTGGATCAGCCGCGACCTTGGCGAGAGTTGGATGCCCGCCACCGTCCCGCCGGTTGCGGATGATGTCGCCAAATCGCTGATCGGGGTCGTCAGCCATGCGGACGGCCTCACCGCCTGGGGCCTTCAGGGTGGACGTGCCTCCGAGCACTACCAGTCATTCATCTGGACCTCGGCTGACGGTCAGGCGTGGACGGAGGTCGAGGTCCTCCAGGGGTTCGTCCTGGCCATGTGGCCCCGTGTCCCGGGCCTCCCCCTGGACGGGCAGCCCTTCGTGGCCGTCGGCTCGAGGGCCGGGCTGACCTACATGAACGGTGCGCTGGCGTGGAGCTCGACCGACGGCATCACCTGGACCGAATCACCGCCGGTGCCCGGCGGCGACCAGGCCGCAATCTCCGATGTGGTCGCGGTGGCGGACGGCTACATCGGCGTTGGAGCCACCGGCGCGGTTCCCGGGCAAATTAGAGGAATCAGTTGGCACTCCAGCGATGGCATTACCTGGACCCCGTTCCCCTTCGATCCGACGCTGGCAGATAGCGCCCTCTCGGACGTTGCCTCCAACGAATCTGGCACGCTGTTTGCCGTCGGCTCGACGAGCGTCACGCCCGAGGAGGGGATCGGCCGACCGGTCATCTGGTCCTCGGCCGATGGTGCGGATTGGACCGAGGCGTACGCACCGCCGTGTTGTGGCGAGTTCATGGATATCGTGGGGTACGGTCCGGTCGCCCTGTACCGCTGGTACATCCCGGACGGGGCTTTCGGCCACGCGCTCGTGTTTGAAGACGAGGCCGGGGGATGGAACGAAATCGGGACACCGGAAGTGCCAGACGGCACGGTCTGGCAGGGCGTGACCATGGTCGGTGCGGACCACCTTTTCGGTCTCGCCTACGTCGACGAGGGAGGGGGCTCCTACTACCCCGTCTTGCTCGTTCCTCCGGAGGACCTGTAGGCGCGCGCGGACCGTTCCTGACAGACTGGTGCTTGTGACGACACGGTTGATCGCCGGAATGCTGCTGGCGGTGTGGCTCGCCGCGGGCCTGGCGCTCACCCTCCGACCCGTGCAACCGCTACCCGGCTCGGTCGTGGTGGACAACTTCATCCCGTTCTGGACGATGGCCATCTACCTTGCCAACTCCGGCTCGCCATTCTGGGTGGGGCAGGCGATCGGCAACCTGCTGCTGCTCCTCCCGCTCGGCCTGCTGGGACCGATCGCCCTCCCGGCCATGAGCGGCTGGTTGCGGGTCCTCCTCGTCGCCCTGGCGGCGAGCCTGGCCGTCGAGGTCGCTCAGCTGTGGATCCCGAACCGGTCGGCGGACGTCGACGACGTCGTGCTCAACGTGGTCGGAGCCATGATCGGCTACGCGATCTTCAGATTCCTCCGCCTCCGCTCCGAAGGCGTGACCCCGGTCCCCGAACGCAACTGACCCAGGCGCCGCGCGAGGTCAGCGGGTGGGGCGCTCCCGGTCGGACATCTCCAGGATGTCGAGCATGGGCAGGTCGCGCTGGTACTCGCTGAACTCGAACTCCGGGCCGCAACGGAGCGCGTCGTAGGGGCAGGCGTCGGCGCAGATGCCGCAGAAGATGCAGCGACTCACGTCCAGCTGGTAGGTCTCCAGGATCCGCGGCCGCGGCATGAGCGCGCCGACCGGGCAGGTCTCCGCGCAGCGCCCGCATGACACGCACGGGGTCTCGTTGAGCGAGACGTAGTCCGCGGTAGTGACCAGCGAGTCGAAGCCCTTGCCGATGAAGTCGTAACAGCCGGCGCCAACGATGTCCTTGCACACCTGGGCGCATCGGCCGCAGTCGATGCAGCGCGAGTAATCGCGCAGGATGAACGAGTGGGTTTCGTCCCGGCCATAGCCGTGGTTGATGCCGACGTACGGGTTGTCCTGGATCGACCGCTCGTCGATCGTCATGTTCAGGGTGGTCTCGTACTCGATGGCCGCCTCGCGCAGGTCGCAATGCCCAATCGCCTCGCACGTGCACTGCAGGCAGCGGGCGGCCTCGCCCATGGCCTGGTCGTGGGTGTAGCCGTGCTCGTACTCTTCGAAGTTCGTGCGACGCTCTTCGGCGCCCAGCTTGCCCATCACCGCCTGAGGCTCCTTCACGTCGTCGGTGAAGGGCACGATGGTCAGGAACGA
>JBOGTA010000128.1:0-3545 GCA_050695855.1 Candidatus Limnocylindria bacterium
GCGCGAACCAGGCCACCCAGGAACAGCGCAAGCCCGACTCCAAACCAGGCGGCTGCGGGATCGGTGTCGTCCCCGCGGACATCGGTCTTCATGAGCGCCGGCCTCCCATTCGCGGGAGGCTAGCATCCGATCGCCGGCTTTCGAGCCGCGGAGGATGCAGACTTGGAGAACCATGGAGATCCGACGAGTCGCCGTCTTGGGAGCCGGGGCGCTTGGCCTTTCCGCCGCCCTGCGGCTGGCGCAAGTCGGCCACCGAGTTACCGTCTTCGAGCGAGAGCCCGTTCCGGGCGGGTTGGCGGCCGGGTTCCGGCCCGCTGGCGATGACGGTCCGTGGCTCGAGAAGTTCTACCACCACCTGTTCCAGAGCGACCATCACGCCATCCGGCTCATCCATGAGCTGGGGCTCGGCAACGACCTGACATGGCATCGGCCCCGCACCGTCGTGCTACATGGCGGCCGCCTCCACCAGCTCGACTCGCCGCTATCGCTTCTCCGCTTCCGTCCGCTCCCATTGTGGGACCGACTCCGGATGGGTTTGGCGCTGGCATACCTGAAGATGCTCAGCCGTCCGGATCGGCTGGAAGGCGTCCGCGCCAGTCCATGGATCCGCGGCCAGATGGGGGACCGGGCCGCAGACGTCGTGTGGGATCCACTCCTGCGGGCGAAATTTGGTGACGCAGCGGAGACCATCGCGCTGTCCTGGTTCTGGGCGCGCGTCCACGACCGGACGCCGAAGCTGGGCTATCTGGCCGGCGGCTTCCAGCGCCTGTACGACACGCTCGCGTCGGCAGTTGCGGGCGTCGGCGGAGAAGTCCGCCTGGGCCGGGAGGTCACGCTCATCCAGCGCCGGGGTGGGCCGCTCTCGGTCACACACCACTCCGCCGGGGGCGGCGACCTGGTGGAGGAAACGTTCGACCTGGTGCTGTCCACGCTGCCGACCCGGCTGACCGCCCGCCTGACCCCGGATCTGTCTGACGCATGGCGCGAAAGGCACGACCCGGGGCCCGCCCTGGGCGCCCACTGCCTGGTCCTGGCCCTCGACCGACCCCTGACCGATGCCTACTGGGTCAACCTCAATGACCCGGGATTCCCATTCCTTGCACTGGTTGAGCACACCAACATGCGATCACCGGCCGAATACGGTGGCCGGCACATCGTCTATCTCGGGAGCTATCGACCCATGGACGATCCCGTTCTCAAGACCGATCCCCAGCAGCTCCTGACCGACTGGCTGCCCGCCCTGCAGCGTCTGAACCCGAAGCTGGACCGATCCTGGGTGACCGATGTCTGGGGGTTCGGTGCGCCCTTCGCGCAGCCGATCGTCACCGTCGACTACGCGGCCCGCATCCCACCGTTCGAAACGCCGGTCCCGGGGCTATGGATCGCGAACATGTTCCAGGTCTACCCCCACGACCGCGGCCAGAACTACTCGATCGACCTTGCCGAGCGAGTCGTCACCGCCATGGCCGATCGCGTGGCAGGAGGGCCGTGATTCCGCAGCGGCAGACCGTCGCCATCATCGCCGCCGTCCTGGCCCTGGCGTATTTCGTGATTCTCGGCGAGGCCGGTCAGCGCGACCCTCACCCCATCCTCCGGATCGTGAACGCGATCGCGGCGGGCACGGTGATCCTGACTTACTTGGTGACGGCTCCCAAGCGGGCAGATCGCGTCGACCGCGGCATCTTGTTGGGCTTGCTCCTATTTGCGGCGGCCGCAGTCCTCGCCCAGTTTCCTCGGCAGGCCTTCGATGCGGTGCTCGCCGCTCTGCTCTACACGGCCGCGCTGTTCGTCGCCCGCACTCTGCTTGCGGTGGATGCGGGCCGAGCTGCGTTCATCTGGTGCCTCATCGGTCTGTCCGCGCTGTTCACGTTCCTGACCGCAGCGAGATGGCTGCTTCCTGCTCTCGAGTGGTGGTCGCTGACGGGCTGGAGTGTCATCCCGCCGCTGGACCTCAACCTGTCTGCGGTCCCATGGGGACATCGCCACGACCTGACGCTCTTGTGCGTCATGCTCTATCCCAGCTGGTGGGTGGGTCGCGTCGGGCCACGACGGGCCGCGGCCGCGACCGTGGTCGGGATCCTGACGCTGCTCATCGTGCTCGTGGACGGCTCACGAAACCTCTGGGTTGCAATTGCAGTCGCCTCAGCGGCACTTTTCATCCCCTTCGCTATCCGGCACCGGCCGAGAGACCGCCGGAGTCAGATCAGTGTCGGTATCGCGGCGCTCGCGAGCATCCTCGTCGTCTCAGCCAGCGGAATCGTTGGCACCGTCCTTCAGCGAATCCTGGCCACGGAATCGATCGAGGCCCGGGGCGCGATGTGGGGGCCGCTGCTTGACGCGTGGCTCTCCAAGCCTGTCGCGGGGTATGGGCCGGGCTCCTTTCCCTGGGTCCTCCAGCTCACCGACTATTTCGACACCAATGCATGGGCTCCGCGGCATCCGGACAGCGTTATCTTCCAGCTCCTACCGGAGGCGGGACTGCTGGGCGTCGCGGCGGTCGCTGCAATCGTCATCACGCTACTGCCAGGCCTGCTACGTGGTCGCTCGGAGGCCGCACGCTGGGTATTGATCACGTTCGCCGTCGCGGGGCTGGCCGCCAATCCAACCGACTTCGGTTTCCTGGTGGCGGTGGCTGTCGGGTGGGCGGCCTTCGCCATTCCTCGCGAAGTGGGCAGCCCGGTCCCTGTGCCGGTCGTTCACCGCTTCGTGCGCCTGGCATCTCTCGCCTGCTTCGCCGTCATCGCGGCGGCCTGGACAGCGACCTCATTCGCTGACGTCGTCTATTTGTCCGCTCGCTCATCGATTCATAGCGGAAGCTTCGCTGGCGCCGTCCCTCGGCTCGAGCTCGCCCATCGCCTCGACCCCGGGATGGCTCTCTATGCCCGCCAGCTCGGCACTGCTGAGCTGCTAACCGATGACGCGCCCTCAGCGGTCGAGTCCCTGGAGGTCGCCGTCCAGCTCAACCCGAGCGACGACCTCGCGTGGCGCAGTTTGGCGCTCGCGCACGCAGCCTCTGGGAACTCCGACGCGGCATGGGCCGCGCTGGGACAGGCGTTGGAAGTCCAACGGTCGGATCCGACCAACCTCCTTTTGACTGCTAAATGGCAGGTGCAGGACGGCAGAAATGGCGACCAATTGGCGACGCTGGGCGAATTCCTCCAGGCCTGGCCGGAGACTGTCGCCGCGAGCGGCTGGAGTGAACTCCTCCCCCCTGGCGTATCAACGCTGGACGTGATCGACGTGGCCATGGACCGCTGGTCTCAAGGTCTGCCGACGCCTGAGGTGCGCGGTCGCCAACAAGCCTTCCTGGCGGCAATGGCCAGCCAGACGGACGCTGCCGAGGTATCGGCTCGCGAATGGCTGGGTCCCTCATTGGGTCCCGCTTACGCGGCGGTCATGGCTTGCGAGCCAGGTGCTTCGGCCCAGCTGGCATCGGTACCAGGGAATGTCCGTAGGTCATATGTGTACTGGTCCTTGGTGGTCAGGCAGGCCCGGCTCGATGGGCAGGTGGACGGACGTGCTGAGCGCCTGCTCGAGATCATGAC
>JBOGTA010000129.1:0-6954 GCA_050695855.1 Candidatus Limnocylindria bacterium
GACCCAGGTCCGGATCGTGGAGAGCGCCACCGAGAACGCTGCCATCGCGGCGCTCGAGGAGGCAGACATCATCGTCGCCGGCGGGCGCGGGGTGGGGAGCGCGGCCGGCTTCGAGACCCTGAACGAGCTGGCGGCCGCGCTGGGCGGCGCCGTGGGTGCGAGTCGGGCTGCCGCCGATGCCGGCTGGATTCCGTATCAGCTCCAGATCGGCCAGACCGGTAAGGTCGTCAAACCGGCGCTGTACCTGGCCGTTGGCATCAGTGGCGCCATTCAGCACCGGGTCGGGATGCAGGCCGCCGAACACGTGGTGGCCATCAATCGCGACCCGGACGCCCCGATCGGGGAGTATGCGGACCTGTTCGTGGTGGGCGACCTGTTCGAGATCGTGCCGCGCCTGACGGCAGAGATCGCTCGGCGAAAGAGGTCATGACCTTGTCCGTCTTTCGTCGTCGCGCGTCGGACCACGTCGATGCCGGACAGCTGTCGGCCTATCGGAAGGTCATGGTTCCCCACACCGAGCGCATCGAGGAGTTGTGCGACACGGTGAGCCTGATCGCGGATGACCTGCGGCGCAAGATCCGCGAGCCGGACGAGATCGCCGAGCCGCTGGCACGGGCGGAGACGGCCCTGGACGAGATTGCCCTCGAGGTCGCCGAGCAGTTCGTCCCCGAGCCCCTCCGCGCCCTGCATGCCGAGTTCGACGCCAACCTCGAGCGGGCGCTCCGGGGGTTGGTGACCATCGAGCGGGGTTGCGGGCTGACCCGCATGCCGCATGCCAGCATCTACGACGACGGGCCGCAGGCGTACTGGAAGCGCGGCCACCTCAACGTCATCCACGCCCAGATGCGGATGCGCGAGATCGCCGAGATCCTGTTCTCCTGGAAGGCGGGCATGCCGGCCGACATGTCGGTCGCGGCCCGCATCCATCAGCTCGGAGCCTGACCACCGGCCGAAAGCGGCACATCTTGTGGTATCGTACGCATCGGTACCACCCGTGGTGTAGTTCGAGCCGGAGAGGAGCCTTATGCGCTGTCCGCGCTGCAATGAGTCGGGAACGCGCGTCATCGACTCCCGCGACCTCGAGAATGGCAGCACCATCCGTCGCCGCCGCGAATGCGAAACGTGCGCGCATCGGTTCACCACCTACGAGCGCCCCGAGGGCGCGCGACTGATCGTCGTCAAGCGCGACGGGTCACGCGAGGACTTCGATCGGGCCAAGGTCCTGGCCGGTTTGATGAAGGCCTGCGAGAAGCGGCCGGTGACCCTGGTCCGGCTGGAATCGGCGGCCGATGAGATCGAGGCCCGCCTGCGCGACCGCGGCGACACCGAAGTCACCTCCAAGGAGGTGGGCAAGCTGGCCACGGAGGCCCTCCGGGGGATCGACCAGCTGGCCTACATCCGGTTCGCATCGGTCTATCACAGCTACGAGGACATCGGGACCCTGAAGCGCGAGGTGGACCGCCTGATCCGGCAGCGGAGCGGGCCCAGCGAGTGATCCTGTCCGACCGGGACATCCGGGCGGAGCTCGCGGCCGGCCGGATCGTCATCGACCCGTTCGACCCCGACGCGGTCCAGCCCTCGAGCGTCGACCTCCACTTGGACCGAAGCTTTCGCGTGTTCCGCAACACGCGCTACCCGTTCATCGACGTCCGCGAGGAGCAGCCCGACCTGACCGAGCTGGTCACTATCAGCGGGGATGAGCCGTTCATCCTCCATCCGAGCGAGTTCGTGCTGGGCTCCACGTTCGAGCGCGTCGCCCTGCCCAATGACCTGGTGGCGCGCCTGGAGGGCAAGTCGAGCCTCGGCCGGCTGGGGCTCCTCATTCATTCGACGGCCGGCTACGTGGACCCCGGCTGGGACGGCCACCTGACCCTGGAGCTGTCCAACGTGGCCAACCTGCCCATCACCCTCCTCGACGGCATGAAGATCGGCCAGATCAGCTTCCAGCGTTTGAGCAGCCCCGTGGATCGAGCCTACGGGGATCCGGCCCTCGGATCGCGCTACCGGGGCCAGACCGATCCCACCGCCAGCCGCTATTTCGCCGATTTCGAGCGCGGCCGCGCGCGACGCGCCGACCGGGACTGAGAGGACCTGAAAGCGGCGTGGCCGAGCCGCTGTACGAGATCACGCCCCGCGCCAAGGCTCGGCGCTTCGCGGGTGACGTGCAGGTGCGAGTGGTACGGGCGGGGTGGTTCCGTCCCGATGCGGGCGGATTCTTCGGGGTCGCGCCGAAACCGCTGTGGTCCCGCGAGGTCGAGACCGATGAGCGGGGACGGATCCTGTGCCGGCTCAACCTCCTGTTGGTCGAGGCTGGCGGGAAGCGGATCCTGGTCGAAACCGGCACCGGGCTGGGGATGAGCGCGCGCGACCGCGACATCAAGGGCGTCGAAGGCGGGGATCCCGTCGCTGCGCTGGACGCCGTCGGGGAGAACCCGGATCTCATCGATTTCGTGGTCGTCAGCCACCTGCACTACGACCACGCCGGAGGCATGGTCGACACCGACGGACGTCCGGCCTTTCGGAACGCCCGGTACGTCGTCCAGCGCGACGAAGTCCAGGCGGCCCGCAGCGACGAGCTGCGCCAGGTAGGGATCATGCAGGGCGACCACCTGGACGTCGTCCAGGCCGCGGGTCAGCTGGCCGAGGTTCACGGCGATGTCGAGCTGGTGGAAGGCGTGACCGTGTCCCGCACCGGCGGCCACACGCGCGGGTCGCAGGCGGTCCTCCTGGGTCGTGCCGGTGCCGCCGGGGAGCGGGGCATCTTCTTTGGCGACCTGATTCCCACCCGCTGGCAGCTCCCGGTGCGCTGGACGAGCGCCTACGACGACTACCCGATCGACGCAGTGGAAGCACGTCAGGTCCTCGTCAGCCGGGCTGCGGCAGAGGGATGGTGGTGCTACTTCACGCACGACCGGGGCGAGCTGCCAATCCAGGTCCTGGCCACCGACAAAGGGTTCGCCGTCCGGGCCGAGTAGGCCAGCTGCCTGCGAATCTGGTATGGCGGCGCACCAGGAGAGGCTCCGCCGACCCATTCACCCGTCGCGCGCACCGAATCCAGCGGCTCTCCCAGGGTCCGGCTGTACAGGGCGCCGTGTGGCAGGCGTTCGAAGCCGGACCGCTGCTCGTCCAGGACCCGCCGCCGATCCTGCTGTTAGTGGCGATCGGGTTCGGGATTGCCGGCGTCGCGCTGCTGACTGTCCGTCGGATCGGCCGTCGGAGGGACGGATCTCGGGCCGGGCGCCGAACGGTCCTGCCGGGCTGACCCATGAGTACCCCTCCCGGTGACGGGTCGGGGTGTGGCATTCTGGCAACAGGTCACACCGTGCCAATGCACCCTGCGTACCGATCCTCGGCGCGGCCGCTACTTCGTGCAGCGGGGATCTTGCTTGCCCTGCTCCTGGTCCTCACTGCCTGCGACGCGCTGGGCGGAACCGGCAACACGCCAGGTCCGGGCAGCAGCTCCCGGCCGGCTGCCACCCGACGACCGACGCCCCAGCCCTCCATCCCGGAGGGGGCTGTCGTCCTCGCCGTCCGCAACCGACAGTTCAGCACCAACGCCATCGAGGGCGTGGCCGGCGTGCCCACCATGGTGTACTTCACCAACCACGACGACGCGAACCACAACCTGACCGTTCACCGCAACGCGTCCCTGGACCTCGAGCTGTTCCGAGGCGAGATCTTCAGCGGGCCTGACGCGACCATGATCTACGAGATCCCCGCCCTGGACGCCGGGACCTACTACTTCTCCTGCTTCGTCACGCCCTCGATGCACGGGACCTTCATCGTTCGCTGACGCGGCAACCCCGGTATCATCCCGCCCCGTGCTCGCTCGTTTTGGTATCTGCCTCCTCCTCCTCCTGCTGGCCGGGTGCGGCGGCGCACCGAGCCCGTCGGGGTCGGTCGTCTGCCGGGAACCGGTGAACGGAGTCATCACCATCCGCGCCGAATCTCTTGCCTTCGACACGACCTGCCTGAGCCTGCCCGCCGGCGAGACCGTCACCATCGTCCTCGACAACGCGGACAGCGAGCCCCACAACGTGGCCATGTACACCGATTCAGGCAGGGGCAGCGAGCTCTTCGCGGGTGAGATCATCGACGGCGGCGAGTCGATCGAGTACGAGATCCCGCCCCTCGAGGCGGGGACCTTCTATTTCGACTGCACGGTCCATCCGGCCATGAACGGCAGCGTGGTGGTCTCGTAGGCGGTGTCCGCTAGACCGATACCCCCAGCTCCGCCATCAGGTCCACCAGGTCGGGACCGGTGATCGGGGCCTCCAGCCGGTCCACCCCATCCACGGTCACCACCGGGACTCGTCCTCCGTACAGGCGGATGAGGTCGGCATCGGCGGAGATGTCGACGACCCGATAGGCATCGGCGCCGATGAGCTCCTCGAGCAGGATCTCGGCATCGGCGCACAGGTGGCAGTTGGGCCCGACATACAGGACCAGGACCGATGCCGAGTTCGCCACGTCCGGATCATAGGCGTACCCTCTTGGATGGCCCCCGTAGCTCAGTGGACAGAGCGCAGCCGTCCTAAGGCTGGCGTCGGCGGTTCGAGTCCGTCCGGGGGCACCACCTCGAAGCTGCGGACATTGGGTCGAGCGATTTCTGCGGACCGCATCAGTTGTGAGCACCCGATGCGTTGAGAAGCACGACTCCCAGCACGATGAGCCCGATCCCGGCGATCCCGACCCAGCCCAGGGTCTCGCGGAAGAACACGACCCCGATGAGGGCGATCGCCGCGGTCCCGATGCCCGACCACACCGCATACACCACGCCGAGCGGGATATCCCGCAGTGACAGCGACAGGAAGTAGAAGCTCGCCCCGTATCCGGCGATCACGATCACCGATGGCGCGAGGCGGGTGAAGCCGTCCGAGGCCTTCAAGGCGCTGGTCGCCACCACCTCGGTCCCAATCGCCAGCAGGAGCCAGATCGCCGGCGGCACGTCGAGTAGGATGCACGATCGGACCCGCCGCACGAGGCGGAAGGTCGCGACGTCCAGACGGAGGACCTGATGCGAGACTGGGCACCCGCGTTGGTCGCCGAGGCGATCGGGACGTTCCTGTTCTTCTTCATCGCGGCGGGCGCCGCGCTGGTGGTGACCGGTGACCCGGCCGCCACCCTGCTGGTGGTGGCACTGGCCCACGGCGTCGTCCTGGCGGTGCTGGTCTCCTCGCTGGGGGCCACGTCAGGGGGTCATTTCAATCCCGCGGTGACACTGGGTCTGTGGGTGGCCGGCAAGATCGACGCTGTCAAAGGCCTGGCCTACGTGGTCGCGCAGCTGGTTGGCGGCGCGGCGGCCGGGTTCGCACTGGCCTGGCGCTTCACCGATGTCGGCCCGGCGGTTCCGGCCCTGGGCGCGGGCGTGGACCCGGCGACGGGCATTCTTCTCGAGTCGGTCATGACCGCGGTCCTGCTCTTGGCCGTGTTCGGCACGGCCGTCGATTCCCGCGGCCCGAAGATCGGGGGTCTGGCAATCGGCCTGGCGGTCGCGGCTGACATCCTGTTCGGCGGGACCCTGACCGGCGGAGCCATGAATCCGGCCCGCTGGTTCGGCCCGGCCGTCGCGGCCGGGGCATTTGACAACTGGTACGTGTGGTGGATCGGGCCCTTCCTAGGCGCGGTGGTGGTGGCGCTCCTGTATCGGTATCTATTCGCGCCTCCGGCTGAGGCCTAGCCGGCATCCCCGCCGCCGGGGCTAGAGGAAGAACTCGCTGAAGAGGCCGGCCAGCCGGGTGAAGGCGTCGAAGAAGACCAGGAGCCCGATCCCGATCACGGCCAGGCCGGCGGCGACCCGGATCGGGCGCTCGTGCGCCCGCAGCCACCGCAGGGCCGGGCGGATCCGCGGCAGGAAGGCCGCCGCGGTCAGGAAGGGAACCGCCAACCCGACGGAGTAGGCGGACAGCAGGACGGTCGCGGCCGCAACGTCCTGGGTGGAGGCGCCCATGACCAGGATGGCGCCGAGCACCGGGCCGATGCACGGCGTCCAGCCCACCGCCACCAGGGCCCCCAGGCTCACCGCTCGCGATACGCGACCCGCTGGCAGCTTCGCGGACGTCTGTGGAGTCGGAAGGCGATCCAGTACCGGTCCAAGAACCCCGGTCATGAGCAGGCCGATGGCGATGATCACCACCCCGGCCACCTGCCGAACGAGCGGGTCGCGGAAGAGTGTGGCGCCCACCAGGCCCGCTGAAATGCCCAGCAGCACGAACACGGTGCTGAAGCCCAACGTAAAGAGTGCCGCCTGGGCGACGACTGGGCCTGAGCCGATATCGACGTCTGGGTTGGCGGCGGTGCCGGTGCCGGCCGGCGCGGGCACGCCTACGGCCGCCTCGGCCAGGAACGCGAGGTAGACCGGCACCATGGCCAGGACGCACGGGGTCAGAAACGACACGAACCCCGCGGCAAAGGCCAGCGCCAGGCTCAGCTCCATCGGGCTAGGCCGGCTCGATGACGATGGGCTGAGCGATGATCCAGAGCGACAGGACGGTGTAGCCGATCATCAGGACCACGAGTGGGAGCCCAGCCAGGATTGGGCGCAAGGCCTGGTCCCGCAAGGCGAGACGATGGGCCAGCACGACGGCGGCAATGTGGCCGCCCACGATGGCTCCGACAGACAGGTACCAGATGAACACGGTCGGGATGAAGTCGAGCACGGGCGCCAGGGCCAGCGGGTCGACGAGGAGGAGCGGGAGCCAGGCCAGTCCCTGGATGACCAGGGTCAGGTAGTGCGCCACCAGGTAGCCGGCGGCAATGGGGAGCAGGGTCGGCGCATAGGTGCCCGCCACCTGGCCCAAAGGGATCCGGACCTGATCTCCGCCCACCGCCTCGCCGATCAGCCGGGTGAGGAAGGAGGCCAGCGCGAAGGCCAGGACGAAGAGCCCGAAGATGCCGACCAGCATGGCGATGGGGGCCAGGTAGCTGGCGGCAAGTGGGCCGAATGCCTCGGCC
>JBOGTA010000130.1:0-8885 GCA_050695855.1 Candidatus Limnocylindria bacterium
ACCACGTCCAGGTTGTGCTCGATCACGACCACCGTGTTGCCGGTGTCGGCGAGCCGGCCGAGCACCTGGAGCAGGCGCGCCACGTCGTCGAAGTGGAGGCCGGTGGTCGGCTCGTCGAGGATGTATACCGTGCGCCCGGTGGCCCGCCGTGACAGCTCGGTGGCCAGCTTGACGCGCTGTGCTTCGCCGCCCGACAGGGTGGTGGCCGGCTGGCCGAGATGGACGTAGCCCATGCCCACGTCCTGCAGGGTCTGCAGCCGGTTCTTGATGGCCGGGATGGGTCCGAAGAAGTCGAGCGCCTCGTCGACGGTCATCTCCAGGATCTCGGCCACGTTGCGGCCCTTGTAGTGGATCTCCAGCGTCTCGCGGTTGTAACGCTGTCCCTTGCACACCTCGCAGGCCACGTACACGTCGGGCAGGAAGTGCATCTCGATCTGCACGATCCCCGCCCCTTCGCACGCCTCGCACCGCCCGCCCTTGACGTTGAAGCTGAAGCGCCCCGGCCTGTAGCCGCGCAGGCGCGACTCGGGGACGGCGGCCAGGAGCTCGCGGAGGGGCGCCCACAGGCCGGTGTAGGTGGCCGGGTTCGAGCGTGGCGTGCGCCCGATGGGGCTCTGGTCGATATCGATCACCTTGTCGACCCACTCGACCCCGTCCAGCCCGCCGTGCCGGCCGGGCCGATCGCGGGCGCCATGCAACCGCTGCGCCAGGGCGGGATACAGGATCTGGGTCACCAGGCTCGACTTGCCGGAGCCGCTCACGCCGGTCACCGCCACCACCCGGCCCAGCGGAAACCCGACGTCGATGGCCCGCAGGTTGTTCTCGGCCGCACCCCGCACGGTGAGCCACTCCCCGCTCCCCGTTCGGCGGCGGCGGGGCACCGGGATCGATCGGTCGCCGCGCAGGTAGTCGGCAGTGATGGAACGCTCGTTGCGAAGCAGCTCGGCGAGCGGTCCGGAGTGTATGAGGCGTCCCCCGTGCTCCCCCGCCCTGGGTCCGATGTCCACCACCCAGTCCGCGGCCCGGATCGTCTCCTCGTCGTGCTCGACAACGATCAGCGTGTTCCCGAGGTCGCGGAGCCGATTCAGGGTGGCGATGAGCCGCGCGTTGTCCCGCTGATGGAGCCCGATCGACGGCTCGTCCAGGATGTACAGCACGCCCATCAGGCTGGAGCCGATCTGGGTCGCCAGCCGGATCCGTTGAGCTTCCCCGCCGCTCAGCGTTCCAGAGGCGCGATCCAGGGTGAGGTAGTCGAGACCGACGTCGACCATGAATCCGAGGCGAGCGCGGACCTCCTTGAGCACCTGCCGGGCGATGGCGTTTTCCCGCGCCGTTAAGCGGCCCGGCAGCGATCGGTACCACTCCAGCGCCTCGGTGACCGAGAGCCGCGTCGTATCGATGATGTTGCGGCCGCCGACGGTCACCGCCAGCGACTCGGGGCGAAGCCGCAGCCCGCCGCAGGTGGGGCATGGGCTGGTGGTCATGTAGCGCTCGATCTCGGTCCGGACCGCGTCCGAGCCTGTCTCTCGGTAACGGCGCTCGAGGTTCGGGATCACGCCTTCGAAGGTCGTCGTGAACTCGTGCGTCGCGCCAGATCGCGACTGGTAGGGGACAACAACTCGCTCGCCGCCGTTGCCCCGGAGCACGATCCGGCGCGCATCCTCGCTCAGCTCCCCCACCGGCTGCTCGGGCGAGAAGTCGTACCGCACGGCGACCGCGTCGAGGATCTTGCTGAACCACGAGTCGGTGACCGCCATCCGTCGCCACGGCACGATGGCGCCGTCCCGGATTGAGCGGCTGGGATCGGGCAGGATGAGGTCAGGGTCGATCTCGAGCCGGCTGCCGAGGCCGGTGCAATCCGGGCAGGCGCCGTGCGGCGAGTTGAACGAGAAGTTGCGGGGGGCCGGCTCCTCGAAGGATCCACCGTGCTCCGGGCACGCATAGCGCTCGGAGTACAGCCGGTCCGTCCCCGGCCCTCCATCGTCGGGGAGGTTGACCAGCACGGTTCCGTCCGCCAGGCGGAGGGCCGTCTCGATCGAGTCGGCCAGGCGGGCGGCATCCGGCCGCTCCCCATCGGCGTCGTCCCGGCTGCCGTGCCGCATCACCAGGCGGTCGACGACGATCTCGATCGTGTGGCGGAAGGTCTTGGCCAGCGAGATCTCCTCGTCGAGGTCGCGGACCTCGCCGTCGATCCGGACCCGGGCGAAGCCCGCCTGGCGGGCCCCGGCCAGGACCTTCTCGTGTTCGCCCTTCCGGTCCTTGACGACCGGAGCCAGGACAAGGACCCGGGTCCCATCGGGCAGCCCGTAGAGTTGATCGACGATCTGCTCAACCGTTTGCCGCTCGATCTCACGACCACACACCGGGCAGTGCATGCGCCCGATCCGGGCGAATAGAAGGCGCAGGTAATCGTAGATCTCCGTGACCGTACCGACCGTCGAGCGCGGGTTCCGGCTGGCGCCTTTCTGGTCGATGCTGATGGCGGGCGAAAGCCCGTCGATCTGGTCGACGTCGGGCTTCTCCATCTGGCCCAGGAACTGGCGCGCGTACGCCGAAAGCGACTCGACGTAGCGACGCTGGCCTTCGGCATAGATCGTGTCGAACGCCAGGCTGGACTTCCCCGATCCCGACAGGCCGGTGATGACGATCAGCCGGTCCCGGGGCATGTCCACGTCGATGTTGCGCAGGTTGTGCTCGCGCGCGCCGCGCACGACGATCCGGTCCGAGGGCATCGGGCCGGATGATATCAGACCGATATGAACACCTGTTCGGTTTACAAACGGGTCAGATGCGCGCGGCGGGCGGCTCCAGGACATACTCCCCGATCGTGCGCAGCTGGAACATGATCGAGATCACCGCCAGGCCGAGGGCGGCCAGCCACCACCCGACATTGGTTGTGATGATGGCGCTCGCCACGCCGGAGGCAAGGGCCGTTACCTCAACCGTGCCCAGCAGGACCAGGACACCGGCGATGAGGGCGTGCGCACCACCTACCGCCGTGATGACGACGAGGGCGGCCAGCGGCACGCCGGTCACGAACGCGCCGACGGCGAAGACGGCTCCCAGGAGGAGACTAATGGCGAACGCCACGAACCCGGTTTCCGAAAAGCCGATCAGGGTCATGAATCCCCAGCCCAGCCAGTACCCGACCGACGCGAACGAGATGACCACCGCGACGTACCAGAACAGGAAGGACAGGACCGCAAAGATGAGGCCGACGATGGCGCCAACCGCCCAGCTGGTGGTCGTGGCCAGGAAGCCATCCCCGAAGAACTCCTGCAGGAGCTGGGCCCCGAAAATGAACCCGGCAAAGAAGCCCCACAGAGGCAGCAGGATGAGGGCCAGACGGTATCCAAGGAGCATGAAGGCAGCGCCGAGAGCGATGGCGACGATGCCCACCATAAGCGCCTGAAAGTCCGTCGGGTCTCTCCACAGAAAGTACGAGATCGCACGCTGGGCGTGCC
This sequence comes from Candidatus Limnocylindria bacterium, assembly GCA_050695855.1. Lineage (GTDB taxonomy): Bacteria > Chloroflexota > Limnocylindria > QHBO01 > QHBO01 > DASTEQ01. Next base: position 3,465 of record JBOGTA010000130.1, read on the forward strand.
TCGAACGAATCGTACGCGGTCGGGGCGCTGCCGGGAATTCCTAGTGCACCAAACCGTCCGTGTCCGACACGACGAAGGTATTCCGGCACATTGCAGCGAGCCCTGGATCACAGTCAGGCGCGGCCGGGTCATCGAAGTGGCCCGTGACCACCAGCGGCTCGAGCAGCAGATGCCATCCATCCGGTTGGGGCCGAGGCGGAAACGGCTCCCCGGTCGGAGCCGCCAGCCGGAGGCCGATGGCCTGAAGGGCGCCCTGCGCCGGGCTGGCGACCGGCTGCTCCGGCAGCAGGAGATGGACTGGGCAGGAGCGCTCGAGCCAGTTGGCGTCGGGTCCCTCGCCGTCGTCGGCCAAGCAGCCGTCCGCCAGATTGGCGTACCAGCCCACCACCTGCAGCTCCCGTGAGCCGAACACCGCCGCTGGATTCGTGACCGCCAGAACCTCGGATACGTCGATCCGCTCCAGCTCGGCTCGTGGCGCCCCGAGGCTCCCGATGGTCACGAACACCAGGACCATCCCGGCCAACGTCAGCGGGATGGACAGCCAGGCCAGCCGCTCGACCCGGTTCACGGGTGCGTTCACCGAGTTGCGAGGAGCTCCACCGCGCGCAAGTCGTCGGCGATCGCCAGGCGCAGGGCGCGACGCACGCCGGTCCCTCCCGGACCCGCCGCCGCGAGCGCGGCGGTCAGTGCGTCCCGGGCATCGTAGAGTCGGTCCAGCCCCGAGCCCCGCCGTTCGATCCCGGGTACGGGCGCGAGGTCGGTCGTCAACCACGCGTCCTGGGCGGCCAACCATTCCAGGTCGTCGGCGGCTGACGGTCGCGCGTCGAGCGCCGCTGCCAGCTCCTCGCGCGCCAGCTCCGCCCAGCGCAGCCAGGTCTCAAACTCCGCCGCCGAGGGCGGCAGCTCGTCCAGGGAGAAGGCCGCGCGTCGGAGCCCGCCATCGGGTCCTCGCGTCGACGCCGCGCGCTCGACCTCGTACCAGTTGCCAACCGGCTCGACGAGATCCTCGCCACAGCGACGGAGCCACGCGACGAAGGCCGCCACCCGCGCCGGAACTCCGCCGGCGGCGGTCGCCGGGTCGTCGGCGATTGTCGCGCAGCCGGGGAGCTCACCGGCGAAGGCCATCGCGCGACCCGCGTCGTCGATTCCGGTCTCGACGAAGACGGCGTGGGGCAGCGTGCCGGCCATGACGCCGACCGACTACCGTCGGCGCGGCGGGCGCCGCCGCGTTCCGGCAGGGATGACGCGGGGTCGAGCGGCGAGACTGAAGACTTCGCGACGCGGGCCGGCGCCGGGTCCCCAGCCATCGCGGCCGGCTTCGGCGGCGGCGGCGTACACGTCGGCCGGGATCTCGCCGGGAGCCGCCGCCAACTCCTCGCGAAGGCGACGCAGGGCGACCAGCTCGTCCCGCAGCGCGGCGGCGCGCTCGAACTCGAGGTTGCGCGCGGCCTCCCGCATCTGCGACTCGAGACGGCTCGCCAGCTCAGCGACCTCCTCGCTGCCTCGCCCTTCCAGCTCCAGGGCCTTTCGCTCCTCGGCCACTCGACGCAGGCCCTCGTGGATGTCGCGGATGGCCTTGGTGATCGTTTCGGGCACGATCCCGTGCTCGTCGTTGTAGGCGATCTGCTTGGCACGCCTCCGATCGGTCTCCTCGATCGCCGTCCGCATCGCCGCCGTTTCCTTATCGGCGTACATGATCACCCGCCCGCCCACGTTACGCGCCGCCCGCCCGATGACCTGGATGAGCGACCCGCCGCTCCGCAGGAATCCTTCCTTGTCGGCATCCAGGATGGCAACGAGAGTCACCTCCGGCAGGTCGAGACCCTCGCGCAGGAGGTTGATCCCGACCAGCACGTCATAGACGCCCAGCCGGAGGTCTCGCAGGATCTCGACCCGCTCCAGGGTGTCGACCTCGCTGTGCAGCCACTGAACCTTGATCCCGAGCTCGGCCAGGTAATCCGCCAGGTCTTCGGCCATCTTCTTGGTCAAGGTCGTGACGAGGACTCGTTCCCCCCGCGATACCGTGTCCCGGATCTCCGCCAGCAGGTCATCCACCTGGTGGGCGGTGGGGCGGACGGTGATGGCCGGGTCCACGACGCCGGTGGGTCGGATGAACTGCTCCACCACCCGCTCGGCGCGCTCCGATTCGTACGGACCCGGCGTCGCGCTCATCGAAACCACCTGGTTGAGGTGCGCCTCCCATTCGTGGAAGGTCAGCGGCCGGTTGTCGAGGGCGGACTCCAGCCGGAAGCCGAACTCGACCAGGATCTCCTTTCGCGTCCGGTCGTTCTTGTACATGCCATGGACCTGGGGAATCGTGATGTGGCTTTCGTCGACCACCAGCAGGAAGTCGGTCGGGAAGTAGTCGATCAGGGTCCATGGCCGGCTCCCCGCCTCGCGGCGTGACAGGTGACGCGAGTAGTTCTCGATGCCGGGACAGAATCCGACCTCGCGGAGCATCTCCAGGTCGAAGGTCGTGCGCTGGCGGAGGCGCGCAGCCTCGAGGGCCTGCCCCCGGGCCTCGAGCTCCCGCACCCGGACCTCCATCTCGGCCTCGATGTCGCCGATGGCGGCCAGGAGCTTGTCGCGCGGCGTCACGTAGTGAGTCGCCGGGTAGAAGTTCACCTCCGTTCGCTCGGCGAGGACCTCTCCGGTCAGCCCGTCGACCTCGACGATGCGCTCGACCTCATCGCCAAAGAAGTCGACGCGAACGACCTCCTCCCCATGCGGCGGCTGGACCTCCAGGACGTCGCCCCGCACCCTGAATCGTGAGCGGGCCAGCGCGGCATCATTGCGCTGGTACTGGAGGTCGACGAGATGCCGGAGGACGCCGTCGCGCCGATAGTGCCCGCCGACCTTGAGGTTGATGACCGTCGCGCCATAGTCGATCGGGGCCCCCAGCCCGTAGATGCAGGAAACGGAGGCCACGATGATCACGTCCCGTCGTTCGAACAGGGCCCGGGTGGCGTTGTGCCGGAGCCGATCGATCTCGTCGTTGCGGCTCGAGTCCTTCTCGATGTACGTATCCGAGCGCGGCAGGTAGGCCTCGGGCTGAAAGTAGTCGTAGTAGCTCACGAAGTACTCGACCGCGTTCTCCGGGAAGAACTCGCGGAACTCCTGGTAGAGCTGCGCGGCGAGCGTCTTGTTGTGGGCCATCACCAGCGTCGGGCGCTGAACAGCCTCGATGACCTTGGCCGCGGTGAAGGTCTTGCCGGTCCCAGTCGCGCCCAGCAGGACCTGGTGCCGCATCCCAGCCTGCAGACCGTCCACCAGCCCGGCGATGGCCTGGGGCTGGTCTCCGGTGGGCTCGAACGGGGCGTGCAGCGTGAACTCGGGCATGGAAGGATCGGGCGGCCTCCTGGGGGCCATCGATTCTAGCCGACACCATCGGTACCTATCCCGAGACGATCTAACGGGTCATTCCCCACCTCATTCCCCCAGCCTAGGCTCGGGGTTCGATGCAGCGCGCGGGGCAGCCTCCGTGGAGCGGGCAGCGGACGGGTCATGTCGTCCGCTGGGCCGCGCTGCGCACGGAACGGGGACAGGCGCTGGTCGAGTTCGTAGCCGTCGTGATGCCCCTCATGCTGATCGTGGTCGGCATCATCCAATTCGGGCTCCTGTACGGGGCCCACGTCACGCTGACCAATGCGGCTCGCGAAGGCGCCCGGGCGGGCACGATCTACGTGTACGACCACACCCACACCGCGTTGTGGAACGACGCCCACCGCTGCGCCGCGATCATCACCGCCGCGACCGATTCCTTCGGCCTCCTGGATGACGCCAGCCCCCACTTCAGCGCTCCCCTGAGTGGGGGTGCATGCCCGATGCCGACCACCACGACCCTGGTCAACGGTGACGTGACGGTCTCCTACTGCGCCTCGGCCAGCAGCAGCGATCCATGCCCTGATCCGGGCGACAGCCTGACCGAATGCGTGACCGATACCCGTGAGGGCTGCCTGGTCCGAGTCGAGATCAGTTACCACAGCGATGTGGTCGTGCCGCTCATCAGCGCCCTGCTGTCGACCGACGGGGGTGGGCGTTTCTTCCAGCGCGCCATGGCAACGATGGTGGTCAATTGACGATGCGGCGCCCAGGCGCAGCGCCCGGTCAGGTCCTGGTCATGGTCGCCCTGGTCATGACCCTGCTTCTCGTCTTCGCGGGACTGGCGATTGACGTCGGCCGCCAGGTGGCCGAGCAGCGGCACGTCCAAACCGCCGCCGACGCGGGCGCCCTGGCCGCCTGTCGGGCCCTGGTTGCCGGCGACTCAGACCTCTCGGCTGCCACCCAGGCCAGGACCATCGCCGAGGTCAATATCGAGCAGTCCCCTGCCGGTGCCAGTCCGTCGATCGCGTCCGATGGGGCTCGGCTCTATGCAGACGGACACGCCGGCGACCCGGAGTACCTCGAAAGCGGGATCATCGTCAGCGGCAGCACTGTCCGGGTTGCCGTGGCATCCGACGTGGACACCGTCCTCGCCCGACTGGTGGGCGTCTCCAGCCTTCGGGCGGTGGGCCGCGCGCGGTGCTCTCTGCAGGGCGGACCGGCGTTGCCCCTCGTCGCGCGTCGCTACCAGGGCCCCCCGGGTCCGGGCGGCGGCTTCGTCGACGCTCTGGCGACGGCGGCTACGTCATCGACGGGTGCCGTCGACACGACCAGCGTGCTCGGGTATGGCGGTCGCACCCCGGCCAGCGAGGCCGAGCCGGGCCCGACGTTCGAGCTCTACGGTCCGGACAGCAAGGCCAACAACGACAGCTCCTTCCGCGGGTTCATCGCGCTCGATGTCCGAAACTTCGAGTCGGTCACCTCGAGGGTCTACTACAACGGCGCCACCTCGGGAACGAGCACGAATAACCTGAAGGGTATGGAGGGCGACTATCTGCTGACCGGGTACCCCGGTCCGATGTTCCCGCCAATCACGGACCCCTCCGACCCGAACGATCAGGTGGCGGCCCTGACCGGGAACGACACGAACATGGTGGTCGGCAACTTCTCGCGGGTCTTTGCGGTGGGCGACCGCGTCCTCCTGGCCGTCTACAACGGCACGGTGATGGAGATTCCCGACTTCTCGATCACCCCACCCACCGCCATCGTCCTGCCCTCGACCACCGGGGGCCCAACCGACGGGCCGAGCTTCACGGTGTCTCGCAACGACGCGTTCAACAGCACCGTGACGCTGCACCTCCACGGCGACCATCTCGCGCCAAGCGCCAGCGACGACCTCATCCCCGTTGACCCGCCGACCAACGACCCACCGACCGCCGGCCACATGAATCAGCCCCTGTGGTCCACCGACACGTTCATTCCGGACAAGAACGGGACCACGGTCGACATGGACGCCATCTCGACGAATACCGTCCCGGCCGGGATCTACACCGTTTGGCTGGAAGGACACTCTGGCGATCCCTACTTCCAGACCCGCCG
>JBOGTA010000131.1:0-30265 GCA_050695855.1 Candidatus Limnocylindria bacterium
GGACAAGCCTACGCCGGTCAGCCGTGGCTGGGGCTGCTCTTCGCCGCACCCGTGCTGCTCCTGATCGGCATGATCGGCGGGGCGCTGGCGATGGGGACGGAGACCCTGTTGCGCACGCTCCTTCTGCCCGGCGCCCTGCTGGCGGTCTTCGGGCTGAACCTGGGAGTGATGATCTGGAGGCTGATCGCCATCGGTCATGCCGGGCTGGCGACCGCCCCTGTTCCCCGCGAGCCACAGCCTCTCCCGGCCGGCGCCGGCCGACGCTCGCCGGTGACAGTGGCCGTGGTGGGCCTGCTGATGGTGGCGACCATTGCGATGCACCTGTGGGTCGCCACGGCGGCAATCGCAGCCGAGCAAGCGCTGGGGCGGATCTTCACGCCTCCTGACCATTCGGCGCCGCCCGTCTTCGGCCATCCCGACCCGGTCGATCCGAGCTATCGCTGGGAGGGCACCGAACGGGTCAACATCCTCCTCATCGGGTCGGACGCCGGACCCGGACGGACGGACGAGCTGACCGACACAATCATGGTCGTGACCCTCGATCCGACGAACAGGACTGCCGCGATGGTCAGCATCCCCCGCGACTCCGGGTACGTCCCACTCCCCGACCGAAGCGTCTATGCCGACGGCATCTTCCCGTTGCGGATCAATGAGCTCGCGTCCGACGCGAATGCCGATCGAGCCAGATGGTGCCCGGAGCTGGCCGAGAGCGTGGACTGCGGGCTTCTCATGCTCCGCCAGGCGGTGGGCCTGTACCTCGGACTCGAGATCCACCACGTGGCCTGGGTCGACCTGCTCGGGTTCGCGGCACTGGTTGACGCCATCGGTGGCGTCGACCTCTGCCTGCCTGGCGTCCTGGCCGATCCCGCCTACGGTGGGCCGACGTGGGAAGGGCGGCGGGGCGTGGTCCTGGAGGCCGGCTGCCATCACTACGACGGGGCTCATGCCCTCGCGTACGCGCGGATTCGATCGGGAACCCTGACCCTGCCCGATGGGACGGTGGAGACGCAGGACGACTTCCTGCGAGCCGCGCGCCAGCAGGAGTTCCTGCTCGCCATCCAGCACAAGTTCGCCGACGCCAACTTGATCATGTCGCTGCCGGGGCTGCTCACCGCGATATCGGAAACGGTGACGACCGATTTCCCGCGTTCTCAGGCGGGCGACCTCGCCAGCCTGGCGCCCCTGATCGCATCCGGCGACATCGATCGCGTGGTCCTGGGCTGGCCGGGATACGTCGACCTGCCCGTCGATCCGTTGAACTACTACCTCCTCATCCCCAGTCGAGACGCCATTCGGAACGAGATGGCGCGCCTGCTCGGCGGCGAGGCGGCGCTGGCTGGCTGGTACCTCGCATCGTCGGCTGACGGGCCACCGAGCTGATCGCGTGACCGGACAAGCAGCGACCTGGGTCGACTCGGTTCTGACCCGGTTCTCCGGACGCTCGGTGGCCGTGATGGCCGCCGGCCTCAGCGTCTTGGCGGTGGGGGCAGCCTATCTGTCGATGGCCGCGTTCCTGATCGCGGGGTTGGCCCTGCTTGGGCTCCTGGGCCTCGCCTCACTCCGCTGGCCGCGGGTGATGCTGGTCGTCCTCGTACTGTCGCCGCCCCTCATCGACCTCTATGCCGGCCAACGCCTCCTCCCCGAGGACGTCCACTCGGTGGCCCGGTTCTTCTCGGAAGGGCTCCTGGTGGTGATGACCTTGGCCATGGCCTGGATCGGGGCGCGGCGTGGCGCCCTGGCCACCGCCGTGTGGCATCCGTTCAGCCTGGCGCTGGCGGTGTTCGGGGCCACCACCATCGTCTCGGCGGTGGTCAACGCCGTGCCGCCGACGGTGGCTGCGGCGGGCCTCGTGTTCACCCTGGACGCGGCCATCCTGTTCTACCTGCCGCGCATGGTCGGCTTCAGCCCCAGGGAATCCCAGCAGGCGATGTGGGCCATCGCGGGGGTCGTGGCACTGACTTCGCTGCTGGCCATCGGTCAGGCCCTCCTGTCGCCCGATCTGCTGGGCGTTGCGCCGGTTACCGGCATGTCGGGCGAAGGCGTCCGTCTCGGCTCCCTGGTCCGTGACCCAAACATCCTGGGCACGCTGATCGGTATGGCCCTGCCATTTACCCTGTTCTCCCTGGTCCGCCTGCCGCGCGACCGTCGGTGGTGGGCCGTCTTCGGGATGGCGCTGGCATTGACCCTGGCCCTCCTCCTGACCTACTCGCGCGGCTCGTGGCTCGGGGTGGCGGTCGGATTCGGGCTGGTCGCACTCATCATCGATCGGCGCGCGCTGCTGGCGTTCGCGGTGGTGGTGGTGCTGGCCTATGCCACAGCGGTGGTCATGCCGAAGGGAATCCTCGCCGGCGGATCGTTGGGTTATGACCCGTTTGCGACCACCGTCAACCGGTTCAGCGCGGTCAACGAGGGTCGCGACCTGCGCACCCTGTTCATCCGCAACGCGCTGCCGATCGTTGCCGCGCACCCGGTTCTCGGGGTCGGCCCGGGTCGCTACGGGGGCGCCGCGGCCTCCGTCTTCGGATCCCCCGTCCACACGACATACGGCACGGACCTCCTGCTCACCAACCAGCGGACCGTCGACAACTTCTGGCTCCACATGGGCGTCGAGGGCGGGGTCCTGGGCGTCAGCGCCTTCCTGGCGATGATCGGTACGGCACTGATCCACCCCATCCGCACGCTGCGTGAGGCGACCGGCAGCCGGTTCAGCGTCCCAGCCGGAGTGGTGTCCTCGACGGCGGTGGTGTGCATCGCGACCGTCACGACGATGCTGCTGGAGGGGAACACCGCGGCGTTCCTGTTCTGGTTCCTGCTGGGTATCGGCTCGCTGGCCGACCGTGGGGCGACTAGAACTGGCGCCCCCGAAGGAGCTGCCACAGCGTCCGCAGGATGATCTGAACGTCGAGCCCGAACGAGCGGCGTTCAAGGTATTCGATGTCCAGCTTGACGCCCTCGCCGAAGCTCAACCGGCCCCATCCTCGCGACTGCCACAGTCCGGTCAGGCCGGGCACCACCGACAGTCTGGGCATGTGCCACGTTTCGTACAGCTCGACCTCGTAGGGGATCGGAGGCCGCGGTCCGACCAGGCTCATCTCGCCGCGCAGGACGTTGACCAGCTGCGGGAGCTCATCGAGGTGGGAACGACGAAGGAACGCCCCGATCCCGGTCACCCGCGGGTCGGCCGCGATGGGGGTCCACGTCGCCTCGTCAGTACGGTGGCCGGCACGGAGCAGCTCGCGGATGTGCTCCTGATGGCGCCGCTCGTCGGCGCTGAGGTGCATGGTCCGAAACTTCAGCACCGTGAACGGCCGGCCCCCGAGGCCCAGCCGCACCTGCCGAAAGAGGACGGGCCCGGGCGAATCGAGCCGGACGGCGAGCCCAACCCCCAGCATGACCGGTGACGTGACCGCCAGGCCGAGCAGCGAGCCGGCGACGTCGAGGCCGCGCTTGGCGAGCCGATAGGCGGTCCTGGTCGGAGCCACGGGTACCAACAGCTCGCCCGTCGGCTGACGCGTCGGGGAGGCCGGCGTCATCGGTCCCGTGGTCGTCCTCCGCTGCGTGGCTGAAAGGTGGTCGGGGCGGGCGGATTCGAACCGCCGACCTCCTGCTCCCAAAGCAGGTGCGCTACCGGGCTGCGCTACACCCCGCCCGATGCGACGAGTCTACCTCGAGCCAGCAGTGACTCGACCACGGCCAGGTAGTGCGGCGCCTGAACGGTCCAGGCGTAGCCCTCGGCCTGGCGACGAGCCTCGTCCGCCTGGGCCTCGGCGGCCAGAGGGTCGGCGGCGAGGGCAGTAATGGCGTCGGCGAGCGCGCGCGGGTCGTTGCCCCGCACATAGCGGATGGCGCGATCGTCAAAGTGCGCCCGAAATGTGCGCAGATCCGAAGCGATGACTGGGACGCCCATCGCCACGTACTCCATGAGCTTGGTCGACAGCGAGTATTCGAGGTACGGCTCGGGACGGGTAGGCACCAGACCGATGTCGGCGCCCGCCAGCAGGGCTGGGAGCGAATCGAGCGTGACACGACCGTGGAGGGTCACCCGGTCGCCCGCGGCCTGGCGATCGATGGCTGCCTCGATCTCGCCCCGGAACGGGCCGTCACCGTAGACGTCGAGGTGGGCACCGAGCCCCGGATCGAGGAGGGCCACGGCTTCAATGGCAACGTCCAGGCCGTAGATCCGCTGCAGGTTGCTGTGATGAAGGAGCCGGACGCGTCCGTCGGCCATGAATGCATGGGTCGGGTAGCGTGTGGCGTCGAAGAGCCGCTCGTCGGCGCCGTTCATGACCACCGAGATCCGTTCGGCCGAGACACCGCGGGCGATGGCAAGCTGGCGCAGCGGCTGGTGGACGGTGATGATCGCGTCGGCAACGGCCGCGCTCGCCCGCGCCGCTCCGGAGACCAGCGGCAGCAGAAACTGCAGGCCGGACCCTGCAAATCGGTCGCGGTAGAACTCGGGCATGTCCTCGTGGAGGTCCAGCAACAGGGGCACGCCGGTCAACCGCACCGGCAGCGCCGCGAAGGCGAGGAAATCGGGGAGGGTCGCGACCTGGACCAGCCGGTAGTGGCGGCGCCGGTGCTCGGCCGCCAGCCGCACCGCCGCCAATGCCGCGAAGGCGAGGTATTCCCCGAGATGCCCGGCGAACCCGGTGAACGCGCGCCGGACGGGGAGCCGGATGATGCGCAGGCCATCCCAGTCCTCGATCGCGGCCTGCCCCGGATCCCGAAGCCCGAACAGGTCGACTTCGTAGCCCGCGTCGCGGAGGGCTTCGGCCTGGCGGCGGACCCGCGGGTCGTCGGGGAGGGAGGCGTGCGCCACCAGCGCGACGCGGGTGACGGTCACCCTGTCTTGACCTCGTTCCATAGCCGGTCCTTGGCCGAGGCGTCCAAGTCGGCGAGCACCAGGCCGCGCTCGGCGGCCAGTGCCTCGACGGCGGCGTAGCGCTCCACCCACCGCCGGTTGGCCGAGCGCAGCGCCTCTTCGGGGTCGATCCCCAGCCAGCGGCTCAGGTTCACCAGGGCGAACAGGACGTCACCCAGCTCGTGGAGCCGCTCGTCGGCGAGGGCCGGATCAGTGCAGGCCGCCCGCAACTCGTCGAGCTCCTCGCCGACCTTGTCCCACACGCCCTCAACCGCGGGCCAGTCCCACCCCAGGGCCGACGCTCGCTCTTGGATCTCGCGGCTGGCGGGGAGGGCCGGCAAAGCCCGGGCCACCCCGGCGAATGACGCCGGGGGGCGACCGCCTTCCTCGCGCTCGGCAGACTTGATCGTTTCCCAGTTGGCCACCACCTGCTCGACCTCGCTGACCGCGAGGTCTCCGAAGACGTGCGGGTGGCGACGAACGATCTTGGTTCCGAGGGTCCGGTACACGTCGGTCAGATCGAATTGGCCCGCCTCGGCGGCCAGCTGGGCGTGGAGGACGACCTGCAGGTAGAGGTCGCCCAGCTCCTCGGCCAGATCGTCGGGGTTGCCGCGCTCGATGGCGTCCACCGTCTCGTAGGCCTCTTCCAGGAGGTAGGTCCGCAGGCTGCGATGGTCCTGGCGTCGATCCCACGGGCATCCGTCCGGAGCGCGGAGCCGGGCGCTGATGGCCGCCATCCCGTGCGGCGAGGCGAGGTTGTCGTCCGGCGGCAGGGCCGGCACCAGCCAATCCCCGGCCCGGAGAGTCGCATCATCCACGGCGTCCACGGTGGTGGGGTCGCCGGCGGGCAACGGCCTGATCGGATGGCCATGCGGGTACAAGGCGGCCAGAACGGCGATCGGCCCCGACCGGGCATGACGGCCGGGCAGGGCCCGGTCCGCATCGGCGTCCCTGCCGGGTGCGGTGGCCAGGATCAGGAGGGGGAGGCTGGGATCAAACGGGGTGGCCGCCAGGCGATCGGCCGAGACTGCCTGGATGCCCGCTCCCGGGTCGATGCCAGCGGCGGCAAGGAGACGGTCCAGCCCGCGCTCAGTGCCCCCCCGCTCGGCGTCCGTCATCGTGCCGTCGCTCACGCCGTCGGCGCGCCGCCGGTGTCCAGCTGCAGCTGCGGATCGATCCAGATCTGGGCATCCGCCTGGAGCCCCTGGTACCAGCGGCTGTACCCGGTCGAACGGATGGTGTTGAGCCGGGACTGCTCGATCCCGCGTCGCTCTGCGGTGCCGAGCAGCTTGAAGATCCAGATCTGGTTGCCATCCACGACCGGGGTGGTGCTGATGTCGCCGGTTTCGGCCAGCCCAAAGATGGCCGCTTCGCGGATCGGGGTTGCCTCATAGCGGGCCACCCAGCCGGCGTACCCCTCCTCGTTCCGGCTTCCCGAGTCTTCGCTGTTGGCAAGGGCCACAGCGCCGAACGAGTCGGGATCGGCCTCGACTGCATCGATCAGGTCCTGCGCGAAGCCCATTGCCGTGGTGCGCTGATTGGTGACCTGGATGACGTGGTAGCCGAAGTCGGTCCGGACCGGCTCACTGATCTCGCCCACGGTCAGATCGGCCACGGCGGCCTCGAACTCCGGCACGAACTGGCTCGAGGTAGGGTCCCACCAGCCCAGGTCGCCGCCGTTGTTCCGCGAGCCGGGGTCATCGCTGCCGGCGGCGAGGGCGACCCAGTCGGCATCCGGGTCCTGCACCTCCTCATACCAGGCCTCGGCACGGACGAGGGCGGCCTGCCACTCCTGTTCGGTGGCGACGGCCTGGTCCTCCGCCCCCGGCAGGGGCTGGGCCAGCAGGTGCCGGATCCGCAGCTTGGGAACGGGCAGGCCCTGATCGCTCAGGACGAGGATCTGGGCGATCTCGCGCTGAGGGGCATACGGCACGACGACCTGCTCCTCGAAATAGGTGCGAAACGCGCGACGCTGCAGCTCATCGGCGATGTAGGCCCGATAGTCGGCTTCGGTCACGCGGGCGCTGTTGAGGAGCTCGATGAGCCTGGTGAACGGTCCCGCCTCGGTTCGGGCCTCGACACGAAGAATCACGAACCCGGTTTCGGTACGGGACGGCCCGACGAGGTCACCGACTTCGGCGCCCTCCGCCAGGACGAAGAGGGGGCGGTATTGCGCGTCGTCCGCCGTGACCCAGCCGATGAGCCCCTCCGCCCGCGCGGATCCGGGGTCGTCGGATTGCGCGGTGGCGATGGCCGCGAAGTCCCCACCATCGTCGAGCTGCGCGCGGATGTCGTCGGCTTCTGCTTCGGCTCGGGCGAAGTCCTCCTCGGTTGGTTCGGCACCGGCGGCCGCGTCCTCGGGGAGTGCGTTCACCGTGATCTGGGACATCTGGATGCGGGCCGGCAGGCTCTGGCGGTCCGCCATTTCGGCATCGATTTCGGCCTCCGCGACGCTGATCCCGAATTCTGGCGCCCGGGTCGACTGGAACAGGCCGTCCTCCAGCGAGCTGGTCGCGGCGAATGTGAGGTTGTTGAACTGATCCGCAACAGCCGACAGCTGCTGCTGCAAGATCGGGTCGCGGGCCCCGCCCAGCTGGCTGTTGATGTCTTCGCCGGTCGCCTGCAGCTCGGCTCCGATGATCGTCTGCCGCAGGTCCAGCGCTTCGCGCGGGACGACGGTGCCCTCGACCACCAGCATCTGGCGCAGATGGCTGTCGTAATAGCTGTTCCACGCGGTCATCCCGAACAGGCCGAGGGCTACAGCGATGGCGGCCGCGAACCCGCCCACCAGAAGGCGCTGGGTCCGAAGCTCGTCCTGCCAGCGCGCCCGATGTCGGCGGCGGGGGGCGGGGCGGCTGCGGTAGGTCATGCGGCTCCTGTCAACGCGAGGCAGGGACGATCAGCAGCTGGCCTGCCTGGGCGAGCGCGCATAGTACCCGAACCGCTCATCGGTCGCCCCGGGCTCGGCTGAGTCGACGCCGCAATGCCTGCCAGCGCAGGCGAAGGACGAGGAATATCGCCTCGCGGACGATCGAGCCAGACATTTTCGAGGTCCCCACCTCGCGCTCGCGGAAGATGATCGGGATCTCTCGGATGGTGGCCCCGCGCCGGTGCGCCCACCACGTGGTCTCCACCTGGAACCCGTAGCCCTGGGCATCGGCCTCGCGCAGGCGAATCGCCTCCAACAGCTCGTGGCGCCACGCCTTGAAGCCCCCGGTCAAGTCGCGGTATGGGAGCAGCAGGACCACCCGCGCGAATGCGGTGCCGCCGCGGCTGATCAGGCGCCGATGCAGGGGCCAGCCCCGGGTTCCGCCTCCCGTCATCCAGCGCGTCCCGAGGACAAGGTCCACGTCCCGCATCAGGGGCGCCAGCAAGCGTGGCAGATCAGCCGGATCGTGGCTGAAATCCGCGTCCATCTGGATGACGGCCATGGTTCCCGGCTTGTCCAGCACCCGCTTGAATCCGTCGCGGTAGGCCGCCCCCAGGCCATCTTTCACCGGCCGGTGGAGAACCTCGATACGCGGATTGGCGGCCGCCAACGTGTCGGCCAGCTCCCCCGTCCCATCCGGGGAGCGATCGTCGACGACCAGAAGCCGCGCCTCGGGCAGCGCGTCCAGGATCGCTTCAGCGATGCGCGGCAGGTTCTCGCGCTCGTTGTAGGTCGGCAGCACGACCCACACGCCTCGGCCGGCGGCGAGCCCAACGCGGGGGGTAGGCTCGGGTTCGTCGGTGGTCAGCGTCCGACTCCCAGGTAGCGGATCCCGGCCGCTTCCACGAGAGCCCGATCCGCCGCGTTGCGACCATCCAGCACGACCTCCAGACCGGGGATGGCGGTCCAGTCAAGGACCCGGTACGCGGCGTGGGCCGCCTGCAGGATCGCGGCGCGGACCGGGATCGGAGCCTCGAGGTCGTACGGTTCGAAGCCGCGCCGCCGCAGATGGTCGGCCTCGAAGTACGGATCGTGGGCGTAGACGGTGGCGCCACCAGCCTGGAGGGCGTCGCGCAGGAGGAAGGCGCTGCTGAAGAAGTCCTCGTGGACGTCGCCCCGATAGCCGATCCCCAGGACCAGGACCGCCACGCCGCCCAGGGAGCCGACGGATTCGGTCAGCTGCCCGACCGCGTAGGCGGCCATGCCGTCATTGACCGCGCGGGACAGGGGCGGCAGACGCATGCCCGGCTCGGCGCTGAACAGGAGGTATGGATAGACCGGAATGCAGTGGCCGCCCACTCCCACCCCCGGCTGATGGATGTGGCTGTACGGCTGCGAGTTGGCGGCGGCGATGACTTCGGTCACGTCGATTCCCCGGCGCGCGGCGACCTGGGCAAACTCGTTGGCCAGGGCGATGTTCACGTCGCGGTAGGTCGTCTCGGCCAGCTTGGTCATCTCAGCCGCCTCGGCGCTGGCCACGGCCCGGATCTCGGTCTCCGGCTCGAGGGCCGCTGTGTAGAACTTGACCGCGCGCCGGGTGCCCTCGGGGCTGGTGCCCCCCACGATCTTTGGGTACCGCTGGAGGTCCAACAGGACGCGGCCGACGAGCACGCGCTCAGGGGAGAATGCCAGGTAGAAGTCGCGGTCCAGGCGAAGCCCCGAGCCGGCTTCCAGCATGGGGGCCAGCCGGTCGCGGGTGGTCCCGATCGGGAGGGTGGTCTCGTAGATGACGAGCGTCCCCGGTTGGAGCCCGCGCGCCACCTCACGACTGGCAGCGTCGATCTGCGAGTAGTCCACCTGGCGTGCCTCGTCCACGACCACCGGGACGATGACGACCACCACCTCCGCCCCGCGGACCCCGGCCTGGTCGTCGGTCGTCGCACTCAGGAGGCCGTCGCGGACGAGCCCCGGAACGCGCTCGACGAGCGCGGCCTCGTCCTCGTGCGGCGATTCACCCCGGTTGACGGCCTCGACCAAGCGAGCGTCCAGGTCGCAGCCAACCACCTGGTGGCCGCGGCTAGCGTACTGGACCGCCAGTGGAAGACCGATGTGACCCAGGCCGACGACGGCGATTTTCAATGCAGCATCTCGGCCAGGTCATCCTTGCCGAGCATCACGCCGCGCTGGGCGGCATCGACCATCGCGCGCGCCAGGAGGAGGGCCGTCAGCGCGTCGCGTGGGTCGACAGGCGGCGGGCCGCCTTCGCGGATCGCGGTGGCGAACTCGGTGAGCTCCACCACCAGCGGCTCCTGGCGCTTGATGTGGCGCCAGATGATCTCCCCTTCGGCGACCGAGCCCGACTCGGGGTTGGCATGGAACACGAGGTCCTGGGTGATGTAGTCGGCGGTGTACATGCCGTGCTCGCCGGTCACGCTCAGCTTGCGGACCTTGGTTGGCGTCAACCAGTTGATCTCGAGCAGGCCCACCGCTCCCGAAGCGAACTTGATGAGACCGGTGAAGAGGTCCTCGTGGTCGGTGTGGATCCGCTGTTCGGTCTCGGCGTAGAGGCGGATCGGTTCGGAGCGGAGGAGGTAGCGCATGACGTCCAGGTCGTGCGGCGCGAGGTCGACGACCACGCCAACGTCTCGGACGCGCGCCGGGAACGGCCCCAGGCGCGATGCGCGGACCTGGAACACCCGGCCGACATCGCCGGCATTGAGGCGCCGGCTCAGCTCGCGGATGGCGGGGTTGAAGCGCTCGATATGGCCCACCGTGAGCATGCGCCCGGCGGCCTTGGCAGCCGCGATCATCTGCTCGGCCTGGTCCCGCTCGGCGGCAATAGGCTTCTCGACCAGGACGTGGGCGCCGGCCTCCAGGGCGAGGAGCGTGGTCGGCAGGTGGATGGACGTCGGGACGGCGACCACCACCAGGTCGGGCCGCTCGGCTGCCAGCAGGTCCCCTGCCGAGCTGTAACCCAGCGCCGTGCGCCCCGAGGTGGCGCGCACGACCGCGTCGGGATCGAGGTCGGCGACCGCCACCAGGTCTACGTCGGGCAGCTCGTTGAGAACCCTGGCGTGGTTCGCCCCCATCATGCCCAGACCGATGACCGCCGCCCGCAGGGTGTCTCCGCTCACGCGGCCACCCGGCTCTCCGGGTGCGACCCGAGCTCGGCGGCGGCACCATTCACCGCCTCGATCACCGCGTCCACGTCCTCGTCGCTGAGCCCGGGGTGGACGGGGATCGAAACGACCTCCTCCGAGAGCTGCTCGCTGACCGGGAACGACTGGTCCCCGTACCCAAGCTCGATGAACGGCTTCTGGTGGTGCACCGGGATTGGGTAGTACACCCCGGTCCCCACCCCGCGCTCCCGAAGCTGCTCCACGAACGCGTCGCGCTTCAGGACGCGAAGGGTGTACTGATGGAACACGTGGATCGCGCCCGAGCGGAGCCACGGGGTCACCACCCCTCGCAGCGACTCGCTGTAGCGGGCGGCAATCGCGATCCGGCGCGCGTTGAAAGCAGGCAGCTTGTCGAGCTGGGCCAGGCCGATGGCGGCGTGGATATCGCTCATGCGGAAGTTGTATCCCAGTACGTCGTGGTGGTAGCGGACCTTCATGCCGTGCTCCCGACGGAGGCGAGCCCACTCCGCCATGTCGACATCGGCGGTCGTGATCATGCCGCCCTCGCCGGTGGTCATGTTCTTGGTCGGGTAGAAGCTGAATACACCCAGACCCCAGCTCCCGGAACGGCGGCCACCCAGCGAGGCGCCGTGGCTCTGGGCGGCGTCCTCGATGAGCTTGAGCCCGTGGCGCTGGGCGATTACCTCGAGGGCCGGCAGGTCGGCCGGTTGCCCATACAGGCTTACCGGCATGATGGCCCGCGTCCGGGGCGTGATGGCGGCTTCGACCTGGCCGGGATCCATCATGAACGAGCGGGCGTCCACGTCGACGAAGACCGGCCGGCCACCGGTGTACACGACGCTGGTGGCGCTGGCGATGAAGGTGAACGGCACGGTGATGACCTCGGCGCCCGGACCGATGCCGGCGGCCAGAAGCGCCAGGTGCAGGGCGGTTGTCCCTGATGAGGTCGCGACCGCCTCGGGCACCCCGACGAACTCGGCGAACCGCTCCTCGAGCTCGCGGACGCGCGGTCCCTGGGCCAGGGAGCCGGACGCGAGGGTCTCCGCGACGAGGGCCTGCTCCTCGGGACCCAGCAAGGGGCGGGCGATGGGGATCACGAGGCCACCAGCGCGGCGTCTCGGCCGGCGGTCAGGTGCTCCAGGGCGGCCACGATGCGGTCGGCGGCGTGACCGTCTCCGAAAAGCGCCGGGCGCGCCGCGGAGCGGTCCACCGCGGCGGCGGCGGCGATGGTGGCGGAGGCCTCGCCGGGCTCCGGGCACAGGCGATTCCAGCCGGACGCCAGCGTCTCAACCCACTCGCTTTCGGATCGCAGGGTCACGCACGGAACGCCAGCCAAATAGGCCTCCTTCTGAACGCCGCCCGAGTCGGTGGCGATCACGTGCGCGGCGCGCTCCAGGGCCACCATTGCCAGGTACCCCTGCGGCTCCAGCAAGGTCACGCTGCGGGGGACCCGGACCGACCCCTGGTCCAGGACCGCTCGCGTCCGGGGGTGAACGGGGAAGAGGACCGGCCCCGCGTAGTCCGCCACCGCCTCGATCCACGCCCCGAGACGCGCCGGGTCGTCCACGTTTGAGGGGCGGTGGAGGGTCATGAGCAGGTAGGGCTGCGATTTCGCCGCGGGCGGCAGGTGGTCATCCGCTCGCGACGACGCTGCCAGGAAGGCATCGACCATCACGTCGCCCACCATCACCGCTCGGCCGGCCAGGCCCTCGTTGGTGAGGTTGACCATGGCGGCCGGGGTAGGCGCCAACGCCAGGTCGGCGAGGTGGTCGGCCACGATCCGATTCCGCTCCTCGGGCATGGACGCGTTGAACGAGCGCAGGCCGGCCTCCACGTGAGCCAGCCAGGGCCGGCGACCGCCGGCATCCAGCAGCTTGGCGGCCGCCAGGGCCCCCGCGAGGGTCGAGTTCGTATCGCCGTACACCAGGACCACGTCGGGCGCTTCCTCGATCAGGACCGGCTCCAGCTGTCGGAGCATCTCCGCGGTCTGGACGGCATGGGTTCCGCTCCCCACCCCCAGGTCGCGGTCCGGTGGCGGAAGGTCGAGATCGCGGAAGAACACCGTGCTCATCGCGTCGTCGTAGTGCTGGCCGGTGTGGACCAGGACCTCGCGATGATCCTCCCGCAGCCGGCGGCTGACGGGCGCAGCCTTCACGAACTGGGGTCGGGCACCCACCACCGAGACGACCTTCACGCGGCGTCCTCCACCGGCGGGAATGCACGGCCGCAACGCGGGCACGGACCGATGAAGGGGTTCCCGTCCGGCCCATCGGGCAACGACGCCCCGCAGGGGCAGGCGCTCCCGATCCTTCGCGCCGGGTTGCCGACGACCAATGCGTAATCGGCCACGTCGTGGGTCACCACGCTGCCGGCCCCGATCAGCGCCCATCGGCCGATCGTGACCCCGGGCAGGATCACGCTGGCCGCGCCCAGCGCGGCCCCGGCACGGACCCGGATGAGGCCGACTTCCCAGTCGTCATCGGTCTTGGCTGAGCCGTCCGGATTCACCGCCCGCGGCAATCGGTCATTGGTGAGGCATACATGGGGACCGATGAAGACGCCGTCCTCGATGGTCACGCCGTGGAACAGCGAAGCGTTGTTCTGGATCTTGACTCGATCACCGACCACCACGTCGTAATCGACGTATACGTTCTTGCCGAGCACGCAATCCGACCCGATCCGGGCACGCTCGCGGACCTGGGTCTGGTTCCAGATGCTGGTGCCGGGGCCGATGGTCGCCTCCGGCGAAACGTCGGCCGTAGGATGGATGCGCACGGACGAGGCTTCGTTCATGCGTCCTCCGCTGTCGTCGGCATTCTAGCGCGGGCCGAGAGCAGTTCCCGGAGGCGTGGCAAGGCGGCAGCAACGGCCCGGCCGCGATGCGATTGCGCGTCCTTCGACGCGTCCGGCAGCTCCGCCGCCGTGCGCCCGTCGGGGAGCTCGAAGATCGGGTCGTAGCCGAATCCGCCCTCGCCCCTTCGCTGCCGCGCGATCCGGCCCTCGACTACGCCGTCGAACATCTCGACCCGGGGCTGAGCGCTGCCGGTCGGATCGGGCCAGGCGACGGCGAGCGAGCACACCATGCGCGCCCGACGGTCGGTGACGCCGGCCAGACGGGTGAGCAGGAGATCGGCGCCGGACGGACCGTCGGGCGACGAAAAGCGCGCCGAGCGGATGCCGGGTCCCCAGTCGAGGGCGGCGACCTCGATCCCCGAGTCATCCCCGACGGTGATCTCGCCGGAGGCCTGGTGCAGGGCGACCGCCTTGGCCGACGCATTCTCGGCGTAGGTGGGATGCGGCTCCGGCACGTCCATATCGAGGCCGATGTCGTGCGGGCTGAGCACCTCCGCGTCCAGGGGGCGCAGCAGGCGTCGGTACTCGGCGAGCTTTCCTGGGTTGTTGGTGGCGACCAGCAGGCGGCTCACTCCGCGGCGGGCGCGGCGATCGCCTGGCGTTGCAGCTCGTAGAGTTGACGGATCCCCGCGGCCGCGAGGGTCACCATCTCGGTCATCTGCTCGCTGTTGAACGGGGTCTGCTCGGCAGTGCCCTGGATCTCGACGAATCGCCCGTCGTCCAGCATGACGACGTTGAAGTCGACTCCGGCCGAGGAGTCCTCGGCGTAGTCCAGATCGAGCAGGATCGTCCCGGCCGCGATCCCCACGCTGACGGCGGCGACCTGGCCGGTCAGGAGGTGGCCCATGCCGTACTTGTTCAGGGCGCGCGCCAGGGCGACATAGGCGCCCGTGATCGAGGCCGTGCGCGTGCCGCCATCGGCCTGGAGGACGTCGCAATCCAGGGTCACGCTCCGCTCACCCAGGCGGGACAGGTCGACCACCGAGCGCAGCGAACGCCCGATCAGGCGCTGGATCTCGTGGGTCCGGCCGCCAATCCGCCCGGTGCTCGCCTCGCGCGCGGTCCGCTCGGTACCCGCGCGGGGGAGCATGCTGTACTCCGCCGTCACCCAACCGGTGCCCTTGCCGCGCAGGAACGGAGGCACCCGGTCCTCCAGGGTGGCCGCGCACAACACCCGCGTGTCACCAACCCGAATCAGCGCTGAGCCCTCGGCGAACTTGAGGTAATCCGGCACGATCTTTACCGGGCGAAGCTGAGTGGTCAGGCGCCCGTCGGCGCGGCGGGGAGCGGCGATGGTCGACATTGCCCGCGATTCTACGCGTGCTACCGTCGGGCTCCATGCGCCTGCTGGTCGTGACCGCCCGCTACCCGACTCCCGATCGACCGGCGGCCGGGGCATTCGTCCGGGAGCGGCTGCGCGATCCGGAGCTCCAGGCCCGGGTGGTCGCTCCGCATCGGTATGACGGCTCGCGTGGGGGTCGCTTCGCCCGGCTGACGTGGGAGGCACTCGCCGCCCGCGGGCGTTTCGATGGTGTGGAGGCCCACTTCCTCCTGCCGACAGGCCCGGTCGGGCTGCTCGCCGCGCTCCTGCGCGGCCTACCGCTGGTGGTGTACGCCCATGGCGGAGACGTGCGCGACGCCGCGCAGCGCTCAGCCATCCATCGCTGGTTGGCAACTCGGGTGGTGCGATCGGCCGCAGCGGTGGTCGTGAACTCGACCGAGACCGCCGCCCAGGTCGAGCGCCTCGGCGGCCGGCCCGAAGTCATCCCGCCCGGGATCGACCTGGCTCGCTTCCACCCGTCGCCCAGACCGTCGGCCCACACGGTTCTGTACCTGGGAGGCGAGGCCCAACACAAGGGCGTGGAGGTGGCGCGACGCCTGGCCGACACGCTGGTCGGTCCCGGCATCCACGAGGTGGATCCGGATCAGGTGCCGTCCCTCGTGGCCGAACACGACGTGGTGCTGGTCCCCTCGCTCGAGGAGCCATTCGGCCTGGTCGCCGCCGAAGCCGCGGCGTCGGGGCGGTGGGTCGTCGCCAGCGACGTCGGCGGTCTGCGCGACATCGTGGTCAACGGCGTGTCCGGCACCCTGGTGGCCGATGGTGACTTTGCCTCTGCCCTCGCGAGCGTCCCCGACTACGATCCTTCGGTGGTGGCCGAGCAGGCGGCGCGATTCGGCCTCGATCGATTCTGGACGGGAATGGAGGCCGTCTGGCGGCGGGTGCTCGACAGTCGGACGGGCTCCGGGGTGGCGCGCCTCAGCTGAGGACGACCGAAGCCGATTCGGGAACCCAGTATCCGGCCCACACCCCGTTGGCGATGAGGACGTAGGCCCGCCCGTTGATGACGGCACGCGCCGAGGCCGATGCGCCGGAGGCGCTGCCCAGGGTGTATATCTTGCTGGCGCTGACTCCTCCCGCCGAGCTGAACTGGTACCCGGTATGGGACCCCGCGGCGAAGGAAACGCCTCGCCACGGGCTGAACGTGATCTGGTCGACGAACCCGGCCAGGTAGACCCTGGTCGACTCGCGGATCCAATAGCCGGCCCACACCCCGTTGGTGACAGCGAACCAGGTCCCGGTCTGACCGGTCATGGTCGTGCGCTGCGAGGTGGCCGCCGTCGAGGCGCTGCCCAGGGTGTAGGTCTTGGTGGCCGTGACCTGCCCGGCGCTATTGAACTGGTAACCGGTATGGCTGCCCGAGGCGAAGGACAACGTCCGTGGCGGGTCGAAGACGCCGGTGCCCGGGGGCGGAGGCGGCGGCGGCGGCGAGGAAGCGCCGAGGAGGACGACAGAAGCCGATTCGGGAACCCAGTAGCCGGCCCACACCCCGTTGGCGATGAGGACGTGGCCACGACTGTTGATGATCGCGCGCCCCGAAGCCGAAGCGGACGAGGCGCTGGCCAGGGTATAGGTCTTGCTGGCGGTGACGCCGCCGGCCGCGCTGTACAGGTACCCGGTGTGGGACCCCGCGGCGAAGGAGACGCCTCGCCACGGGCTGAAGCTGACCTGGTCGGTGAGCCCGGCGAGGTAGACCCGGCTGGACTCCTTGACCCAGTAGCCGGCCCATACCCCGTTGGTGACCAGGTACCAGGCTCCCGGCTGCCCGGGCAAGAGGGTGTTCCGCTGCGAGGTGGCTGCCGTGGAGGCGCTGCCCAGGGTGTAGGTCTTGGTGGCCGTGACCTGCCCAGCACCATTGAACTGGTAGCCGGTATGGCTGCCCGAGGCGAAGGACAAGGTGCGGGGCGGCTGGTAGACGGTGACGCCCGGCGGCGCGACGCTGAAGCTCCAGCCGGCTGGCCCGATGAGGTTGCCCGCTTCATCGCGGACCGAGGGGGCGACCACGACGGTGTAGGTTCGCCCTGGTTCCAGGTCGGCGGTCGGGTCGAAGGTTGCTCGTCGCGAGGCCGGATCGTAGGCTGAGACGCCCGCGACCGGTGTCTGGCTGGTGGTGTCGACCAGGCTGAGGGCGGCCTCGGCTCCAACCACCGCTTCGTTGAACGTGGCCTGGACGATTGCCGTGGTCGGTGCGGGCGAAGACGGCAAAGCTGCGGCAACCGTCGGCGGCGACAGGTCCGCGGTCACACCCCAGGTTGCCAGCACGCCCGGGTCCACGAGTGAGGTGGGCGACACATGGACGCCGGCCGCATCGGTGGCCGTCACCCGCAGCACATAGACGCCGGGCAGAGCCCAGGTGCCGCCCGCCAGCCGGCCGTCCCACGAAGCGGTGTGCTGACCGGCCGGGAGCGCGCCGAGATCGGCCCCGGCCACCGCCGCAGACGACGCGTTGAGCACGTCGAGCCGGACCGAGGAGGCGCCCACTGTCAGGGTGAACGTCACCCCCGCCCCGTCGAGGACCCCGTCACCATTTGGGCTGAAGCGCCGGGGCACGGCCGCGTACGAGGTGATCGACGGGTTCAACGTGGTCACGGTGGGTGCCACGCCGGGACTGAGATAGGGCGTTGCGCCGCTCCCCGCCGCCGACCAGCCCACGCGGGGGTAATCTGCTGAGGGCCACTCGGTGAACGCGAATTGAATCTGGTACCAGTTGAATCCGCCGTTGGCGATGGGTCCGGCCAGGACCGCTACCCGATCGCCGAGGGTGAGCTGGTCGATGACCTCGAACCCGGTGCCCGCCCCAGCTCGAACGTTGAGAACGTCGCTCACGACCTGGGCAAAGCCTCCAGGAGCGATCGCCGCGCCGGGATCCGGCGCGCTACCGGCCCAGGGCTGGCGATTGCCACGCCGGTCGCCTGCCGATACGCGGAACTCGTACGTGCGTCCCGGTTGACCCGCGAAGGCGGCGGAGGTGGCCGTCGTGTTGGTCAGCCACGGAGTCCAGGCCCCGCTCGGTCGTTCACGGTATTGGACCGAGTAGTCCAGCACGCCCGAGCCAACGTCAATCGCGCGCCATGACACCGGCACCGCCAGGCCATCGGTCGTCGCTGGCAGGGTCGTGATCCCGCCGGTTGGCGGTGTCGTATCGGTCACGAACTTGTTGGCGAGCAGGTTCCACAGCTCTTGGTAGCCGGCGTCCATGAGCAGGGTCCACATCCCGGTGCCGGCCAGCCCGCGCTGGTTGACCATGTCCCACTTGGCCGCCAGCGAGACGGCGTCGTCGTAATAGCCCTCCACCCAGGACGCGGCAGCGGAGTCGTAGTAGCGGAACCAGGGCACCTTGCCCACCGAGTCCCACAGGCGCCCGTATCGGGCGGCAAGCGCCACGTTGCCGGTGTACCAGTAGGCAACCGAGGAGCTGGCGGCGCCGGCCACGGTCAGCGCGTTGAGCACGTTGGACTGGGTCCGCCACGTCCGACCGTAGTACGGGACTCCCCAGATGATCTTGCTGCCGGGCACGATCTGGAGGTAGTCGGTCACCGACTCGTTCACGTCGAGGATGTACGGGGAGTCCATGGGTGCCACGCCGCCGGCGCGGGCTGAGCCCGACCAGCTGTAGTCGTAACCCATGACGAACAATTGGTCCGCCCCGCCCGGTGCGACCAGTCCGGACAGGTCATATCCGGTGGCCCAGGTCCCCGCCCCGGCCATGGTGCATACCGTCACGTACGACCCAACTCCGGCGCTCACCAGCGCGGCTTTCAGCTGGCGAACGAACGAGGTGTACCGATCCCGGTCGGCCACCGCAACCGGCTCGAAGTCGAGGTTCACGCCGTCGGCGTTCCGAGCGCGAACGGTGGCCACGATGGCGTTGATGACGTTTGTCCGCGCCGTGGCGCTACCGAGCAGGGCGGACTGCTGAGCCGCGCTGCTCGCGTCCCAGGCCATCATGGTGACAGTCAGGACGACCTTCACGCCCCGGGCGTGAGCCGCGTTGATGACCCCGGTCATGGCCGAGCTGTTCCACGCGGTCCACCCGGTGGCGTAGGTGGCCAACGTCCCGTCCGACTTGGCGGCCACCCCGAAGAAGGCGATGGTGGAGACCAGTTGGTACTGCATCCACTGGAGGTCGCTGGCGTCCAACATCCAGTACGGCAGGAACCCCACGACTTCCTTGCGGAGCCCGTTGGGGAGCGCGGTGAGATCGGCGGCCGGTGCCGATGATGGATCGGCGAGGTCCAGTGAAACGACGTCCCCATCATTCGACGATGGCCATGCCAGGGCGGCTCCGGGTCCGGCCAGGGGGGCAGCCGGCCTCGCGCCCGGCATGAACGTGAGCTTGTCATCGGCGTGGTCGGCGGCCATCTCGGCCTGGACCGACTGGCGGGTGAACAGGCTCGCTGGCGCAACCGGGAGGACGGTGCCGTCGGCCAGGGTCAGGGGCCCATCGGGAACCCGGGGAGGCACCGGCCACGCGACGGCCGGCGCGGGTTCGGCCCCGAGCATCGCCGACGGGCTCCCGCCGACCACGCCGAACAGGATCAGCGTGACGAGGAGGCGGGCGATGCGGGTTTGCGGTCGAACCATGGGCGATCCACCCTCGAGGCTGGCGTGCGGCCTAGCTGACTGCACCAGACCCCAGCGATCGCACCCTATCGGCCGCGAGCCGATCCGGCGATGGTACGAATCTCCCGGGTCGCAGCACCGTCGGTCCGTGCCGAATTTGGGCGCCTGGGCTCCCGGTCAGCGCCGCTGCTGCAGCGCGTCAGTCACGGCCTGAAGTAGCCGGTGACGTCGAACACGTGGTGCGATTGTCCCCACTGGGCCATGTACGTCCCGCTCAGCGTTCCCCCGGGGCCCAAGGCGAGGTTGACGCCGTTGGCCCGGCTGTCACCCACCGGGAAGTTCAACGTTGAAGTGGATGGGTTCGATTCCGAGTTGGGCCCGAAGTATGTGGCGCCGCCCTGGGTCTGCCCGGTAACGGTCAGGTTGCCGGTGACGCCAACCGCCGTCGCGGGCACGCCGCCTCGTCCGTGGACCTGGAACGTGCGCGGTATCCACGGGTTGAAGGGACCGCTCAGGCCATTGCCGAACCGCGAGTCGAGCAGCCGACTGGGCGTCAACGGGACGAACTTCGCGCCCGAACCATCGGTCACGAAATAGCCGGTGACGTCGAAGATCAGATGCGTGGTTCCGCCTGAGGCCCCATACGTCGCGCTCAGTGTCCCACCGGCGCCCAGCGCCAGGGTCACGTTGTTGGCTCGGTTGTCACCGGTGGGAAAGTTCAGGGTGGAGCTGGTGGGGCTGGCCGTGGCATTCGGGCCGAGGTAGATGTATCCAGGGGCTGTCTGCTGCGTAACGGTCAGGTTGCCGGTAACGCCCACCGCGGTCATCGGCACACCGCCCAGCCCGCTGACCTGGAAGGTGCGAGGCACGTTGGCAGCGAAGGTCCCGCTCAACCCGTTGTCGTAGCGGGTGTCGAGCAGTCGGGCGGGCGTAACCGGAGCGTAGGTCGCACCCGACGAGTCGGGGACGAAGTAGCCGGTGACGTCGAACACCAGGTGGGTGGTGCCCGTGTATCCGAAGGTAACGCTCAGGGTGCCGCCCGGCCCGAGCGCCATCGTCACCCCATTGGCCCGCGTGTCGCCGAGCGGGAAGTTCAGGGTGGAGGTCGGCGGGCTGGCAATCGGGCTGGGCCCGAGGTAGACGTAGCCGGCGCCGGTCTGGGCAGTGACGGTCAGGTTTCCGGTCACCGCGGTCGCGTTGGCTGGCACGCCTCCGCGGCCGGTGACCTGGAACGTCCGAGGCAGGTTGGCGCTGAACGGGCCGCTGAGACCGTTCCCGAACCGCGTGTCAAGCAGGCGGGCCGGCTCGAGAGGTAGGTAGGTCGCCGGCTGCGGGGTCGTCACCGAGATGTAGTTGGTGCGGGTCATCGTGTCGGTGCCGAGGCTGTTCGTGACCGTCAAGGTGACCGAATAGGTGCCGGCCGACGGATAGGTGTAGACCGGGCTGGGTGACGTGGAATCGGTCGTGCCGTTGTTGTCGAAATCCCAGGCCCAGGTGGTCGGTCCAAAGGTCGATGACTCATTGGCGAAGGCCACCCACAGCTGTTCGATGCCCGCTGTGGGCGATGCCGTGAAGTCCGCGACCGGTGGGGCAGGAGTCGGGGTCTGGTACGGATTGCCCGCGAAGGCATACCAGTAGCTCATCAGACCCCCTGGGCCCTGCGTCTTCTGAATCCAGGCCTCGCTGCCGGCGACCTGCGGGTGCGGGAATTTCCTCAACGCGGTCTCGGAGTAGCCATTGCCCATGGCGAAGATGTCGGCATAGGTCGAATCCGGGTTCTCCAGGATCGCTTCCACGACCGAGCGGGAGCCGAGGTCGCTTGCGAAGTATGTCCCGCCCAGGGCGAGGATGGGGCGGGAGAAGTACCCGACGCGGGCGAGTGCGGTTGCTTCGCTGCTCGGGGTCGTCTGCTCCGTCTCTCCGGCCCCGGGTGCGTAGCAGGCGTTGGAGTACACCATCACGAAGCCCTGGGCGGGAGTGATGGGCCCTCCCGAGCAGTACGCCGAGTTGTACGAGGTCAGCGCCTTGCCCTCGAGGGCGGCCTCGCCGCAGTAGACCATCTGGGTCGACAGGTTGTGCCCATGGCCGGTCGGGTCGGCGGCGTCCGCCCCGGCGATCCGGTTCAGGCCCCAGCCGTTCGTGCGGTCGGTGAGCAGAGTTGATCCGTACGGATTCGGGTACCCGCTGCCGTGGCCGATGTAGACGATGATGTTGGCGCCGTTGACGGCCGCCTTGGCGTTGGCCCACGTCGCATTCGGCGAGAACACGCGGACCGCCGTCCCACCCAGGGCCTCGACGGCATCGGCGATGGACTCGCCACGGTTGAGATAGTTCGTCTGGATCGAGCCGCCGCCGACCGGGCCCACGATGATGACGACCTTCTGGCCTGCTGCGCCGCCCCGCACCGGGTGGGGAGCCAGGAGGGCGCTGGCCGCCATCAAGAACGCCAGCCCGATGGCGAGGGCCAGCGGTGCCGGATTCGGCGATGTACGGTCGTGCAACAAGGTCTCCCGCGAGAGCTGATGAGTTCAGCTCTGACCCTACGCACCGCCTCCGCCGGCTCCCATGAGGCGATGGTTCGGGCATCTCCGGACCTTGGAGCCATGTGCGTGGCGGCAACGCCCGCCATCGCAACTGATTCCCCAGCTCAGTCGATGGTCGTCGAGAGCACCACCATGAGCCGCTCCACCGTCCGCGGGTCGAGAGCGGGACGGATGAAAGCGGTCTGGGTCAGGCCGTTGGAGTCGGCCTCGAGGGCCGTGACCGTCCCGACCAGCAGGCCGCGGGGGAAGGG
Organism: Candidatus Limnocylindria bacterium; assembly: GCA_050695855.1. Lineage (GTDB taxonomy): Bacteria > Chloroflexota > Limnocylindria > QHBO01 > QHBO01 > DASTEQ01. The sequence continues at coordinate 22,420 of JBOGTA010000131.1, forward strand.
GCTGGCGGCAACGCCTTCCAGCTCCAGGCCGGCCGTCACGATGGTGTCGCCGACCGCAATCTCGTCGGTCAGGGTGACCTGGGTCATGATCAGCTGCCCCCCGGGCTGGCCCTGCACCAGGCCGAGGGCCTCGGTCTCCTGGTCGCGCGTCACGACCCGAGCGCGCGGGTCGACGAGGAGCCGCACCACGGCGCCTTCCTGGCTGGCTTCGACCACCACTCCGGCCAGCGCCCCGCCGCCCTCCGCCGCTCCGACGACGGGCATCCCGACCCGCACCCCGTCCATCCGGCCGACGTTGATGCCCACCTCCCAGCTCAGCACGCTTGTGCCAGCGGTGGTCACGCGGGCCGGCAGCAGCTCCCAGCCGAGGATCGGCGGCAGGTCGAGCAGGGCGCGCAGACTCGCATTCTCTCGGGCCGCCTCCTGCAGTTCGGCGATGCGCTGCTCGGCGCCGACCAGGGCACTCCGCAGCTCGTCATTCTCAGTCCGCAGGCGGTCGATCTCGGTGATGGTCTCCACCACGTCGGCGACGCCGGCTCCCAGACCGGTCAGGACCCCCTGGACCGGGCTCAGCAGTCGGGCGCTGGCCTGCTGCACTGATCGCGCCGGTTCGGTGCCCGACACCGCCACCAGCGCGAGCGAAACGACGACCAGGGCGGCCCACCACGCGCCACTCCGGCTGCGCCGATGGGGGCTGGCGCCCGACACGCCGGACAGCGTTGGCAGACCGGGTACGCGGCGCACGGCGACCGCCTACCGGGGCGCGCGGGTGTACTGCTCGGTGACCAGCACCCGCTCCAGCGTGTCGAGCTCCTCCAGGACGCGACCCGTGCCGCGGACCACGCAGGTCAACGGGTCATCGGCGACGTGGACCGGCATCTGGGTCGACTCCGCCACGCGGCGGTCCAACCCGGCCAGCAGCGCTCCGCCGCCGGCCAGCACGATCCCCTGGTCCATGACGTCGGCCACCAGCTCCGGCGGCGTCTCCTCGATCGTGTCCTTGATGGCCTGGATGATGGCCGCCACCGACGGCTCGAGCGCCTCGCGGATCTGGTCGCTCCCCACCTCGATGCTGCGCGGCAGTCCGGTCAGCAGGTCGCGCCCGCGGAACGTGACGGTGCGGGGGTTCGTGTCGGGGTAGGCCGAGCCGACCGCGATCTTGATCTCCTCGGCGGTCCGCTCCCCCATCAACAGGTTGTACTCGCGGCGGGCGAAATTGACGATGTCCTGGTCCATTTCGTCGCCGCCGATGCGAATCGATCGGCTGACCACGATTCCGCCGAGGGAGATCACCGCCACCTCGGTCGTGCCGCCGCCGATGTCGACGATGAGGGAGCCGGACGGTTCGCTGACGGGCAGGCCGGCGCCGATGGCGGCGGCCATTGGCTCTTCGATCAGCCGCGCCCATCGCGCGTGGGCGTTGAGGGTCGCATCGCGGACCGCTCGTTTTTCGACCTCCGTCACGCCTGACGGGATGCCGACCAGGACGCGGGGCCGCGGGATCCGGAAGTAGCGATCGTGGACCTTTTCGATGAAGTACCGGATCATCTGCTCGGTCACATCGAAGTCGCTGATCACCCCGTCGCGCAACGGGCGGATGGCGACGATGTTGGCCGGCGTGCGGCCGACCATCCGTTTGGCCTCGGCGCCGATGGCGAGCACCCGCTTGGATCGGGTCTCCATGGCCACCACCGAAGGCTCACTGATGACGATCCCCCGATGCCGGACGGTGACCAGCGTATTGGCCGTGCCCAGGTCGATGCCCAGGTCGTGGCTGAAAATGCCCAGGACGCCGTCGAAGATGCCCACCTGTCCCTGTTCAGGCCCCCGACGCTGGCGCTTCCGGAGCGGGTCGCTCGCGCTGAACGGCGGCGATCCAGCGTTTTAGCTGGCGATGGACCGCCGGTGCGCCGATGAGGGGCTCGGTCGGCTCGGACCAATCGGCGGGATAGACCAGGCACGGCTGGGTCTGCCATCCGCCAATCCCTCCGTGGCTGCCGATCAGCTCCTCGAAAGCGGCCACTTCCTCGGTGCCCGGATCGATCCGGCTGATGAGCGCCAGGTCGCCCACATGCTCGATGCCGTCCAGGTGTCGCAGCTGGTCCGCGGCGTCGGTCCCGAACAGGGCGAGGGGATCCTCGCCCTTTAGCGCGCCGGTCGTCAGATCGTGCCGGCCGCGAGGCCCAACGACGACCGCATGCTCGGCCGCGGTGCGAACCAGGGCCAACCCCACTCCGTCATGTTCCAGCAGCTCCATGACCAAACGCGGGTACGCGGCCTCGATTTCTTCCAGGGTCAGGCGGTGCTCGCCCACCCCGAAGTAGACCAGCGCTAGGTTCCCGGAGGCGCACACCACGAGATCCGGCAGCTGTTCGGTGGGCTCCTCGGCCGGTTCCTCGGCGAGGGCCCCGAGCTCGACGGTGCCGTCGGTGGTCCGGCTTCGAAGCGCCCGACGGCTCAGGTCCCCGGCGCGCCCCGGGGCGGCCACAGCCTCAGTCAGGACGGTCGACAGGCGGCCCGCGTCCTCGGTGGGCTTCGTCGCGGTGCGAGTCACGTCAGCGTGCATCCGGGTGCGCAGCCATTCCTCGATCGTTTCGCCGTATCGCTGGCGGAACGTCGCGCCCTGGCTCTGGCCGTGGTCCGACACGATCACGAACCGATATGGCCGCGGGCAATCGCGCACCAGGCGCCGGAGGCGACCGATCGCGCGATCAATGCCCGAGAGCGAATGCAACGCCTCCATCCGCTCCGGGCCGACATGGTGGGCGATGTCGTCGTAGTCCACGAAGTCGACGTAGATGACCGGCGTCCCGCGCAGCATCTGCTCCGACACCAGGGCCAGGTTCAGGTCGCGTAGGACAACGTTGGTGGTGGAGCGCAGGGCGGCGAACTTCAGGCCACGGTGCATCCGGGGCTCGATCCCGCGGCGGTGCTGCTGCCAGGCCTGGTACAGCTCCTTGATCAGCTCGCCCGCGGTGCGGACGATGGTCCGCCCGAGGCTGTACGGGTTGAGCAGGAAGTAGTAGATGCTCCGGTCACGCCCGGCGCGGTCCCGATCGCTCCTCAGCGTGCTCATGGTCAGCCGCGGGAAGGTCGCGTCTCCGGAGAACATGTTGTCGATCGAGGCGCCGCCGTTCGCCAGCAACCCATTGCCGTCGCTGATGCGGGCCTCTATCTCGGCGGCGTCCGGTGGCCGGTTGGACACCATCATCCGCCGCCGCTCCTTCTCGTACCAGCGGAAGGCGGGGATCCCATCGTTGTTGCCGTGCAACAGCCCGGCCTGGCTGGTCGAGGTCTGGGAGGGCAGCTGCGCCGTCCACGGGATCATGCGATGCGTGCCGGAGCGGATCCACCGCGAGAGGGTGGTCAGCGTCCCGACCCGAACCTGGGCCGCCAGGATGGGGAACGCCAGCCCGTCGACCTGGATGACCACCACGCCGGGGACCTGGGTGGGCGGGACGCGCTCCAGGTCCTTGATCACCTGGTTCACGACGCGCTGCCCAAATGACTCCTCGTCGGTCATTCCCACCAGCCCGCCGAGGATCGTGCTCACCACGGCGTACATGCCTGCCCCCAGGATGGCGCTCCCCAGGCCCCCGAGCTCGAACCCGACCAGGGGCAAGATGAAGAAAAACGACAGCGCGCGATAGATGAGCCCAGCAACCATGACGCCGACCAGGCCGATGGGCAGAACCGCCGCCAGGAGGAGGGGCCGGAGGAGAAAGTCGGCCGCCCCGATGACGGCGACCGCCAGCAGACCGGTCGTGCCTGGATCGCGATCGATACCGGGCGCGAGGGCGATGGTGATGATCAGGCTCAGCCAGGCCGAGAAGACGGACAGCGCGACGCGGATGGCCAGACCGATGGGGGTGGGGCGCCAGCGGCGCAGGGCGTGCCACTGCGCGCGATACGCGGCGGCAGTGCGTCTCAGCCAAAGGCCCATTGATGGACTACCTCGGAAGGGCTCGCGGGCGACCGACGGTCAGGGCACAAAGGGTACCCGCTCCCCGGGGGGGGTGATCAGGGGACGAGCACCGGTCTCAGTGCCCCGCTCTCGGAGCCAGCGGGCAAAGTCAGCCGGAGGGCCGGCCAGTCGACCGGCGGCCACCCGACCCATCCCGTACGGCCACAGGGTTCCCCAGTGAATGGGCACCGCGTAGCGCGGCCGGAGCCGGACGACGGCCTCGGCGGCGGTTGCCGGAGTGAGGTGCCCAGGCCCAAGCCGAGGGCCCCAGCCTCCGATCGGGAGCAGGGCCACATCCAGCTCATCGGCACCCAGCGACGCCATTTCGGGAAAGAGGTCGGTGTCACCCGCGAAGTAGAGTCGGGCGGCACCGGATTCGAGCAGGTATCCGACCGCCGTCCCGCGCGGGCCGAAGGGCGGTCGGGTGCCCGGATGAGCCGCCCTGGTGGCGGTGAGCCGCACGTCCCCGATGGCATGTGAGGCTCCCGGGGCGAGCTCGGTGACCCGCTGCCATCCCCAACGTCGGGCCAGGGCCGCGCCCCCCGGACCGATCACGATCTCCGGCTCGGAGTCGAGCCGCGCCAGCGAGGCCCGATCGAAGTGGTCCAGGTGGAGATGGCTGATGAGCACCACGTCGACCGCCGCGAACAGCGCTGGATCGAGCGGGCGTGGGACGCGGGCCAGGAAGGCCAGTCGGTCGACGAGGATGGGGTCGGTCAGGATCCGGATGCCGCCAAGCTCGATGAGCATGGTCGAATGACCCAAAAACGTGAGGCCGGGGAGTGGCATCTCCGAATCAGGCGGGATCCTGCGACAGGGTGAAGATGACGAAGGGCCGCGCCGGGCTCAGGACCAGCGGGAGCTCGCGGCCACGTCGCAGCCGGCTCGCGCCGGTCATGAGGTCGGTGTACCGATAGGGCCGCGTGGGGTCGATCCCCACCGCCTTCAGATTGGGACGCAGGACGGCTCGCTCCGCCCGGGTGGGGGTCACGTTGACGGCCACCCAGATGGGGCGCCGCCACTGTTTGGGATCCTCGCTGAGCAGATCGATCCGGCCCACCGGCAGGGCCCGGCGATAGAAAACGGTCCGTTCCCCGCGCACCTTCTCGAAGCGCAGCGTTTCGGTTCGCCGGAGCGCAGGCCATTCCCGGCGCAACCGGTTGATGGCCGCGATGAGGGGCTTGAGGTTGCCGGGCGCGTCCCAGTCGCGGACCTTGATCTCGTACTTTTCGCTGTCGGCGTACTCCTCGGTTCGCCCGATGCGCCGATGCTCGAGCAGCTCGAAGCCCGAGTAGATCCCATACAGCCCGGACAACGTGGAGGCCAGGACGAAACGGCTCACGAACATGGCGCGGCCGCGTGCGAGGTAGCGGGGATTGATGTCCGGCGTGTTGGTGAAGAGGTTGCCGCGGTAGTACTGGCGCATCTCGGTGCGGGTCAGCTCGATCAGGTAGTCGCGCAGCGCATCCCGGGTGGTCCGCCAGGTGAAGTAGGTGTACGACTGCGTGAACCCCGCCTTGGACAGCAGGCGCATCGGCTTGTGGCGGGTGAAGGCTTCCGACAGGAAGATGACGTCCGGGTGGTGGGACTGCACCGTCCGGATGAGCCAGGCCCAGAAAGCCACCGGCTTGGTGTGTGGGTTGTCGACCCGAAAGATGCGGACCCCGCGCGCAACCCAGGTCAGGATCACCTGCCGCCACGCCTCCCACAGCGCGACGCGAGACTCGAGGTCGGGGGTGTGGAAGTCGAACGGGTACACGTCCTGGTACAGCTTGGGTGGGTTCTCGGCGTGTCTGATCGTCCCGTTCGGCGCCCGACGGAACCAGTCGGGGTGCTCGCGGACCCAGGGGTGGTCGGGTGAGGCCTGGATGGCGAGGTCGAGCGCGACCTCCAGGCCCAGGCGTTCGGCGGCTCGGCGAAAGTGGTGGAACGCCTCCGGCCCGCCCAGCTCCGACGCCACCGCGTCATGCCCGCCGGCGGCGGACCCGACGGCCCACGGGCTGCCGACCTCGTCCGGCTGGGCCTTCACCGCGTTATTCCGTCCTTTGCGGTTGGTGGTGCCGATCGGATGGATGGGCGGCAGGTAGACGACGTCAAAGCCGAGGCGTGCGAGGTCCGGCAACCGCCATTCGGCTTCGACCAGCGTCGTGGCGTTTCCCTTGACGCGCCCCTGGGAACGAGGAAACAGCTCATACCACGCGCCGGTCACGGCCGCCGGTCGGTCGACCACCAGCTCCAGCTCGCGGTCATAGCGGGTCGCCGTCGATCGGTCCGGGTGGCGCCCGCCAGCGGCCAGCAGGATTCTTTCACGCGCAATCCGGGCCGCGGTTCGGTCGTCCGGTGCAGCCACCAGCCGGGTACGGGCATCGCGGAGGACGGCAGCGTCGGCTGCCGCGCCCGCGGCCGCCGCCCGACGGGCAGTGCGCTCGAGGAGGCGGTGACCCTCCGCCAGCTCAGTCGCAATCGCGATCCGGGCGCGAGCCTTGCGCACCAGCCGGTCGCTCCAGCTGGCGACCTGGTCGCGCCAAGCCTCGACGGTGTAGACATGCCATCGGTTGCGGGTGAGCCGGACCCGGCCACTCCACCGGTCGTAGCGGCCGGCGCGCATCCGGACCTCGCGCCACTCGAGCTCGTCATCGGCGCGAATCAGGAGCGCGGCCCCCAGCTGGTCGTGGCCATCCACGATGATGTCGGCACTCACCGTCAGCCAGTCCCCGACCACTCGCTTGGCTGGGTAGCGTCCGCCGTCAAGCTCCGGTTCTACCCGCTCGATGACGATGGTTCGCGCGGTACCCACCGCGTCGGGTCCCGGCTCGGCCGCCGGAGCCAGGCGGCGCAGGCTGGAGCGAGTGGTCGTCATGTGGAGATCGAACCCTACCCCATCCGAGCGGGTAGGCTGTTAGACCGATGACTCATCAGCCCAGGCGCCGTCCACCGGTGCGCCGACTAACCGCGGTGGCGGCGCTGGCCCTGCTGGTCGCTGGCTGCGAGAGCGCGTCACCCGCCGTCTCTCCCTCGCCGATCCCCACCCCCAGTGGGCCGTCGGCGGGTCCAACGCAGATCCCGATTGCATCACCGGAGCCCACTCCGCCGCAGCTCCGCTCGGGCCCCGACCACCTGGCCATCCAGCTCATCGCGGGGGGATTCGACAACCCCACCACGGTCACCAACGCCGGTGACGGGTCGGGGCGCCTGTTCGTCGTGGAGCGTGTCGGCCGCATCCGAACCGTCAACTCCGACGGGTCCGTGTCATCCGATCCGTTCCTGGATATCGTCTCGCGGGTTCTGTCGGGCAACGAACGGGGCCTGCTCGGGCTGGCGTTCCATCCCCGCTACGGCGACACCGGCCGCTTCTTCGTCAACTACACCCGCCTACCGGACGGTGCGAACGTCATTGCCGAATTCAACGCCTCGAGCCCAGGGGGCACTGCGGACCCGGCCAGCGAGCGCATCCTGCTGGCCATCCCCGACCCGGCCGCCAACCACAATGGCGGTGGTCTCGCCTTTGGGCCTGACGGCTACCTGTACATCGCCCTGGGCGATGGCGGGGGGCAGAACGACCAGTTCGGCAACGCACAGAACCTGAACAGCCTCTTGGGCAAGATCCTCCGCATCGACGTAGACGCGCCCGGCTCGTCGGGTCGCGGATACGGCATCCCCGACGGCAATCCCTTCGCCGACGGCGGCGGGGCACCGGAGATCTGGGCTATCGGAATGCGGAACCCGTGGCGCATCAGCTTCGATCGGGCGTGGCACGACCTGTACATCGGCGACGTGGGGGGAGACCAGTGGGAGGAGATCGACCGCCAGCCGCCCGACGCTCCGGGCGGGCTGAACTACGGATGGCCCATCATGGAGGGACGCCACTGCCTGGCCGGGACG
>JBOGTA010000132.1:0-3349 GCA_050695855.1 Candidatus Limnocylindria bacterium
CGCCGATGCGGCTGGCATTGGCCAACCCCACCCAGCCAAAGAAGACTCGTCCGAAGTCGACCGCCATGAGCAGGACGAGCATGAGGAACGGCAGGATGATCGCGAACTCGACCAGGCCCTGGCCGCGGGTCGGTCGAGGGAGGCGTCGAAGGAGTCGAATAGCCATGCCGGCAGTGTGTCAGGGGGAACCTTGCGATCAACCTGACACGGCGGGGTACTTGGGGTATCGGGGTACCCGTACTTCGGTACCGACCAGCGCCGGGGCGGATCAATCGCGCGTTTGTTGAGCCTCCTATCGGGCCTGGCGGGTGCTACTCGCCGGCCTCTGGTGCCACCTGCTCGGCCGGCAGGATGACCCGGAACGTCGCCCCGGCCCCGGGTGCGCTCTCCAGCTCCAGTCGCCCCTGCATGGCCTCGACCAGGCCCCGAGCGGCGTACAGGCCGATCCCGCTGCCGTCCGGCACCATCCTCCGGGCATCGTCGCCTCGGAAGAACTGGTCGAAGGCCCGTGCCTGGTCGGTCTTGGTCAGGCCGGGTCCCTGGTCGGTGACGGCCAGCTCGCTCACCAGCGCACCATCCTTCGCGGCTCGTCCGGTCACGGAAACTCGCACCCCGCTCCCCGCCGGGGCGTACTTCGTTGCGTTGTCGAGCAACGCCCAGAGCACCTGCTCGTAGCGGTCGGGGTCGCCCACAACGAGGTGAGGTTCGCCCTCGGATTGGAAAATGAACCGATGATTCGCGTCTCGCAGCGCTTCCCACGTCCGCTTCACGATGGGTTCGGCGCGGAAAATCTCCTGGCGCGATTCCAGTGCGCCAGCCTCGAGGCGAGAAACCGCCAGTAGCTGCCCCACCATCCGGCGCATCCGGTCGGCCTGATGGGCGATGGTGGCCAGGTCGCGTTGAGCATCGGCGCTGAGATCCGCGGTCGCGCCGACCTCAGCGGCCACGGCGCGGATGCTGGTCAGTGGGGTCTGGAGGTCGTGCGTGATCCCGCGCAGGAAGTCGGACTGGACGGCGGCCATCCGATTCAGCTCGTCCGTCTGCCCGCGGAGGCGGGCGTACAGCAGGGAGTGCTCGATGGCGGTCGCGGCGATCTGGGCGATGAGGCTCAGCAGATCGCGCTCGGCCGGAGTCGGCTCCGGCCTGCCCTCCCACGGCGCCAGGAGCAGCGCCTTCATCTCCTCGCCGCCGGAGGCGTCAACCGCCATAACGGCGCCCCACGGTCCAACGAGGTACCTCGGTCCACGCCCATCGGTCTCTTCGCTGACCGCCGCCCACTGCTCCAGCTCCCCGAGAGCACGCGGTGGCGTGTCCGGATCGCCGTCATAGACGCCTGAGGGCAGCAGGCCCGGGTCACTGGCGTGGAGGACGACGAGCAGCCACGTCTGGTCTCGGGTGACCTGGCGCGCCACGGTGACGACTCGGGCGGCGACCTCGGCCGGCCCACCGGTAATGGGAGTCGCCGCGACATCGGCGGCCAGGATCGAGATCTGCTGGTTCCGTTCCTCGAGCGCCATGCGGAGGCGCCGCTGGGCAGCGCTGACGTCGCCCGCCTCGTCGGCGTCTCCGGGAGCGGCGACGTTTGTGGCGGCTCCCCGTTCGGCGAGGGTCATGACGTTCTGCAGGTCGCGGGTCACGGTCCGTGACCCCACCGCGGCCACGATGGCCGCCCACAGCAGGGCGCCCAGGCCCACGATCAGGAGCGCGACGCTGACGCCCACCTCGGCCACCCACGCGTCGCCCAGGACCAGGACCAGCCCGAGCGCGGCCAGTGCCGGGAGCGCGACGACGGCGATGAGGGCGAAGATCCGGAGCGCGGGCCGTCCGAGGTCCACCCGCGGTCCCTCAGCCCCCCGCGGCGCCGACCGTGCTCAGCCGGTATCCAATCCCGCGGTCGGTCAGGAGCACCCGCGGCCGGTTGGGATCACGCTCAATCTTGTTTCGGAGGCGACGCACCGTGACCCACACGTAGGACGGATCGGGGAGCTCGCTGTCGGACCACACCCGGTTGAGCAGCGTGTCGGTGGGCACCGTCCGATCGAGCGACGCGATCAGGACCTGCAGGAATCGGACCTCGGTGGGACTGAGGCTCTCTGTCCGCTCGTCGACCCGGGCCCGCCGCTGGACGAGGTCGATCTCCAGCGCCCCGCCGTCGAGGGTGAGCCCGCCGCGCCCCGACTCGGTGCGCCGCAGGACGCGATGGATCCGGGCGCTGAGCTCATCGGGATCGAATGGCTTGGTGACGTAGTCCTCGGCGTAGTACTCGAGCGCGCGGATCTTCGCTTCGCTCTCGTCGACCGCGCTCAGGACAATGATCGGCAGGTCGGCGATCTGCTTGATCCGGCGGCAGAGCTCGAACCCGTCCATGCCGGGCATCATGAGGTCGATCACCAGGAGCGCCGGCCACGCCCGATCCAGCGCCCTGAGGGCCTCTACCCCGGAGCCGACCGGCTGGACGTCGAACCCGTCGCGAGCAAGGCGGCGGGCCAGGACGGATCGCAGGGTCGGGTCGTCATCGACCAGCAGGATCGCCGGCCGCATCGCCGGCACCACGTCAGATGCCGACGCCCCGGATGACAGTGACGATGGCCGGTCCCAAGATCACGATGAAGATGGTCGGGAAGATGCAGCCCACCATCGGGAACAGCATCTTGACCGGCGCTTTGGCCGCCGCTTCTTCCGCCCGCTGCCGGCGCTCGATGCGCAGCTGCTGGGACTGGATCTGCAGGACCTTGGCGATCGGCACGCCGAGCTGCTCGGCCTGGACGATGGCGCCGATGAAGTTGGTCACCGGCTGCACATCGGCGCGGCTGGCCACGTCGCGGAGGGCGTCCCGGCGCAGGCGACCCATCCGGATCTCGGCCAGGGCCTGCCGGAATTCGTTGATCAGGGGCCCTTCCATCTTCTCGACCACCTTGGCCAGCGCGGCGTCGAAGCCGAGTCCGGCTTCCACCGAAATGGTCAGCAGGTCGAGGGCGTCAGGAAGCTGGAGGAGCATGTCCAGCTGACGCTTCCGGATCTTCCTCCCCAGCCAGAACTCGGGAGCCAAGAATCCAACCGCCAGGCCACCGATCCCGAAGAAGATGCCCACCGGGAAGCTCATCAAGGCCAGGAAGATGATCGTGAAGGCGATGGCGAACAGGATCGACGCCAGGACCTTGACACCCATCCAGTCCGCGCCGCGCAGGCCGCCCGGATATCCGGCCCGATGGAGGCGGGCTTCCGCCCGCTCCACCATGCCGAGCCCACCGCCCCGCTGGCTGACGCGCGACAGTCGCGCGACCAGCGGTCGCACCGCGCGCTCGAAGAACGGCTGCTCGAGCTCGGCCTCTTCGAGCGTCCTGGGCTT
>JBOGTA010000133.1:0-13248 GCA_050695855.1 Candidatus Limnocylindria bacterium
GGCGATCGGCCTGTTCGACTTCCGGTTCATGGGCGGCTCGATGGGCAGCGTGGTGGGGGAGAAGATCGCGCGCTGCTTCGAGGGTGCCCTGGCCGAGCGGATCCCGGCTGTGGTGGTGAGCGCGTCCGGTGGCGCCCGGATGCAGGAAGGGACCATCTCGCTGCTCCAGCTGGCCAAGACGACCGCCGCCCTGCAGCGGCTGAACGATGCCGGCATCCCGTTCATCAGCATCCTGACCGATCCAACCACCGGGGGAGTGCTGGCCAGCTTCGCCTCGCTGGGCGACGTGATCCTGGCCGAGCCCGGCGCCCTGGTTGGCTTCGCCGGCGCCCGGGTGGCGAGCGGGACGGTGGGCGAGGAGCTGCCCGATGGGTTCCAGAGCGCCGAGCGACTGCTGGACCACGGGTTCGTGGACGCCATCGTGCCCCGCAGCCAGCTTCGGGTGACGGTCGCCCGGCTGGTCCGGGTGCTGCCGGTCGCGGGTCGAGCCGATGCCGGGGATGCGCGTCGCGGGATCCGGCCCATCGGTGTCCTGCAGGGTCTGGCCAAGCGGGTTGGCGGGGCGGTCAGCGAGACGGCGGGCATCGAGACCGAGCCGACGGCAGGGCCCACCAAATGACCGATGTCACAGTGACCGACCTGACGGCAGAGCCGCCGACCATCAGCCCCGCGGCCGCCGACGAAGCCTGGCGCCGGGTCCACCTCGCCCGGCACCCGCAGCGACCGCGCACCCTGTCGCTGGTGGCTCAGGTGTTTGATGAGTTCGTCGAGCTCCACGGCGACCGGGCATTCCGCGACGATCCTGCCATCGTCGGCGGCCCGGCCCGCCTCGACGGTCGGGCGGTGATGGTCATCGGCCATCAGAAGGGGACCGATACCGAGTCGAACATCTATCGCAATTTCGGCTCGCCCATGCCCGAGGGCTTCCGCAAGGCGCAGCGCCTGATGCGGATGGCGGACCGGATCGGGCTCCCGCTGGTAACGTTCCTGGACACTGCCGGGGCGTTCCCCGGCCCAGCTGCCGAGGAACGGGGCCAGGCCGAGGCCATTGCCAGCTCGATCCGGCTCATGACCGGCCTCCGGGTACCGATCATCGTGGTCATCACCGGGGAAGGCGGGTCCGGCGGCGCACTGGCGATCGGGGTCGGCGACGAGGTCCTCGCCCTCGAAAACGCCGTCTACTCGGTCATCTCCCCCGAAGGATGCGCCGCGATCCTGTGGCGTTCGGCGGACGCGGCGCCGATGGCGGCGGCGGCGATGAGGATGACCGCTGCCGATCAGCACGCCCTGGGCATCGTGGACCACGTGATCGATGAGCCGGCCGATGGGGCGCACACCGACCTGCCGGCCACGGCAGCTGCGATCAAGCAGGCCATCCTCGCCTCTCTGGCGCGCCTGGATGGATACGCGCCGGAGGAACTGCTGGCGAGTCGCTATGCGCGGCTACGGGGCATCGGGACCGTCCTCGAAGTCGAGATCTCCACCCTGCGCGCCGCGTCGCCCTCGCTCGGGGCACGCCTGGGACGGTTGCTGGGGATCCCCGCTGGGACGCCGATCCCGCCCATCGAAGATGATGAGCTCGACGAGGAGGGTGCATGACCGACGACGACTCGGTGCAGGCCATCGCGCGTGCCGCCGCGGAGCTCGTACCGCCGCTGACCGAGCGCCTGACCAGGCTGGGCCTGGGTGAGATCGAGGTCCGGCATGGCGATCTGCGGGTCCGGGTGGCGGCCGGTGAGCCGCCCGCGGCGGGCGCCGTCCCGGACGTCAGCGGGACGCGACCCGTGGTCGCGGTCACCTCAGCGCCGGTCGCCTCGACCGATCGGAGGCTGGAGCCGGTCACCTCCCCCGCCGTCGGGCACTTCGTGTACGCCGACGGACTGGGCCCCGGGCTGGCGGTCAGCGCCGGCGCCGAGATCGGCTTCGTGGAGATGCTCGGCGTTCGGCACGAAGTCCGGGCATCCGGCGACGGCGTCGTCCGGCACCTGGTGGCCGAGAGCGGGGAGCCGGTGGAGTACGGCCAGCTGCTGGTGGAAGTCGATCGAGCCGGCTCCGGCTGATGTTTGCCAAGATTCTCATCGCCAACCGCGGCGAGATCGCGGTGCGCATCCTCCGGACCTGCCGGGAACTCGGGATCCCGGCGGTCGTCGCGTTCAGCGAGCCCGACCGCGAATCCCTGGCCGTGAAGCTTTCAGATGAGGCCATCTGCATCGGTCCGGCCGAAGCCCGGCGGTCCTACCTGAACCAACCGGCGCTGATCAGCGCCGCGCTGATAACCGGCTGCGACGCCATTCATCCGGGGTACGGCTTCCTGTCGGAAGATGCGTCGTTCGCCGAGGCGTGCGCCGTGCACGACCTGACCTTCATCGGTCCGCGGGCGGCGGTGATCGAGCGATTCGCGTCGAAGTACGCGGTTCGGCGCATGCTCGCCGCCAACGGCCTGCCCACCGTGCCCGGCAGCCATGGGATCGTGGCCGACCTCACCGACGCGCTGGCCCAGGCCGAAGAGGCCGGCTACCCGGTCCTGCTCAAGCCCTCGGCCGGGGGCGGAGGTCGCGGGATGCGCCTGGTGCGCTCACCCCGTGAGATGGAAACCTCGCTGCCCCTGGCACGCTCCGAGGCGCGCGCGGCGTTCGGCGACGACTCGCTGTACTTCGAGCGCTGGATCGAGGAGAACCGTCACGTCGAGGTCCAGGTCCTGATCGACACCCACGGCAGTGGGATCCACCTCGGAGAGCGGGACTGCTCGGTTCAGCGCCGCCACCAGAAGATCATCGAGGAGGGGCCCTCGCCGGCCATGGCCGAGCCGGCCCGCGAGCGGCTTCGCGACCTCGCCATTCGGTCCGTTACGGCGGCCGGCTACGAGAACGCGGGCACCCTCGAGTTCCTCCTCGATCGGGAAGGAAACTTCTATTTCATCGAGATCAACTGCCGGATCCAGGTCGAGCACCCGGTGACCGAGATGCTGACCGGGGTCGACCTCGTCACCGAGCAGATCCGGATCGCGGCCGGAGAGCGGCTGCGGCTGACCCAGGAGCAGGTGGCCTTCCGCGGGCACGCCATCGAGTTTCGGATCAACGCCGAGGACCCGCACGACAACTTCGCGCCACAGACCGGGGTGGTCACTGAGCTTCAGCTGCCGGGCGGTCCGGGGGTGCGGGTCGACACCCACCTGTTCGCGGGGTACGAGATCCCGCCCTATTACGACTCGCTGCTGGCCAAGCTGGTGGTCTGGGGCGAGACCCGCGCCGAAGCGCTGGCCCGCGCCCGAGGCGCCCTGGCGGAGTGCCGGGTGGAAGGAGTTAAGACCAACCTCCCCTTCCACCGTGGGATCATCGACAATGCAGCCTTCGTGGACGCCGAAGTCAGCACTAACCTGCTGGATCGCGTCGGACCCGCCGCCTTCGTCGGCGAGCCAGCTTGAGGGAGCCGATGTCGACTGATCGCGCCGCCGCGCGGGACCCCCTTCTCCCGGATCCGGAGCTCCCGCCCCTTCCCTGGGAGGCGGCCGACATCATGACCATCCTGCCCCATCGCTACCCGTTCCTGCTCATCGACCGGGTGGTCGAGATCGAGCCCGGACAGCGGGTCGTGGCGCTCCGCAACGTGACCGCCAACGAGCCGCAGTTCACCGGCCACTTCCCCGGTCGGCCGATCATGCCCGGCGTGCTGCTGGTCGAATCGCTGGCCCAGGCCGGCGCGGTGGCGGTGCTGTCGTTCCCCGCCAATCGCGGCAAGCTGGTCCTGTTCGCCGGCATCGACGAGTGCCGCTTCCGCCGCGTCGTGGTCCCGGGGGACACGCTACGGCTGGAGATCACGGTCGCGAAGCTCGGCCGGGTGTCGGGTCGCGCCCGGGCCGTAGCCACCGTCGACGGCGAGTTGGCGGTGGAAGCCACCCTGTCCTTCATCCTGCCGCGCGACCAGGACATCGGCGGAGGGCGACTGAGCAGTGGCTGATCGCGCGCCGCAGCTCAGCTCGCAGGAGCGCGGCGAGCGTCGGGTGGTCGTCACCGGCCTGGGCGCGGTCACACCGCTGGGCAACGACGTGGCCACCTATTGGGACGGCCTGGTCAGCGGTCGGAGCGGTATCGATCGCATCGCCGCGTTCGATCCCAGCCGGGTTCCGTCCCAGGTGGGCGGCGAGATCAAAGACTTCGATCCATTGACCGTCATGGACCGCAAGGACGCCCGGCGCCACGACCGATACGTCCACTACGCGTGGGCCGCCACGGCCGGGGCCCTGACCGATGCCGGGATTCCGATCCCGATTGTCGACGAGGGCGAGGCGGACCGCACCGGGGCCATCGTGGCCACCGGGATCGGCGGCGTCGGCTCGCTGGTGCGCGATGTCCAGGAGGCCATGACCGACGGCATCGAGCGGGTGGGCCCGTTCACCCTGCTGAACATGATCCCCGACACCGCCGCCGGCCACGTGGCCATCACCGGCAACCTCCGCGGCCCGAATTACGCCACGGTCAGCGCCTGCGCCTCGAGCAACCATGCGCTGGGTGAAGCGGCGGGCATCATCCGGCGCGGCGATGCGGACGTCATGCTGGCCGGTGGCTCGGAAGCCGCGATCTGCGAGATTGTGGTGGCCGCCTTTTGCGCGATGCGCGCCCTGTCCACCAAGCGCAACGACGATCCGACCCACGCTTCGCGCCCGTTCGACGCCGACCGCGACGGGTTCGTGATCGCCGACGGGGCGGGAATGCTCGTCCTCGAGGAGCTCGAGCATGCGCGGGCTCGCGGAGCGCGGATCCGGGCCGAGTTCATCGGCTACGGCGCCTCGGACGACGCGTCGCACGTGACGCTCCCGGCTCCCGGTGGGCGCGGCGCGGCCGCCAGCATGCGGATTGCCCTGGGCGACGCCGGCCTCGAGCCCGCCGAGCTGGGCTACATCAACGCTCACGGCACGTCGACGCCGCCCAACGACCCGGCCGAGACGGCGGCCATCAAGACCGTCTTCGGCGACGATGCCTATCGGGTTCCGATCAGCAGCACCAAGTCCATGACCGGGCACCTGATGGGGGCCGGCGGCGGGATCGAGGCGGTGGCCTGCGTGCGGGCCCTGGAGACAGGTGTCCTGCCGCCCACCATCAACCTCGAGAACGCCGACCCCGAGTGCGACCTGGACTACGTGCCCAACGTCGCCCGCCAGGTGTCGATCGCCACCGCGATGAGCAATGCCTTCGGGTTCGGCGGCCATAACGCCACCCTCGTCTTCCGCCGCTGGGACGGCGATTGACCGATGGCCGACGATCCGATCCTCGCCGCGGTCGATGCCCTGACCGGCCCCTTCCTCGACAGTGGGCTCGACGAGCTGGAGGTCGAAGCTGGTGGGATCACAGTCCGCCTGGCCCGCCCGCGGCCAGCGGCTGGCGCGGCCGCGACACCGGGCCCCGCCCCCACTGCATCGGCGGCTGCCCCTACCACGCCTTTCGGGGAAGCCGCGCCCGGTCATCGGTTCATCACCGCTCCCCTGACCGGGGTCTGGTACCCGGCCCCCTCGCCGGGAGCGCGCCCCTACCTCGTGCTGGATGGCGAGGTGTCGGTCGGGCAGGTGGTGGGCCTGATCGAGGCCATGAAGCTGTTCAATGAGATCAGGTCCGACGTGGCCGGCACGGTGAGCCGCATCCTGGCCGACAATGGGACACTGGTGAAGCGCCAGCAGCCGCTCTTCGAGGTCCGATTGGCATGAGCTCGACCCAGGCCGTGATCTCCGGGTGGGGAATGTACGCACCGGAGAAGGTGCTCACCAACGACGACCTGTCTCAAATAGTTGAGACCTCCGACGAGTGGATCGTGAGCCGGACCGGGATCCGGGAGCGCCGCATCGCCGGCGACGACGAAACGACCGCCACCCTGGCCACCTATGCCGGCCGCGACGCCCTGGCGGTGGCCGGCATGGACCCGGCGGATCTGGATCTCGTGATCGTGGCGACGGCCAGTCCCGACTACCTGATGCCGGCCACCGGCGTGCTGGTGGCCCGCGACCTGGGTGCCAAACGGGCGGCCGGGTTCGACCTCAACGCGGCGTGCACCGGCTTCGTGTTCGGGCTGGCGACCGGCGCCGGCTTCGTGGCCAGCGGCATGTACCGAAGCGTGCTGGTCGTGGGAGTCGACCTCCTGAGCCGATACCTGGACTGGACCGATCGGAACACCTGTGTCCTGTTCGGCGATGGGGCGGGCGCCGTCGTCCTGACCGCCTCCGAAGCCCCGGGCGGCCTGCTCGGCTGGCAGCTGTTCACCGATGGGACCGGGGCCGAGGGGATCATCATTCCAGGCGGCGGCACGGCCCACCCGCTCTCCGCCGATATGCTGGATCGGAGGCTTCAATTCCTGCGCATGGCCGGCAAGGAGGTCTACCGATACGCCACCCGCCAGCTGGCCGAATCGACCCGAGCGGCGGTGGCCGCGGCCGGACTGCGCATCGATGACGTCGACCTGTTCCTCTACCACCAGGCCAACCTCCGCATCCTGGAGAGCGTGCGTGACCTCCTCGGCATTTCTGGCGACAAGGTCTACGTCAACCTCGACCGCTACGGGAACACCTCGGCCGCCTCGGTACCGATGGCTCTGACCGAGGCCGTCGCCGCCGGACGGGTCCGCGAGGGAGACCGGCTGCTGATGGGCGCCTTTGGGGCCGGCTACACCGCCGGCGCGGCGGTCGTCCAGTGGACCGCGGACCCGGCCCGGGCCTTGCTGGCCCCCGGGGAGCAGACCCGCGCCGGACAACCGCGCCGCGTGCCGGTGGCAGCGGGCAGCGCTTGATGTTCGACCTCACTGGCCGCGTGGCGCTGGTCACCGGGGCCAGCCGAGGATTGGGGCGCGCCATCGCGGTGGCCTTTTCCCGACAGGGCGCCGACGTGGCGGTCAATTACCGCGCGAACGCCGCCGCCGCCGACGAGGTGGTGGGGGAGATCACGGCCATGGGTCGCACCGGGATCGCGGTCCAGGGCAGCACGGCCGACGGGCGCGAGGCCTGCGAGGCCATCGCCAAGGCGGCGCTCGACGCCTTCGGCAAGGTCGACATCCTGGTCAACAACGCGGGCATCACCCGCGACGACCTGCTCATCCGGATGGACGAGGAGGAGTGGAACGCGGTCATCGACACCAACCTGTCGGGTCCGTTCTGGATGACCCGCGCTGTCGCTCGACCGATGATGAAGGCCCGCCATGGCCGGATCATCAACATGTCCAGTGTGGCGGGTCGGATCGGGAACGCCGGCCAGGCGAACTACGTGGCGGCCAAGGCGGGCCTCATCGGTCTGACCAAGACGACCGCCCGCGAGCTGGCGAGCCGGGGGATCACCTGCAACGCCATCGCGCCGGGGCTTATCGACACCGACATCCTGGTCGGAATGCCCGAAGCGGCCACTCAGGCCATCTTGCAAATCACGGCCATGGGCGAGATCGGCAGGGTGGAGGATGTGGCTGCTGCGGCGGTCTACTTCGCGAGCGACGAGGCGCGCTTTGTCACTGGCCAGGTGCTGGGCGTCGACGGCGGCATCGCCATGGGAAGCTGAGCTCAGAAGCGTAGGAGGGTTTCCATGTTCACGCCGGAGGTCCTGATCGGGCTGCGCTGGGTCCACTTCGTGGCCGGCATCACCTGGATCGGTCTGCTGTACTGGTTCAACCTGGTCAACGTGCCGTATCAGAAGGTCCTGGACGCATCGGTCAAGGGCCAGGTCAATCCGCCATTGCTGACGCGAGCTCTGGCCTGGTTCCGCTGGTCAGCGGTGGTCACCGTAGCGGCCGGCCTGCTCCTGATCTATGGCCTGTACTGGCAGGACGGCGACCTGTTCGGGAGCAACACCGAGATCACGATCTTCTCGGGCGGCCTGCTGGGCCTGATCATGCTGTTCAACGTGTGGGTCTTCATCTGGCCCAGCCAGCGCCGCGTGTTCGCTGCCATGGCGGCGGGCCAGGCGCCTGACCCGGCGTGGGCCCGAACCGC
Organism: Candidatus Limnocylindria bacterium; assembly: GCA_050695855.1. Classification (GTDB taxonomy): domain Bacteria; phylum Chloroflexota; class Limnocylindria; order QHBO01; family QHBO01; genus DASTEQ01. The sequence goes on from JBOGTA010000133.1 coordinate 7,958, forward strand.
GCTCTACGCATCCCGGACCAACTTCGCGCTCTCGTTCCCGATGCTGTTCTTCATGGCCGGCTCGAGCCACTTTCCCGTCGACTGGACCGGGGTCGTCGTGGTGGGCCTGGCCCTGGCCGCGGTCGGAGCGGCAGTGGTGCTGGGCGTGCAGAAGTACTGGGCCGCTCGATTCTGACGGTCTGAGAACCAGAAACCGGTGCGGGGGTGCACCGCGCCGTGCTCAACGCCGCAAGAGGTTGGGAATGGCCCACTTTGACATGCCGCAGCTGGACGCTATGGTTGGGCCGTCCGAAGTGGACTGGGAGAGTCCAGTAGGGTCCTGAATCACGCCTGAAGTCGCCTGGTCGTGGAGGTAGGTTCCGTGCTTCCGTCGCCCCGTCGTTCGATCGTTCTCCTGACCGTCCTGTCGCTGCTGGTGAGCCTGGCGCCCGCCCCGGTGGGCGCGGTCAAGCCCCCATCCGTGCCACGCACCGATCGGGTGATCTTCTTCTCGTCGGACGGGATGCGCCCTGACCTGGTCGACAAGTACGTCGGCGAGGGGGCCATGCCCACGTACGCGGCGATGCTTGCCAGCGGGGTCGCCGGGGACAACGGCCTCATCCAGGCCTTCCCGCCGAACACGGGCGTGGGCTGGCACACCCTGGCCACCGGAACGTGGCCGGGGGAGCACGGCTCGATGAACAACACCTATCACCGCGTCGGCGAGGGCAATTTCAACAATCGGACCAGCTTCGCCACCACTGGCGCCCTACAGGCTGACCATATTGGCCAGGCAGCCGAGCGGGCCGGGAAGTCCGTCGTGTCCATGGAGTGGGTCGGGTCGCGCAACCTTGTCCCCGCCCTCCAGGGGCCCGTGGTCGACTTCCGGACCTTCTTTTCGAACCGCGGCATCCTGCTGAACTACGACCTGCCCGGGCAGCCAGCGTTGGCCAATGCCTTCGGGGTGAGCTACCAGCGAGTCGACCTCGACCCGGCCGCTGGCTGGACGAACGTGCCGGCCAGCTTTAGCCCGGCGATGCAGGAGCAGCTGGTGCTGACGAACACAGCTTTCCCGGCGTCGCTGAACCACAATCGGTTCTACGACCTGTACATCTACGACTCGACCGATGACGCGACAACCAATTACGACCGCGTGCTGGCGGTCGACTCGGCGGCGAGCAAGGACGGGAACGCCGCCGCGGCCGATCTCGGAGCCGGCGACTGGGCGGATATCAAGGTCACCCTGGACGGAGCACTCGCGGGCAAGACGGGTGGCTGGTTCCTGAAGGCCATCGACATCGCGCCCGACCTGTCGCAGTTCCGGGTCTACTTCACCTCCATCGCGCGAGCGAACGCCACCTACAACGCGCTCGGCGTGGCTGGATCTGCGGCCTTCGAGGAGACGCTGAACGCGTCCTTCCCGAGTTCCACGGCTGCTGACTTCGCCCCGCTGGAGGCACTCATCGTCGACGAGGACACCTACGTCGAGCAGGGGTTGCAATGGGCGGATGCCCACTGGGCCTACCTGCAGTACATCCTCGGCAGCACGCCGGTCCCGACGCTCGGCGGCGGCACGATCGCCCCGCTCCACGTCCAGCCGCAGCTGCTGCTGATGGGCAACCCGGTGACCGACGAGTTCAGCCACCAGTTCATGGGGCTCGTCACCCCCACCGATCTCGACGGCAACCCCAACCCGTACTTCGACGACCTGACGAACGACGACATCCCCGACGGACGGCTGGCGATTCGGGAGGGCTACATCCGGTCGGCCTACCACGAGGCCGATGGCACCCTGGCCCTTGGCACGTCGCTGGTCGAGGGCAACGAGACCGTCTTTGCGACCTCAGACCACGGCTTTGCCCCGCAGTGGTACGCCGTCAACGTCTCCAAGGCGCTGGCGGACCTGGGCCTCGGCCCCGAGCAGTCGTCCAACTGCCGCGCTGTCCCGGCCACCCTGGCCAAGGAGTGCCACGCCGGCGGCACGGCGGGGATCTACATCGACCTCGCCGGTCGCGACCCGGCCGGGGCCAGCAACCTCAACCTACCGCAGGTCGCGGCGGCGAACTACGAGACCGTGCGCAACCAGATCGTCGACTACTTCGATGACCTCGACGACCCAAACCTGCCCGGCGTGCAGCAGGTCGTCGATGCGGTGTTCCTCAAGGAGCAGCTCGGGAACGTCGACGGGAGTGACTCGCTCCACCCGAGTCGATCGGCCGATGTCGTGGTCGTGTTCCGGCCGCCGTACCAGACCGACGCGGCGACGCCCGGCACCCTCATCGCCTTCAGCCAGTTCTTTGGGCAGCACGGCTACCTGCCCGATCTGGTCGACCTGGCGCACAACGTGAACATGCACGCGACCTTCGTGGCGTCGGGTCCGGGCATCGCTGCCCAGGCGCCGGTGCCCGGCATCCGGGCCATCGACGTCGCGCCCACCATAGCCTTCCTCATGGGCATCCCCGGGCCGCAGAACGCTCGCGGCAAGATCCTCTACCAGCTCACCCAGTCGCCCGGTCGCTTCAAGGAGTTCACCATCCTTGACATCAGCGACTTCCACGGCCAGCTTGTCCCGCTGTCCGAGGCGGCCGACAACGTGGGCGGTAGCGGTGCCGTAAACCCGGTCTTCGGGATCGGCGGCGCCGCGTTCCTGGAGACGTGGTTCGAGACGTTCCGCGCCGAGGCGCCCGGCGGGTCGCTGACGGTCGCCGCCGGGGACTCGGTGGGCGCCACCCCGCCCATCTCCTCGTTCTTTGGTGACACCCCGACCATCGAGCTCATGAACCTCATGGGGTTCGACGCCGATGGCCTGGGCAACCACAACTTCGACAAGGGGCAGGCGTACCTGAGGAACACGCTCATCCCGCTGGCCGACTTCCCGTATGTGTCGGCGAACGTGGTCGACGAGGATGGCGACACGCCGGCCGAGTGGTCGCCGTCCGTCACCTTCGACTCGTTTGCGGGCGGGAAGATCGGGCTGGTGGGCTTCACCAATGAGGACGCCCCCACCCTGGTCTTCCCCGGCTCATTCGACCCGTTCACCGTGGAGTCGCGGCTCGCGGCTGTCCAGGCGGAGGTGAACCGGCTCCGCAGCAGGGGCGTCAAGGTCGTCGTGGTGATGGGCCATGACGGGGCTACCGCCGGGACGCTGACGAGTCCGACCGGCCCGCTCATCGACCTGGCCGACGCCCTGACCGGGGTGAACGCCGTGATCGGCGACCACACCGACTTCCAGGTCCTGGCCCACCGTCCGAACGGCACCCTGGTGGTGGAGAACCGCAGCCGCGGGATCCGGTTTACCCGCCTGCGGCTGGTTCTTGACACGGCGACCGGGGCGGTCGTGTACAAGACCGCCGACTTCCACAAGCCGTGGAACATCGGCGTCACCCCCGACCCGGCCATCCAGGCCGAGATCAATGCCCTGAATGCGCAGCTGGCGCCCATCTTGGGCACGGTCCTCGGTGACTCGACCCGCTTCATTCCGCGCACCGACGCCTGCGGCAATACCGCGGGCCGAACCTGCGAGTCGCTGGTCGGCAACGTCGTGGCCGACGCGATGCGCGCCACCTACGGGGTCGACTTCGCGATCACCAACTCCGGCGGCCTGCGGGCTGACCTGACCTGCCCGACCACCGACAACCCAGGCGACTTCTGCCCGGCCTACATCCCGCCGCCGTACCCGATCACCCGCGGCCAGACCCTGGCGGTCCTGCCGTTCGGGAACGTCGTCGTCACCCTCGAAGTGAACGGGGCCGAGCTGAAGACGATGCTCGAGAACGGCGTCTCGCAGATGCCGGCGGCCAATGGCCGCTTCCCGCAAGTCTCCGGCCTGTGCGTGACCTACAACATCTCGGCCCCGGCTCTGAGCCGGGTCACCGGCGCCGTCTACCAGGCGGCGGACGGGTCATGCACCGGCGCCGCGGTCGACCTGACTGCGGCCTCGACGTACACCATCGCCGAGAACGACTTCATGGCCAGCGGCGGTGATTTCTACCCGAACTTCTTCAGCCGCGCCACGACGCGCGACATCATGGAAGAGGTGCTGGCCAACTACATCCTCGACCAGGTGCTGATTTCGCCCTTGATCCAGGGCCGGATCACCTGCACCACGGGCGGCGCTCCGGCGTGCCCGGTGGTGGTTCCGTAGCGCAGACAGGTCGCCAAAACGGGGGCGGGACAACCCGCCCCCGTTTCTGATTCGTATCTGTAACCCGCGCTGATTGGCTCGCAACGTTTTCAGTGGCCGCGCGCCCCCACAATGGCTCCATGTTGACCATTCGCCGATTCCTCCACCCCACGCGCCGCGTCTCGGCCCACTGCGACCTGCCGTGCGGGATCTATGACCCCGACCAGGCGCGCATCGAGGCCGAGTCGTGCCTGCGCATCCTCGAGAAGTACGCGGACAGCGACGATCCCCACTTCAAGGCGCGTTGCATCCACATCAAGGAGGAGCGCGCCTCCGACGTGATCGGCCACATCGACACGCTGTGGCACGACTACTTCAAGCCGGAGCACCTTGCGGAGTACCCCGACATCCACGAGGTCTGCTGGAAGGCTGCGAAGCAGGCGTCCGCCGTGAAGGCCTCGTTGGACGTCGAAGAGGCGCGGAAGCTGTTGAAGATGATCGATCGCATCGCCGACCTGTGGAAGGCCACGGGGGGACCGGAAAAGACCCGGGTCAGCCTCACCGCGGTCGCCTGAACCGCGCGTGTCACTCGCGACACCGCGCGGGCGGGTGGCAGGGCTCCTGGCCGGGCTGTTCGGCGGGCTGGCGGGCGCCTCGGCCCTGGCGCTGATCGGCCGGCACGTCCTGCGCGAGCTGGACGCCGCCATCGTCGGAGGCCGCTCCATGATCCCCACCCTGCAGCCCGGGGATCGGCTGCTCGTCGAGTCGTGGACCTATCGCCAGCGGCCCCCGCGAGCCGGGGAAGTGGTGCTCGCCGCCGACCCGCGTCGTCCCAGCCGTGAGCTGGCCAAGCGCGTGTCCGCGGTCGGTCCAGAGTCGCTGAAGCTGGTTGGCGACGGGCCGCGGAGCACCGATTCCCGCGCGTTCGGAGCGGTTCCCCTGGACGAGGTGCGATGGCGGGCGATCGCCCGCTACTGGCCGCCGCGCCGCGCTGGCCGCATCCCCGGCCCGCCCACCGTCACTGGGTGAGGGCCGCCACCGCCTCCCCGCACGCCACAACCCCAACCGGCAGGATCACCGCTCCAACGCCAGCCTCGGCCCCCACCAGCCAGTCGGCACCGGGGCCCGGCCGGACCGCGATCTTGGCCTCCGATCGTTGCCGGACGAACGCGACCACCGGGCCCAGGCC
>JBOGTA010000134.1:0-3161 GCA_050695855.1 Candidatus Limnocylindria bacterium
ACCTACTCCAGCCAGCAAAACGGGGAAATCAAGTCCGCCGGCTTGTTCCGGAGCCAGGCCTTCATCATCGTCGGCGCGCTAGTGCTGACCGGCATCCTGCTGGCCGTGCTGGCCTTCGTCCTCGAGCGGGCCGTCGGTTCCGAGTTCCTCTATGTCGCGGGGTCTGGCTACTGGAGTCTGGTCTCCGAGGCGACCCTCGCCGGCTCGTACCTGTGGCCGAACATTCTGGCGACGGCCATCGCCTTCAACCCGATCATCACGCTGCTCATCGCGGCTGGGTTCATCCTCAACGGTCACCAGATCGTGCACAACTGCTACATCGGGATGACGCGGGTGATGGTCGCGATGTCATTCGACCGGCTGCTCCCCGAGTGGATCAGCCGCGTGAGCGAGCGCTTCCGCACCCCGGTCAACGCGCACGTCGTCTACTTCGTCGCAAGCATCCCGGTCATCTGGTTGTACAACACGTTCTCCTATGGCGACACGACCTGGACGTCGCTGACACTGGGGGTGACGTTCGCGTGCGGTTACGTCTTCGTCGCCACCGCCCTCGCCGGCGCGCTGCTGCCGTTCCGGGCCAGGGCGGCTTACGAGGCTTCGCCGGGGGCGAAGTACACGCTCGGCGGTCTCCCCATCGTCACAGTCGTCGGCCTCCTGGGGACGGCGGCGGGCGTGGCCTTCCTCTACCTGTTCCTGACCAACGAGCAGCTGGGCCTCACCAGCCAGCTGGCCTACACCGTCGTCGGCGGGGTGCTGCTGTTTTCGGCGGCGTGGTACCTGATCGCCAAGCAGCTGCGCCGCAGTCGCGGCATCGACGTGTCCTACGCGTTCAAGGAGATCCCACCGGAGTGATCGTCTGACGGACACGCCTCGTGCGATGCCGGCCCGGGCGGCCACGCCGCCCGGGCCGGCTCACGTCCGGACTTCGCGCAGCCAGCGGACCAGGTCGTCCGAGTCCAGACCGGCGGCGGCCCGTGCCCAGCGCTCCTCCGCCCAGCCCCAGAAGTCAAAGGCGATGGTCGAGATGCGTGCCTGGATCGCCGCCCACAGGGTCCAGCCCACGTCGGACATGATCATGGTCAGGCGCATCCTGGCCAGCAGGGCCGGGGTCGCGGCGCCGAAGTAGGCCGCGCTCAAGCGCTCGACGCGCTCCGCGTCCCAGCCCAGTTCCTGGCACGTGTTGCCGAGCTCGAACGCCGGGTCGCCGTTGCCGCTGTACTCGTAGTCGACGATCCGCAGGTTGGTGCCGTCGTCGAGGTAATTCTCGGCCAGCAGGTCGTTATGGCAGGGCACCGGCGGCAGGGGCCTGGCGCGCAGGGCGGCCTCGAGGTCCGGCAGCCGATCGACCCGCTCCCGGTATCCGGCCGGTATCGAGATCCCCCGCTCGTCGACGACGCGGAGGTAGCGCTCGGTGAGTCGGAACATGTCGAAGTCGAGCAGGAAGCGCGGACCGGCGTGCAGGCGGCGGAGGGAGGCCGCCACCCGCTCGGGCATCCCATCCTCGGCGAACGCCTCGTTCGACATCGTCCGGCCGTCGATCCATTCGAGGACGATGACGCCGTGCTCGGGCAGCGCCTGGATAACGCGAGCGCCAATTGCCGTCTCCGCCGCGGCCCGGGTGTTGTGCAGCTCATTGGTCCGGTCGACGGCGAGGATGCTCGTGTCGGCGCCGGGGACGCGGACGAACATCCGCTCGCCGTCGACGGTGACCGCGTAGTTGAGGTTGGTCAGACCGCCGGTCAGCAGCTCGATCTCGATCCGTCGTCCACGCCAGGCGTCGATAGCCGCCACGACCTGCTCGATCTCGATCGGCACCCGGCCCTCCTTCCCTTGCATCGCGCCAGCCAACGATACGGGGCCTCAGTGCGCCGCCAGGGGGATGACTGCCGCGAAACGTGCAAGCGGCCCGCACGCCGAAGCGACGGGCCGCTCGCCCTGGGCGGGCCACGGCGACCTTACTCGATCGGCGATCTTCTCCGGGGCAGTCGGCTACCGGTTGCGGACCAGCTGGGCCGGGGTAATGGCCGTGAACTGGCCCTTGTTGCGAACCGCCTTGGCCAGCGCCACGTCGTGGGCGCGCGACTCCTCGGTGTCGTCCAGGGGGGCCAGTTGAACCGGTTCGCCGATCTTCCGTTCGAGCGCGATCCTGATCAGCTGGTCGGTGAGCCACGGGTTCTTGGGCAGCACTGGTCCGTGGAGGTACGTGGCGTACACGTGGTTACGGACCGCGCCCTCCGTCCCGTCCCGGCCGTTGTTGCCCGCGCCGGCGACCATGGTCCCGAACGGCTGCGCGTCGGGACCCAGCGTCGTCTGGCCGGAGTGGTTCTCGAATCCGACAACGGTGCCCGTTTCGCCGTTGAGGGTCACCTCGACGGCCGCGTGCTGCATGAAGCGCTGCGGTCCGCCGCGGGTCTCCAGATCCAGGATTGCTGCCCCCTCCATCGGCTCACCCACCGATGGGACATACCGATGCCCGAGCAACTGCAACCCAGCGCATACCGCGAAGATGACGACCCCCTGGTCGGCCGCCTCTCTGAGCGAAGGGACCTTGAGGCCCAGGTCCCGGGCCACGACCTCCATCTCCACGTCTTGGCCGCCGTGGAACAGGATGAGGTCGAAGGTCGTGAAGTCGGGCGCGTCGCCCTGCTCCACGGTGACGACCTCGGTGGGAATGCCCCGCCAGGCGCAGCGCTGGACGATGGCCATGACGTTGCCGCCATCACCGGCCACGTTCAGGAGCGACGGGTACAGGTGGGCGATGCGCAGGGGCGGATAGTCCATCACGCCTCCCAGTATCGCCCAACCCAGCCGCGGCGACGCATTTCCTCGCGGAGCTCGATGGTCGGGGTATAGCTGGCCAGGATGGTGAGCGTGCCGCCGGGGGGGACCCGCGACAGGGCGGCATCCAGGGCCGGTACGCGCTCGGGCACGATGGTCATCCGGCCGGGGTCCATGCCCGCGTACTTCAGGCGGTTGGCGATCTCGTCGGCGCGCAGCCCGGACACCGTGGCGTGCTCGATGCGCGGGACGGCGCCCTCGAAATCTACGTCCCACAGCCACGCAAAGTCCTCGCCGTCCACCAGCGTGTTGCTGACCGCGATGAGCAGCTCCTCGGGCAGGCTTTCGGTGGCCAATGCCCGCAGCGTGGTGTTGTATGAGGT
>JBOGTA010000135.1:0-9920 GCA_050695855.1 Candidatus Limnocylindria bacterium
CATCCCCGACCGGGTAGCGTTTGACGAGGTCTTGGGCCTCCAGGATGGCCGTCATCGGGCGACAGGATACGGCCGGGGGCGAGCCGGGGAGCGGGTCAGCCGAAGACGAACCCGATCAAGGCTCCCAAGAGCGTTTCGAATACGCCCTGGTCGGCGGGACCAGCAGCCTCGACCCGCAGACTGGCGACGGCCGGCGGCAGGATCGGCGCGCCGCGCGTGTCGAGGCCGGCCAAGGCCCGCTTCGGGACATTCGGCGCCCCCACGTGAACCAGGCTGCCGCTTCCGTCCAGGGGTTCGGCCGAAGTAGGGCGCACGGGGGCCGGCACGATGCGGGGAGGGAGCGTTGGCGCCGGGGCCGGCTGGTAGGCAACGCCTCCACCGCCCCCACCACCGCCCCCGCCGCCACCACCGCCTCCCCCACTGGGCGGCGGTGGAGGAGCCGAGCCCGCGGCAGCCATGAAGAGCTCGGTGTACACCCGCGGGCTGCGCAGCGATCCGAGGAACTGGACGTTGTCCGCCGCCCACGCGCCGACGCCGCCGTGGGTCCAGCTGACCCCCAGGACGTTCGCGCGGTGGCCGGGCGAGTTCATGAATCCGTTGTGGGCGGCAATGGGAGAGTCGGCATCTGAGTAGCCGTTGTTCCAGGCGATGTTCTCGCCGCCGAGGGTGTAGGCCAGCCCGTTGAGGTCGTACCAGTGGTAGACCTGATAGCCGGTGCCCAGGATGGTGTGGCTGAAATAGTTTCGCTGAATCATGTCCTGGCTGCGCCAGCGCGCGATGGAGACCAGTGTCCCGTGCTGGACCAGCACGTTGAGCCCGTTGTTGGCTCGCGCCCCGTTCAGGAGCTGCCAGAGGGTCGCTTCCGCCGTCGCCTGGTTCCAGCCACTCGCCGTTGCCGGGCCCGACCAGGCCACAACCGCGGCGGCCAGCAGGGCCGTGCCCGCCAGCCCGGTGGCGCGAACCAGAACGTTGGGTTGACGCCGAGGCGCACCAGGCGCTGAGCGCATGCGATAGACACCCCCTGGATCGGTCCGCCATTCGCGGCGGACTAGGGCAGGAGGCTACGGCGGCAGGCTGTCCAGGTCAGTAGTGCGGTCGTCCCGGCCCGAGCCGGGACCATCAGGTCGCCGGAGCCCCTGACTCAGGTGGGCGGATGGCCACCCATCCAGCAACCTTGAAGTGGGGTGGCCTACGGGGCTTGAACCCGTAACCTTCGGAGCCACAATCCGATGCTCTGCCAGTTGAGCTAAGGCCACCGCGGCTGACGAGTGTAGCCCCAGCGCTGACGCTGGACCAGCGCGTCGTACCATCGGTCCGCACGAGCGGAGGTCCTACGCATGTCGGTCCCGACGCCCACCGTTCACATCGCCCGCGAGCAGAACCATCTGGCCTGGGATCCGGCCATCCCGCCGGTGGCCAGCGTCGGCTCCGGGGCCGTGGTCGAGTTCGACTGCCTGGACGCCTCGTTCGGCCAGCTCACCGCGGCGTCGACGACTGACGACATTTCGACCCTGGATTTCGCGCGGGTCGACCAGGTCAACGGCCCGGTAGAAGTGGGCGGCGCCGAGCCAGGCGACACGCTCCAGATCGACCTTCTCGAGTTCAGCCCCGCGGACTGGGGATGGACCGCCTCGATCCCCGGCTTCGGGCTCCTGGCCGACGAGTTCCCCGAGGCCGCCTACAAGGTCACTCGTCTGCCGCCCGGTGCCAGCCGGGTCGAGTACTGGCCCGGCATCCACCTGCCCCTGGCCCCGTTCTGCGGCGAGGTCGGGGTCGCGCCGGAGACCGGGCCGCGCTCCACCATCCCGCCCGACCTCCATGGCGGCAACATGGACACCCGGCATCTCGTGGCGGGGAGCACCCTGTTCCTCCCGGTCTTCGTGAGCGGTGCACGCCTGTCCATGGGGGACGGGCACGCCACCCAGGGGGATGGGGAGGTGTGCGGCACGGCCATCGAAACGCCGATGCGCGCCGTCGTCCGGGTGACGGTGCGCAAGGATCTCCACCTGAGCGGCCCGGAGTTCGTGGCCGCGCCCGACCCCTGGGCCGAGCTGCGCCACGGCCGGCGCTACGCGACCGATGGCATCGGCCCTGACCTGATGACCGCGGCGCGAGACGCCACCCGACGCATGATCGAATGGCTGGGCCGCGAGCACGGTGTCGAACCGGTCCAGGCCTATCTCCTGTGCAGCGTGGCGGTTGACCTCCGCATCAGCGAGATCGTCGACGTCCCGAATTACGTCGTGACCGCTTACTGTCCTCAGGGCATCTTCGACTAGGAACCCTCGGCCGCCTCCAGGAACCGGTTCATGGTCGCCATGTAGCTCGCCCGCTCCTCGACGAAGGCCATGTGCGAGCTTTCCTCGAAGACGACCAGCTCGGCGTTCGGTATGCGGCCTCGCATGTCCTCCATGTGGGAGGGCCACATCTCGTCATGGCGGCCAACGGTCAAGAGCACCGGCATGTCGAGCTCCGACAAGCGATCGGTGATGTCCCAACCGTCGAGGTTGCCGGTCACCGGGCCGAACTCGCTCGGGCCCCACATCGCCAGGTAGGGGCCGGCGCCGAACGCCGAGCCCATCGACCGCTCGACCGATGGCGGCCACGGATCGAGCCGGCACAGGTGCCTCTTATAGAAAACCATGATCGCGGCCGTGTACTCCGGGCAGTCGAAGACCTCGCGCGCCTCGTGGTCGGCGATGACGCGCTCGACGTCCGCGGGCAGCTGGTGCCGGAGCTGGGCCATCTCGGCCACCACCCGAGGCACGGACGGCGGAGAGCTGCTGATCGTCAGGCTGGCGAGCGTCGGGCGGCGATCGAGGGTGTACTGCATGGCCAGCCATCCGCCCCACGAGTTCCCGAACAGGTGGATCCGGCCAAGGTCCAGCACGGCGCAGACCGCCGCCACCTCGGCCAAGGACCGATCCATGGTCCACAGCGACGGATCGTCCGGCCGCTCCGACGCGCCGCAGCCCAACTGGTCGTAGAAGACGACCGCGCGCCGATCCGACAGGTCGGCCAGGGTGTCGAGGTAGTCATGGGCCATCCCCGGCCCGCCATGCAGGCACAGCAGCGGGGTCCCCCCATCCCCGTATACCCAATAACGGACCGATCCCCCGGGAACCGGGATCGTCCCTTCCCTGGTGAGCCGCGCCTCAGTCGACGATCGGGGTTGGGTCATAGCCACGCCACCCGTCGTGGAGCCGCAGGAACAGCCCGGCCAGGAAGGTCAGGACCGAGGAGCCGAACGTGCGGGTCGTGATCTCGGCCACGTCACGGTGGGGGTCCAGCTCCACGAAGTCAATTGCCGCCACGCGCGAGTCCTGGCCCAACATGAAGAGCGCCTCGAGCAGGTCGATGGGGTGAAGGCCGTCGGCGGTCGCGGCTGCCGTGCCGGGCGCGTACCCGAGCTCCAGGACATCGATGTCGACGGTGACGTAGATCGCATCGGTCCCGTTGCCGGCGATCTCCAGCGCCTGCGCCACCGTGGCGTCAATCCCGGCCTTGCGGATGGCGCGGGCAGTGTAGATCGTCCCGCCTTGACCCTCGACCCAGCGCTTGTAGTAACTCGCGTTCATGAAGCCGTGGATCCCGAACTGGACCAGGTTCTCCCCGCGGACCTTGATCCCAGACTCCAGGATGCCGCGGATCGGCGTGCCGTTGGTCGGCCCGTGGTCCATGACCCGCACGTCGTTGTGGGCATCGAAATGGATCAGCCCTACCTGCTGGTCGGGGTGCGCACCGCAGTAAGCGCGGACGGCGGGCGCAGTGATGGCGTGATCGCCGCCGATGATCACCGGGAAGAACCCCTCCGGCTGGGTCATGCAAGCGCGGAGGCACTCCTCGATGTTGGCCAGGCCCTGGTACAGGTCGATGATCGGCGTCGACACGTCGCCCAGCTCCCGGACGCGTAGGGAGGACAGGTCGACGTCGTAGTCGGGCGTGAAGGTGGTGAAGATGGCCCACGCGTCCCGCAGCGCGTTCGGCGCGGCGTAGGCCCCATTGGGCAGGATCGATGTCTTGCTGAACGGAACGGTGATGATCCCGACGTCCAGCGGAGACGCCCAGTCCCAGACCTCGATCCAGTTGTTAACGCGGACCTCGTACCGGTCGTTCCAATGGGAGATCTTCCGCTTCTCCGGCACCAGGAGGTGCGGGATGTCCCTCAGCGGGCGCGGGGCCGTATACATCGCACCGGACGGCTTAGCCATCGGGCGGCCCCGATCCCCCGCCTCCCGGTCGCTGCGGGGGCGGGAGCAGGTTCATGGCGATGAACTCCTCGCTCAGGCTGCCCAGCGGGTTGGCGCGCGTCGGCAACCCCTCGACGAAGGGAAGGAGGTCCAGGCGCGCCACCCCGGCGACCCGGCGCAGCTCGGCCACGGGCTGGGGATGCTCATCCACCCGCAGGTCCCAGAGCGGGTACTCCTCGCGGTCGACAACCAGCAACGCCGAGCATTGGCGCCCCCGCTTGTCGCCGCCGCCGGCCTGGCCCGCCTCCAAGGCCCGCAGCAGCCGCTCGGCGAGATCCAGGTCCGATCCGGATGTGGACTGAAACGACTCTGCCAGGGCCGAGACCGTCTCACCCCGGATCAACATGTTGCCCTGGGCCGCGAAATTCGCCCCGCTGACTCCGCCGTACCACTCCGTGCACTCGTCCCCCGAAAAGGTCGCACTCCCGCCTCGAGCGTCGACCACCCCCAGCTGACGCACGCCGCGTCCGGGATCGTCGCGTAGAACGTCCTCCAGCGCCTCCGAAGCCGAAGCACCGCCCTCCATCGCCCGCAGCGCGTCAATCGCCAGGTAAAGGCTCGGCCACGACTGGGTGGCCACCGCGCCGACGCCGGCCCGGCCCCAGGTCACGAGCCGCCCGGCACCAACATCGGCGGTGGAGACAGCCACACCCAACTGGCCGGTCCGCTCGCAACGGCCGACGATTGAGAATGTCGTGAGCGCCACGGCCGTCTCCCCCCTCTAGGACACCTCGCCCTCGCGCAGCGCTGCCTCCCCCGCGGCCTCCAGTTCGGCAGCCTCCGCGGCAGCCAGGCGCTGCTCCTCGCTCATGTTGAGGTTGCGGGTCAGGATCCAGTACGCGATGCCCGCGACCGGGAGCCCGACGAACACCGAAAGGTCGGCGCCGCCGAGGGCCTCGGCGACCGGCCCTGTGTACAGGGCAATGCTGAAGAACGGGATCATGGCAGCGAACCCGAGGAAGTAGGCGACGAGGCCTCGCCAGTTCCACGAGCCATAGATGCCGTGCGGCTTGAAGATCTCAAGGATCGCGTAGTTCCCGCGCCGAACCAAGTAGTAGTCGACCAAGTTGACCGCCGTCCACGGGGTGAGGAAGTACAGGATCAGGAACAAGAAGTTTCCGTAGCTGGCGAGGAAGTCCTCAGGCAGCAACAGGCTACCCGCCGTGCCAAGGACCGCGATGATCGCTACCGCGACGAAACGGACGCCGCGACCGGCCTTGACCCTGGCGACGACGTCAACCGCCGCCAGCCCTGACAGGGAGCCGGAGTACATGTTCAAGGCGATGACCGTGATCATCCCGATCAGAGCAATGGCCAAGGCGAAGGTGCCAAACCCGGAGAACAGCAGGTCGCCGCCGGAGACGATCGAATCCACCGTTTGGGCGTCGGGAAAGAGGGCAAGCAGGAGCGCGCCCAAGCCGATCATCCAGAACGATCCGAGAGCCGATCCGAAGTAGGTCCACAAGAACGTGGCCCGGGACGTCGACCCCGGCTCGAGATACCGCGAGAAGTCCGACACGTACGGGGCCTGGGAAACCTGGTAGCTGGCCACCGCGCCGAGGACGACCAGGAATGGGGTGAGCTGGAACTCGCCCATGGTCGAGTGTTCGGCCGGCAGCTGCCCTTGAAGCAGAACGGTGGCGGTGAAGACGCCGAAGACCACCAGGAAGATGTAGGTCCCCCATTTCTGGGCGAAATGAATCCAGTCGTAGCCGGCCATGGTCAGGGCGAAAGCGACCACCGCCATGATCGCCACCGATACCTCGAGCGGCAGCCCCGTCACAGTGGCCAGTGCCGTGCCGCCGATGATCGTGTTGAAGACGTTGAATCCCACGAACAGGAAAACGGCGATGGCTTGTGGTATGAGCGCCCCCAGGTACCCGAACTGGGGCCGCGACTGGAGCATTTGGGGGATACCCATCCGGGGCCCCTGGACGGCGTGGAAGGCCATGAAGAACGTGCCCAGGATTTCGCCCAGGACGATGGCCACCAGGCACCAGAACAGGCTGAGGCCTAGGCTGATGCCGATGAAGCCCACCGCGAGGGTCGCCAGCTCGGCGTTGGCCAGGAACCACAGAGTGAACTGGTCGCGGACTTTGCCGTGCCGTTCGGCCTTGGGGATGTAGTCGATGTGGTGGTACTCGATGACGCCCGGGGCGGGCTGCCCCTGCGCAGCAGTGGTCATCTCCTCGATCCTCTCTCCGCGGCCGATATTGACGGTATCGGATAATCGGCGGACAGATTCTATGGGAATCAGTCAACCGGAAAGAAGCAATTTCTCGTGACCCAACAACGTACGCCGGCACGCCACCATCTCGACGCCACGGAGCGCCGCATGGTCGAACTGCTCCAGGAGGACGGCCGGCTGACCATCACCTCGCTCGCCCGCTCGCTGGGGGTGACCGAGCTGACGGCGCGGCGCAAGCTTCGGCGCCTGCTGGGCGACAGGATCATCCAGGTCGTCGCCACCGTGGACCCCTTCGACGTTGGCTACGAGACTCCGGTAATCATCGGCCTGAAAGTCCAGCGCAAGAAGCTCGATAGGGTCGCCCGGCGCCTGAGCGAGCTCCCGCAAGTCCGCTACGTGGGCGCCAGCACCGGACGCGTCGATCTCATCGTCGAGGTCGTGGTCCGCACCAACCAGGACCTGGCTGAGTTCCTCATGAACGAGCTGGGTTCGATGGATGGCGTACTGGATTCCGAGACAAACCTCATCGTCCGGATCTACAAGCAGTCATGGTCCTGGGCCATCCGCGACGACTAGAACTGGGCGGTCGGATGCGGGATTTCGGGCTTTGGGCATGACCTGGCGAAAGCCTTAGCCCAGCCGGGTCAGGATCTCCTCCCGGTCGAAGGCCCACGAACCTATCGCCAGCAGGGCTCCGAGCAGGCCGATGACCACCAGGTCGCCGACCAGCACCTGGCTCATGGTGAAGGTTGCCTGCCCGCCGAGGAACTGGGCCACCGCGATGGCGATGATGGGCAGGACCACGAAGGCCCCGAATTGCTGAGCCGTCCGCGGGTCGCCGACCCGCGAGCTGACGATGACGCCGAGCAGGACGGAGAGCACGCAGATGAGCGGGACGAGGGTCGCCATGGCCACCATCCACTGCGGGCTGAAGACCATCCGAAGCAGGCGCGGATCGGCGATGGCGGCGTTGATGACGCCGTAGGCCACCCACACCCCCCAGGTGGCGAGGATGGCCGGCAGGGCGGCCGCGATGGTCTTGCCGGCCAGCAGCTCGGAGACCTCGATGGGGGTGGCGAGCTGCGGCTCCAGCGATCGCGCCTGTCGCTCCCCGATGACCGACTGCGAGGCGATGGCGATGGGCACCATGGCCGGGATGAGCAGGAAGTAGGCCATGAAATTGGTCACGATGAATCCCTGGGCCGCGAGCTTGGGCGGCAGGTCCGGGAACGCGGACAGCATGACCTCGATCTGCCCCAGCTGGTTCACGTCCAGGTCGTTGATCTCGATGAAGGCGACGATTGCGATGGGGATGCCCGCAAAGATGACGGCGGGGGCGGCAACGGCGGCCAGCAGGAGCTTGTTGGAGCCGATTTCCCGCCATTCCTTGCCGAAGACGGTGGCGACCAGGCTAAGTCGCATGGGTAGGTTCCCAATCGCGCTCGGCGCGCTCCCCCACCAGCTCTAGGTAGACATCCTCCATGCTGGCGATCTCCTCGGTCACCGCCATGACCCGCGCGCCCCGCTGGACCAGCTCGCGCACCAGCTCGGGCGTGTCGCGCCGCGGCTGATCCAGCTCCACCCATAGGCTGCCGTCCTCGGCGCGGGCATCGCGGACGAATGGCAACGACCCCACCGTGCCGGCCAGTGCCGCGGCATCGACCCGGCCCCCATCCAGCGCAACCCGGGTGGTCGCGGTCCGGCCCCGGCGCCGTAGCTCGGCCGGCGTCCCCTCGGCCAGGAGGCGCTCGTTGATGATCCCGATCCGGTCGCACAGCCGCTCAGCCTCGTCGAGGTTGTGCGTGCACAGCACGATCGACCGGCCTCTGTCACGCAGGCCGGCGACGACCTCGCGGATCGACTTGGCCGCCTCGGGGTCGAGGGCGCTGGTCGGCTCGTCGAGGTAGATGACCGGCGGTTCGTGGAGCAGGGCCCGGGCGATCGCCACGCGCTGGCGCATTCCCTTGGAGTAGCCGCCAACCCGCCGGTCGGCGGCATCGGTCAGCCCCACCAGGTCCAGGTGGCGATCCACCGCCAAATGCAGGGCGTCATCGGTCAGCCCGTACAGGCGACCGTAATACGTCAGATTCTGACGCGCCGTCAGCCGATCGTGGAGGCCGGGATTCTCGGTCAGGATGCCGGTCAGGGATCGAATCTGGGAGCTGTCCGGGCCCAGCTCCAGGTCGCCGATGCGGGCCGTGCCGGCGCTGGGCGCCATCAGCCCGGCCAGGATCCGAACCGTGGTGGTCTTGCCGGCCCCGTTCGGGCCCAGCAGCCCGTAGATCTGACCGGCAGGCACCTCGAACGACAGGTCCCGCACGGCGGTGACCATCCCGAATCGGCGTTCGAGTCCCTCAACGACTATCAACCGGACTCGATGCTAGCAGGGCACGGCCAATGGCCTGGAAGCGGCCTTTTGGTCGGGCCGCCGTGGCAAGATCGGCCCATGGACGAGCGGACGCTGCGGTCGGACCGTGTCTTTGAGGGCCGTCTGCTGAAGGTGCGAGTCGATGACGTGATGATGGCCGATGGGCGGCCGGCTCAGCGGGAGATCGTCGAGCACCCCGGGGCGGTGGCCATCCTGGCGTGGGATGGGGCGCGGCTGGCCGCGGTCCGCCAGTGGCGTCAGGCTGCGGCGCGCGAGACCCTCGAGCTCCCGGCCGGCACGCGAGACCCGGGTGAGGAGCCTCGCCGCACGGCCGAACGCGAGCTCGCCGAGGAGTGTGGCCTGGCGGCGACAGCCTGGGAGCCGGGGCCTGGTTTCTGGACGGCGCCGGGATTCTGCACCGAGTTCCTGACCCTCTGGCTGGCCACCGACCTCCACCCCGTCACCGCCGCCGGCCCGCCTGACGAAGCGTTGGAGGTCACCTGGCTGACCCTCGACCAGGCACTCACCGGCGTGGCCGAAGGCGCCATCAGCGACGCGAAGTCGATGGTCGGCATCTACTGGCTGGCGCGGCGCCTGCGGATGCCCGGCCCGCCCGGCGAGTAGCCGGTCAGGGGGCCAGGTCGAGGCGCTGCAGGCGAGGGTTGGCCGTTCGGCCCGGGATCCGGCCGCGCTTGGCGATCGGCCGGCCGTCGATCTCCTTCAGGTCCCCGGTGAAGTCGATGGGGCTGGCATCCGAGATGGCTGAGCCCACGGCGAACGAGTCGACCGGCGCCTCGGCAGCCTTGAACTGACCGATGCGCTCGCTGTCCAGCCCGCCGGAGACCACGATCTTGACGTGCGCATGGCCCGCCAGGTCGAGGCGGGCGCGGACCTCCTTGACGAGGTCCGGAGTGACTCGGCCCCGCTCGGAGGGCGTATCGAGCCGGACGCCCCACAGCCGCTCCCCCAGCGCCTCGGCCACCCGGAGCGCCTCCTCGGCTTCGTCCTTGAACGTGTCGACCAGGACGATCCGCGGGACCTCCGGGTCGATGTGGCGGTCAAAGGCCTCAGCCGCCCGCACCGTGTCGCCGAAGATAAGCACCAGGGCGTGGGG
>JBOGTA010000136.1:0-4582 GCA_050695855.1 Candidatus Limnocylindria bacterium
TCAAGGCCCTCTTCGAGGCGATCGAGATAGAGCAGGAGAAGCGCGGCAACCTCTAGGTGGGCGACAATCTGTCGACCCGAACGGGCAATCCGGCCGCAGTATCGGTCTGGGCCTACCGCCAGCAGCGCAGCGAACATGAGCCGGCTCTAGCCCTCGACCCGGGCCAAGTTCACCGGATCGGGGCAGGCGCTGGGCGGGTGTGTACATCGAGGTCCCTGGACTTGGGCTTGACGGTCCTCGCGAAGCAGCGTCTGTCCTTCCGTGTCGAACTCGATCAGAAGCCGCACCGAGGCGAAGGTCTGTTGGTCGCTGAAACCACCGACTGGCGCATCGCGCAGGATCGTGACGAGGTCGCCGGTGATGGCAAAGTCCGACGAGACGTGGCCGTGCAGAACGCCGAGAAGGCTGGAACCCCGCTCCGGGTTGGCGTGGAATCGCGAGTCAGAGATCGAAATCCAGACGCAGTCGCCCAGCTGGAGAATGAAGGTCCGTTCGCCGGCACTCCGACCCGAGAACCAGCGCCCGCCAGTCCACTCGCCGGTCAGATCAACGCGCTGCCCTTGTGGGGTGCGCAGGTCGATCTCACGACATCCAGCAGGGAGGGTCAACACCGCGCCGCCAACAGAAGGCGCAGAAGTTTCCGGCGACGAGGTCGGCGTGGGTGCCATGGAGCACGCAGCCAACCCCAGGACGGCGACCGCGCACGCGCGCCTCACGGCGTCTGGATAGATCTCGCGGGCGGCATCGGTTCCTGTGTCCTCCGTCCCGGCGGTGGGTGAGAATGGCGTGCAGCATACGCGCGAGGGGTCCCAGGATCGATGACCATCACCCATTCGGAACTCGTCTCTCTGGACCGCATCCGGTATGCCGCTGAACGAATCCGGGGCGTGGCGATCCGCACCCCGCTCCTGCCGTGGGAGGACGGCGTCTGGCTCAAGCCGGAGAGCCTGCAGCCAGTGGGCGCGTTCAAGATGCGCGGCGCCTATTTCCGCCTGTCCACCCTGACCGATGCCGAGCGCGCTGCGGGGGTGATCACCTACTCCTCGGGCAACCACGCGCAGGCGGTGGCACGGGCTGCTCGGCTGCTGGGGATCCACGCCGTGATCGTGATGCCCGAGGATGCCCCGGCGCTCAAGGTCGATCGGGTGCGGGCCGATGGGGCGGAGCTGACCCTGGCCGCTCCCGGCAACGACGCTCGGCGGGCGCTGGCCGAGAACCTGGCGGCGGAGCGTGGCCTGACCCTGGTGCCGCCGTACGACGACCCCGAGATCATCGCCGGCCAGGGGACATGCGGCCTGGAGATCGTGGAGGACCTGCCCGACGTCGGAGATGTCCTGGTCCCGGTGAGCGGTGGCGGCCTGATCAGCGGCATCGCGACGGCAGTGAAGGGCCTGGCCCCGGCCGCAAAGATCATCGGTGTCGAGCCCGAGGAAGCTGCGGATGCGCGCGAGTCCCTGGCCGCGGGCGAGGTCCGCGCCTGGCCGACCGAACGAACGCACCAGACGATTGCCGACGGCCTGCGCGTGAACCGGCTCGGCAACCTGCCCTGGGCCCATATCCAAGCCCTGGTGGACGACATCGTGACCGTCTCGGACGACGACATGCGGGAGGCCATGCGTCAGCTGGCGCTCCGGGCGCGGCTGGTGATCGAGCCGTCGGGCGCGGCCAGCATGGCGGCGCATCTGACCGGCTCCGCGGGACCGGTTCACGCACCGCGGGTCATCGTCCTGAGCGGCGGCAACGTGGAGCCGGAGCAGTATCGATCCATCCTGGCCGGGGGCCGGTAGGTGGCCCCCGACCAGCTGCGGCCCATCACCGCCCTGTTCGCTGACATCACCGGGTCGACAGGTCTCGGGGAGCGGCTGCCTCCGGACGAGGTCAAGGCCCTCATCGGAGAGTGCGTCAGCCGCATGAGCGGGGCAGTCGAAGACTTCGGGGGCACGATCCAGGCGTACCAGGGCGACGGCATCTGCGCCTACTTCGGCGTGCCAACGGCCCACGAGGACGACCCCGAGCGTGCCGCACGGGCGGCCCTCCGCATCATCGACCTGATGGCCGCCTACGGCCGAGAGGTGGAGGCCGCGTGGGGGATCGTCGGCCTGGGGGTTCGGGTCGGGGTGAACAGCGGGCAGGCGGGCGTGGGCTTGGTGGGGGCCGCAGATCCCCAGACCGTCGCCCTGGTCGACGCGACGAACATCGCGGCCCGCCTTGAGGCCGCCACCCAGCCAGGGACCATCGCCATCGGCGAAGCAACGGCACGCAGACTGGTCGGCCGCTTCATCACCCAGCCGCTGGGGCCGCTCCACGTCAAGGGCCGAGATGAGCCAGTCACGGCGTGGAGGTTGATCGGCCCCCGACTCTCCCCCGCGGGACCCAGAACGACCATCGGCGGCTCGCTCATCGGACGGGACGAGGAGGTGGGTCGCTTGACGAGGGCCCTCGACCAACTAACCGCCGGCCAGGGCCAGGTGGTGGTCATGGTCGGCGAGGCAGGCATCGGCAAGACGCGCCTCCTGGCCGAGATGCGCAGCCTCGAACGGCCGCGCCTGACTTGGCTCGAGGGGCATTGCGCGTCGTACGGCGCCCGCTCCCCGTTCGGGCCGTTCCTCGGGATGCTCCGGGGGTGGCTGGGGATCGTGGATGAGGAGGCAGATCTCGCGGTTCGGACCCGGCTCCGGGCACGACTGGGTGCGGATGGGGCCTATCTGCTTCCCGAGCTGGCCCGTCTGCTGGGCATCCGGGTTGACGCCGATACCGAGAGCGCGCTGGCCGAGCTGCCCTCGTCGGATCTCGCCGCCCGCCTCCGGGTGGCGTATGTCGGATGGCTGCATTCGTTGGCGGCCGGCGGTCCGGTGGCCGTTGCCCTCGAGGACGTCAACTGGGCGGACCAGTCGTCCGCCGAGCTCGCGGTGGAGGTGATGGCCATGACCGATCGGGAGCCAATCGGGTTGGTCCTGACGCTGCGTCCGGAAACCGGGACGACTGGGTGGGGCCTGCGCACGCGAGCCCTGAGCGAGTTCAGTCATCGCCTGACCAGCGTCGACCTGGGGCCGCTCAGCCTGGCCGCCGCGGAGGAGCTGGCCACTCAACTGGTGCCGGGGGAGGGGCTCGATCCCGCCACGCGCCGGACCCTGGCCGAGGTCAGCGAAGGAAATCCGTTGTTCCTGGAGGAGCTGCTGGCTCGCCTCCAGGAGACCGGGGCACTGGCCCATCACGAGGCCTGGACCCTGACCGTGCCGCGCAATGTCCTGCCGCCCGCCATCGAGGGCCTGCTCGTGGCGCGGATCGACCATCTCCCAGCGGACGTGCGGGCCGTCAGCGAGGCGGCGGCGGTGATCGGTCGCCAGTTCAACGGTACGGTCCTGAGCGGTCTCGTCGACGGCGAAATCGAGCCAGCTCTCGAGGCTCTCCTTCGCGCCGGGATCATCGTGGAGCGCGGACGGTATCCCGAGCCGGCGTACGAATTCCGCCATGGGCTGCTGCACGAGGCCGTGCTGGGCACGCTGACCGATGCCCGCCGGGCGGAGCTGCACTTGTCCATCGCACGGGTCTTCGAGGCCCGATACCCGGCGGCACTCGACGCCCACCTCGAGGAACTGGCGCACCACTACGCTCGTGCTCATGACCTGCGCAAGGCTCTCGAATACCTGGAACGCGGTGCCGCGCGAGCGGCTGCGCTTGGCGCCGATGACGAAGCTGGGCGCCTGTGGCTGCGGGCGTTGCGGACGGCCAATCGGCTGAACGACGACGCCGCGGCCGAACGCATCCAGGACCGGATGACCGAGACGACGGGTGCTCCCTAGGGCGACTAGCGCTCCGCCACGGCTACCCAGACCGTGTCGCCCCCGACCGCGATCCCGACCGGAGAGCCCCCGATGGTGATGATCTGGACAACCTCGTTGGTCGTCGGGTCGATCCGGGAAACGGTGCCGTCGCCAGAATTCGCGACCCACACCGCATCGGCGCCGATCGCGATCGCCGTCGGCCGAGATCCGACCGACACCGACGCCTGGTCACGTGAGCGTATGTCGTATCGCACCACGGCGTCGGCGGAGGTGTCCACAACCCACAACACGTCGGCTTCGTCATCGAGTGCCAGGGCCCCGGGCGTGAAGTCGAGTGGGATGGAATCGGCAGTCTGGAGCAACATCGAAAGCCGACTGAGCGTCTGGCTGACGCTGTTCGAAATCCAAACCGTATCGGCGCCCGCCGCCACGGCAACGGGTTCCTGCCCAACATTGATCGCGTCGCCAACCCGCGTTTGCCCCTCAATCGGGCCAACCGGAACTACGCTGTCGATCTCAGCATTGATGACCCAGACGGATCCGCCACCCACTGCCACGGCTCCCGGGCGGAACTGAAGGAACTGGGTAGAGGGAGCCCTGGCCGGATTCTCGGAGTCGATCTCTGAACTGGTCTCGGTTCTGACGTTCATGACCCATACCGAGCCCTCGGCCGCGACCACGGCTCCTGGTCCGTCGTGACCGCTGAGCGACGTCACCACAAACGAGGTTGCATCGATTCGGGAAACGAGATTCGCGGAGAAGTGCGTCACCCACGCCGCGGTCGCATCGGCGGCGAT
>JBOGTA010000137.1:0-4053 GCA_050695855.1 Candidatus Limnocylindria bacterium
GTCCTGGACGTCCCGTTCTGCATCGCGGACGCCACCAGCCTGACCGAGGCCGGCTATGTCGGGGAGGACGTCGAGAACATACTCCTCCGCCTCATCCAGGCGGCGGACTTCGACGTCCAGCGGGCGCAGCGGGGGATCGTGTATGTCGACGAGATCGACAAGATCGCGCGCAAGACCGACAACCCGTCGATCACCCGCGACGTTTCCGGCGAGGGCGTCCAGCAGGCACTGCTGAAGATCCTGGAAGGGACGGTGGCCAACGTCCCGCCCCAGGGCGGGCGCAAGCACCCGCACCAGGACTTCATCCAGATCGATACCACCAACATCCTGTTCATCTGCGGCGGTGCATTCGAGGGCCTCGAGCGGATCGTCGAGGAGCGGGTCGGGAAGCGGGGGATCGGCTTCGGCTCGGAGGCCCAGCGCGACCCCGAACAGCGACGCAAGCTCCTCGAGCAGCTCATGCCCGATGACCTGCTGCGCTACGGGCTCATCCCCGAGTTCGTCGGCCGCATGCCGGTGGTCGTCAGCCTGGCCGCGCTGTCCCGCGACGACCTGGTCAAGGTGTTGACCGAACCCAAGAACGCGGTGGTGCGGCAGTTTGCGAAGTTCCTGTCCCTCGACCGGGTGGAGCTGGTCTTCACCGATGACGCCCTGGAGGCGACCGCCCGGCTGGCGACCGAGCGCAAGACCGGCGCTCGCGCGCTTCGCACGATCGTTGAAGAGGCGTTGCTCGAGGTGATGTACGACATCCCCGAGCGGACCGACGTGACCAAGGTCGTCATCACCGCCGACACCATCGAAGGCGGGCGACCGCCGATGCTGGTCACCGAGACCGATGAGTCCAGTCCGCGGCGGCGCGGTGGTCGCGCCCGCGAGGACACCGCCCGCGAGGAGTCTGCCTGACCCACGGGGCGCCGCGGTGGTACCACCGTTCGGCCGTCACGGTACGACCGGGCAGGCGGGAATGTCCGGAGCGGGGGACTAGGATGCCGTCAGGCGTTGATCAGTCGGCTCCCGATAGATGGCTGAGCACGCCGAGCGGAGACCCTTCATGACGGCCACCCAACGCCGCCCCGGATTTCGGTTGAAGTGGAGCCCCGAGGGCGAGCCGGCGGTGGAAGCGCAGCGAGCGAAAGCGGACATGTCTGAACCTGCAAAATCGGGTCACCTCGCAACGGCAGCCGCGTCGGAGCCGCATCCGGTCGAGCCCTCCGACCAGTTCCTCGACTCGCTGACCGCCGCCATGCGTCGGGTGGCCGACGATGCGCGTGAGACGAGCCTCGCCGACGCCCGAGCCGCCGTCGCCGCCAAGATCGACGCCATGCGTGTTGCGGCCAGCGTCCGGGCCGAGGAGCTCCGGAGCCGCGCCGAACAGGACACCACCGGCATCGGCGATTGGTCGCGCGCCGAGATCGCGCGGATCGAGGCCGAGACGCAGCGAAAGATCGAGCAGCGGCAAGCTCAGCTGACCGAGCAGCTGGAGGAGCATGACCGCCGTTCGGCCGCCGATATCGCCGCCCTGGCCGCCCAAGTCGAGCAGTACGAGGGTGAGCTGGCGCTCTTCTTCGCACAGCTCGGCGAGATCAAGGATCCGGACACCTTCATCGCCGCCGCACGCCGCATGCCGCGACTCCCGCAGTCCAGCGGCGAGCCATCCGACGGCGGAGCGGAGGCCGACGAGTCGGAAGGTCATGGAGAGCGGCTTCGGAGCCTGGGCATCGACCGCGATGGCGACAGCGACACGGCCGATGGCGATGGCGTGCCCACCAACGGTGTCGGGCTGGAAGCAGAGGCCATGGCTGCCGAGGTGACCGCGTTTGATGCCACCGAACCGGCCCCTGCCCCAGGTACCGAAGATGCCGCGGAACCGGGCAGGCCCGCCGAGGTGGCTGCATCTGAGCCGGTCGCAGCCGCTCCGAGTCCGGCGGCTGCTCCCGCGGCCGTTCCGGTCGAAGCGGTGACGACCGACACCAACACCATGGTCGCCGCCGTAGGCCTGGGCAGCTTCGGCGCCGTCACCTCGTTCAAATCCGCTCTCGAAAAGACCGATGGCATCACGAACGTGCGGCTCAGCCTGGGGTCCGGAGGCGAGTTCATGTACAGCGTGACGCACCGCGCCGACCTCGACCTTGCCGCGCTGGTGACCGCCGCGCATCCGGGGGCATCGGTCCAGCGCAGCGAGGATGGCATCCTGCACCTCAGCGCCGGCAAGCGCCGCTAGGCAGCACCGCTTAGGCAGCGCGCCAGGCCTGCGTCGGCGGGCCGGAGCCGGTCGGACCGGATGGTAGACTCCGGTCACGGCGCAGATCGTGAGGAGTAGCCCTCCAACGGCCGACAGAGACGGTGGGTCCCGGCTGAGAGCCCACCGCGGTGCGAACGGGCCAAGGTCGCACGGGAGCCGATCGGGATCCGCCCGGTAACGCGGGAAACAAGGGTGGCAGCGGCTCACTGAGCCGATGTCACCGCACGAAGGTGGTACCACGGGCCCGCTCGTCCTTCGACGAGCGGGTTGTTTGTTTGGATGGAGGGTGAGATGGCCAGCGGACGGGTTGCGCTCCCGCCGCGCTATGCCCCGGGCGAGGTCGAGCCCCGCATCTACGAGCGCTGGCTGGAGAGTGAGGCGTTCACGCCCTCGGCCGAGCCGCCGCCGGGAGCGGATCGCTTCGTGATCACCATGCCGCCACCCAATGTGACGGGCTCCCTCCACACCGGGCACGCGCTGTTCGTCACCGCCGAGGACCTCATGATCCGGTACCACCGGATGCGCGGGGACGACACCTTATGGGTGCCCGGCGTCGACCACGCCTCGATCGCCGCCCAGTTCGTGCTCGACAAGATCCTGGCCGAGGAAGGCGCGACCCGCGAGTCGCTGGGTCGCGAGCGCTATCTCGAACGCATGTGGCGCTTCATGGACGAGACGCGGGACGCCATTTCGCTGCAGCTGCGCCGGTTGGGAGCCAGCGCGGACTGGACGCGGAACCGGTTCACCATGGATGAGGGCAGCGCCCGCGCGGTGCGCGTGGCCTTCAAGCGGCTGTGGGATGCCGGCCTGGTGTACCGCGGCGAAGCCCTCGTCAACTGGTGCCCCCGCTGTCGCACCACGATCAGCGACCTGGAGAACGTCCATCGCGAACAGATGGGCACGCTGTGGACCATCCGATATCACCTCGCCGGCCCGGACGGCACCCCCGACCCCGAGCGGTGGGTGGCGGTTGCCACGACGCGTCCCGAGACGATGCTCGGAGACGTGGCTGTCGCCGTCCATCCCGACGACGACCGCTACCGGTCCCTGGTCGGCGGCGAGGCCATCCTGCCGTTCCTCGGCCGCCGGCTGCCGATCATTGCCGACGCGGCGGTGGACCCCGCCTTCGGTACCGGCGCGGTGAAGATCACCCCCGCCCATGACCCGGATGACTACGAGACGGGTAAGCGCCACCGGCTGCCGGCCATCTCGGTCCTCGACGAAGAGGCTCGGATCAACGAGGCCGGCGGCGAGTTCGCCGGGCTCGATCGGCTGGAAGCGCGACGTCGGATCGTGGCGCGCCTGGCCGAGCTGGGCGACCTGGAAGGGGAGCGTCCGCATCTCATGGTGGTAGGCCACTGTGACCGCTGCGGGACCGTCATCGAGCCGCGGCTCTCCATCCAGTGGTTCATCCGGACCGAATCCCTGGCTGCCCGCGCGCTGGCATCGGTCAACGAGGGGCGGATCCGCATCATTCCCGCCCGCTTCGAAAAGGTCTACGCCCACTGGATGGAGAACATCCGCGACTGGGCGGTCGGGCGCCAGCTGTGGTGGGGCCATCGCATCCCGGCCTGGTTCTGCCCCGATGGCCACATCACCGTCACCGATGCCGCCGACGGCCCGCCGGCCTGCGAGGTCTGCCAGCGCCCCGCCGCCGAGTTGACGCAGGAGACCGACATCTTCGACACCTGGTTCAGCAGCGGGCTGTGGCCGTTCTCGACCCTGGGCTGGCCCGACGACACGCCGGACATGCGCCGGTTCTACCCGACCTCGGTGATGGAGACGGGGTACGACATCCTGTTCTTCTGGGT
>JBOGTA010000138.1:0-18027 GCA_050695855.1 Candidatus Limnocylindria bacterium
GGGTGTAGTGGTTGGCGACCAGGATGACCGGGCCGGTGTGCGGCAGGTTCTCGAGCCCGATGCTGCGGACCCCGCCGAGGAGGCGCATAAGAAAGGCGATCAGGAAACCGACCGGTCGGTAGGCCCACTGCCGGGGCATGGTGCCGGTCACCGGCCGGCGCGGGATGGGAGCGCGGCGACGATGCCGTCCACGCAGGCGTCCACGTCCAGCTCCCCGGTGTCCAGGACCATGGCATCGGGGGCGCGGCGAAGGGGCGCCACCGGGCGCGTGGAATCCGTGCGGTCACGATTCTCGATCTCCCGCCGATAGGCAGCCACCCGGTCCGGGCGGCCCATCTGTGCGGCGCGTCGCCGGGCCCGGGTCTCGACCGAGGCGGTGAGAAAAACCTTCAGCTCAGCATCGGGCAGCACGACCGTCCCGATATCGCGGCCGACCATCACCGTGTCCTGGCCGCGGGCCGCGTCGCGCTGGACCTTGAGCATGGCCTGGCGGACCGCGGCATGCCGGCTGACGGTCGGGACCGCGCGTTCGATCCGCGGCTCCCGCAGGTGCCCGGTGACGTCCCGTCCGTTCAGCGTCACCCGCTCGGCCTCGTCCGGTGCGGCCGGTTCGGGGCGGTGAACCTTGATGCGGGCTGTGCGGGCCAGCCGCGCCAGCGCGGCCTCGTCATCCGGATCGATCCCCGCCTCGAGCGCGGCCAGGGCCACGCTGCGGTACAGCAGCCCCGTGTCGACGAACCGGGCGCCGATCCGCTCGGCGAGGGCGCGCCCGATCGTGCTCTTGCCCGATCCCGAGGTCCCGTCCACCGCGACCCGCAGCGGGGCAGCTCGCCGGCGGCGCGGTGCGGGCCGCGTTTTCCCGCCCAGGGCGGCTACCTCGCCGGCCGTCAACCGGCGCCAGGCGCCCGGCCGAAGGCCGTCGAGGGTGATCGGTCCGATGGCGACCCGGACCAGGCGGCGGACCGGGTAGCCAGCGGCGGCGAACAGGCGCCGGACCTCGCGCTTACGGCCCTCTCCCAGCCGGACGGTAAGCCACACACCATCGGACTCTGGCCCACGTTCCGCCTCGGGCGGCCGGCGACCCGCCTTGACGTGCAACAGCCGCGCCGGTCCCTCGTCGAGCTCCACCCCGCTCACCAGGAGGTCGAGGTCGGCCTGGGCCGGCATCGTATCCAGCTCGACGGCGTACTCCCGCTGGGTGCCATATCGCGGATGGAGCACCCGGTGCGTCCAGGCCCCATCGTTGGTCAGGAGCAGCAGGCCCTCGGACTCGACGTCGAGGCGGCCGGCCGGCCATAGGCGGCCCGGCGGTCGGGGGCGGACCAGGTCGACGACGGCCGGTCGGCCGCGGGCCGCCGATGCCGAAGACAGCACGCCCCGTGGCTTGTGAATCGCCAGGTGCAGCGCGGACGGAGCCCGCAGCTCCACGACCCGCCCGTCGAGGGTCACTCGGTCAGTGGTGGGGTCGACCCGGGTGCCGGGCATGGCGGGCGACCCGTTCACGGTTACGCGCCCGTCGGCGATCCAGCCATCGGCGGCACGCCGAGAGCCGAGGCCGGCGCGAGCGAGCACGGTCTGGAGGCGCTCACCCGACATGCCGCTCGGCGCCGTCGTTGCTGGCAACCAGGACGGCCGCCTCGCTGGGCAGGGGCGGCAGATGGTCGAGGGCCTCGAGGCCAAACCGTTCCAGGAACGTGAACGTGGTGCTGTACAGGATCGGCCGACCCGGCGAATCACGGCGCCCCACCTCAGCGATCAGGCGGCGATGGAGCAGCGAGCGGATGACCGATTCGGAGTCCACGCCCCGCACTCGCTCGACGTCGCCGCGGGTCACCGGCTGCTGATAAGCCACCACTGCCAGGGCCTCGATGGCCGCCGGGCTGAGCCGACCCTCGGCTCGCTCGGCGTAGCGCCGGACCCGATCCGCGACCTCGGGTGCGGTCGTGAGCTGCCACGCCTCGTCGAGTCGCTGGAGGCGGAGCCCACGCCCGGCCAGCGTGTCGCCCAGGGCGGCCAATGCCTCCTCTGCGGTCCGGGGCGTCACCTCCGCCAGCTCGGCCAGCTCGCCGGTGGCCAACGGCCTATCGGCCACGAACAGGATGGCCTCCAACGCCGCCAGCAGGTCGGCATCGACGCTCATTGGCTCGACTCTGGCATGGGCTCGAGCACGATCGGTCCGAACAGCGCCTTCTGGCGAGCCCGAAGCTCGCGCCGGCGCACCAGCTCGAGGACGGCCAAAACAGTGACCACCCGCTCGGTTCGAGACGCTCCGGTGGCCAGAATGGATTGGAGGACCACCTTCCCGGTCTCACCGAGTGCGGCCCGCAGGACTTCGATCTGCTGCCCCACCGTGACCTCCCGCGGCACGACCTCCGGCGGCGGCGGTTCAGGCTCCGCTACGTCGGCCAGGCGCATGAGCGCGTCGGCCAGCCCCGCCGGGTCCATCGCGACCAGCGGCGCCTCGGGCAAGTCCGAGAGGCGTGGTTCGCGGCGCCACATCGGGGACACCTGGTCGCGGGCCGCCAGGGCGCGGGCCGCGTCGCGGATAGCCCGGTATGCGATCAGGCGCCGGCGCAGATCCTCCTCGTCGACGTCCTCCACGCCCGGCTGTTCGAAGCCGCTCGGCTCGGCGGGCAGCAGGCTCCGCGACTTGATGAGGATGAGCTGTGCCGCGGTGGCGACGAACTGGGCCAGGTTGGCGGCGTCGACCTGGTGGGTGGCGACGTACGTGACGTACGCGTCCGTGACCCGGGCCAGCGGGACGGATCGAACGTCCAGCTCGGCGGACTCGATAAGATGGAGGAGCAGGGACAGGGGACCCTCGAACACGGGCAGCTCGATCTGGAATTCAGGCACCGGTCCGACGGGCAAGCCCACGGGCGGGTCGGGTTCGATGCGAATCGCTTCCGGCATCGTCTGGTGGTCGGCGGGGGCGGTCATCTGCTCAGGATGCCGCGTCGGCGGACTGCAGCGCAGCCGCCAATTGCGCGTCGGGTCCGGACGGTGTGCCGTGGATGAAGGCCGCCGCTCGCGGGCTGCAGCCCGCGTCGAGGGCGGCCTGGGCCGACAGCGCGGCATGGTGGAGGTGCAAATGGAACGGGTAGCGCCAGGAGTCCGGATCAGCGGAGGCCAGCCGTTCCAGGCCTGTTGGCGTCACGGCTTCGAGCAATACGACCGCGACTCGACGCCAGAGGCGGATCCGGGAGCCCTTGGCGGCGTCATGGAGCAACGCGGCGGTGAGCACATCGGGGTCAGTGACGCCCGACTGGCGAAGATTGGCCAGCACGTCGAGGGCATGCCGCCGGTCGGCGACGGGCATGGCCGCGTAGAGCGCGAAGGCGGCCGCCGACATCATTGCTTGGACGTCCTGTTCCTCCTCTTCCCCGACGCGAGCGGCGAGATGCCCGAAGAACTGACGAACCCGATGCCGCGGCCCCGACGCGGCCATCACAAGCCCATCAGCACGAGGGTCCACGGCTCCGCCAGGCCGAGGAGCCACCGGAGCGGGCTGTTGGGCAGGACCAGGAGCACGATCAGGACCACGATCCCGTATGGCGCATAGCGTTGGACGGTGTACACCCACCGGGGCGGGAGGACGGCGAGCAGCACGCTGTAGCCGTCCAGGGGCGGGATGGGGATGAAGTTCAGGAGGGCCAGCAGCAGGTTGAGGTAGACCGCGGTGCCAATGACGACCGCCGCCACGCCATCCAGCCCGGCGGCCTCCAGGCCGCGAAACCCGAGCGCCAGCAGGACCGCCACCACCACGTTGGCCACCGGGCCGGCGGCCGCGACGATGGCCATTCCATCCCGTCCGCGGCGCAGTACGGCGGGGTTGACCGGTACCGGGCGACCCCAGCCAAATCCGACGAGCACCAGCAGGATCGTGCCCAGCGGATCGAGGTGACGCAGCGGGTTGAGCGAGACGCGGCCCATCGCGCGCGGCCCGTGATCTCCCAAACGATCAGCCAGCAGGGCGTGGCTGAACTCGTGGAGGGTGATGCCCAGGAGCAGGCCGATGACGAGACCGGCCACCTCGGCCGGGCTCCGACCCAGGATCAGCACGCTACGGCAGCTCCGGGATCAGCTCGCCGAGCAGCGTCGCAAGGTGGGCGGCACCCACCTTCCCCATTTCAATGACCTCCTGATGGCTGGCGCCGATCTCAACGTCCGGAGTCGCCTTGTTGGTAATCAGCGAGATGGCAAGGACCCGGACCTCGGCGTGGCGGGCCACGATCACTTCGAGGACAGTGGACATGCCCACCGCATCGGCCCCCAACTCGCGCAACATTCGAAGCTCGGCGCGAGTCTCGTAGTTCGGGCCGGCGAGCATGACGTACACCCCTTCGTGGAGGCGGACGCCGACACGCTGGGCCGCCGCCCGAGCCCGGTCGGCGAGCTGCGGGTCGTAGGCATCGGTGAGGGCCGGGAATCGAGTTCCGAGAGCGTCGACGTTGGGCCCACGCAGGGGGTTGTCGCCGGACAGGTTGATATGGTCGGTAACCAACATCAGCTCGCCTGGCTCGAAGGCCGGATTCAATCCGCCCGCGGCATTGGTCAACACCACGCTCCGCAGGCCTGCCTGGAACGCAGCCCGCAGCAGGATGGTGACCTCGCGCTGGGAGTAGCCCTCGTAAGCGTGGACCCGTCCCGACAGCACCAGTACGGGGCGGCCGCCGACGATGCCCGCCACCAGCTCCCCCGCATGGCCCGCCACGCCCGAGACGGGGACCTCGGGAATGTCGCGGTACGGGATGTGGATACGGGGCGCCGAGTCCAGCAGCTCCACCACGTCCCCCAGTCCCGATCCCAGGACCAGTCCCAGCTGCGGCGCGGCGAGGGCGGGCTCGACGGCCAACCGCGTCCTGATGGCGGTGGCGGCGGCCTCGATGCGCGGGCCGAGGTCCACCGTGGCCGACGGATCGGCCACGCTAGATCCGCTCCAGGAGCTCGCGCTTCTTGGCGTCGTATTCCTCGGCCGTGATGAGGCCCCGATCGCGGAGGGAGGCGAGTCGCTCCAGGGTGGCGGCGGCGTCGTCTGCAGGGCTCCCCGGAGCCGGGGCTGTGGCGTCGGAGGTCGCCGCGGGTGGGGCCGCTGCTATCGCATCCGCGGTGGCCGGTGGCGGGGCAGACGGGGCTTCGGCCTGCGGAGCGCCGGGCCGCTCCTCGACGACCCTCACCCGATCGCTGCCGGCGCGCGGTGCCATCGGCTCAGCCGGGCGCATGGCGGGTGCCTGCTGCCGCTGGTAGGCGGGGGAGGCCAGATCGGGCCGCTCGAGGAGCTCCTTCTGGTTCAGCATCGCGATCTTGAAGTCGACCGGGTCGGCGAGGAGGGGGAAGTCCTCGATGCCGCCCAGCTCGTCGGCGGCGGTCAGGATGTCCAGGTCGCCGAAACCGAAGAGGCGGCCGAAGACGCTCTGGGTCAGGTGCGCGTCGTTGACCTTTTCCAGGCTGGAGTCGGACATGCGCTTGTTCAGGATCCCCTCGGCCCGAATGATCCGCCGGGTCGTGACCAGGAACTCGGTGTTCCGCCAGCCCCAGATCACCCAGCCGATGCGCGCGAACGCGATCAGGAGCACGACGAGCGCGAGGAGCTCCCCCGGGCCGTCCAGCGGCGCTTCCGGCGGATTGACCAGGAACAGGAGGACCGCCAGGGCCAAGATGGCGAGGATGATCGCCCACCATGACCGGCCCACCACCGCGAACCAATGCTGGCCGCTCTCGAGGGTGACTTCCTCGCCTCGCGCCAGCAGCTTGCGGGCGTAACTCATCGGGTCTTTCGCTCCTCAGGCTCGCGGGTGCGCGCGGGCGTACACCTCTCGCAGGCGCTCGCCGGTCAGGTGGGTATAGAGCTGGGTGGTGGTGATGCTAGCATGGCCCAACAGGGTCTGGACCACCCGCAGATCGGCCCCACCCTCCAGCAGGTGGGTGGCAAAGCTGTGGCGGAAGGTGTGGGGGGTGACGTCCGCCCCGATCCCCGCCCGGCCCCAGCGACGCACGAGGCGCCACACCGATTCCCGGCTCAGGCGCGTGCCGCGCCGCGAGACGAACACGGCCTCGGTGGGCCGCCCCGCGGTCCACTCCTGCCGCGGTCCGGCCAGGTAGCGGTGGAGGCGATCCCGCGCCGGCTCCCCCATCGGGACGCGCCGCTCGCGGTTGCCCTTCCCGATGACCCGGACCTCCAGGTCCGGCAGGTTCAGGCGGTCGAGGTCCAGCCCGGTGAGCTCGCTGACCCGGAGCCCGGACGCGTACAGCAGCTCGAGGATGGCCGCATCGCGGATCCCCGATGGGTCGTCGCCGGGCGCGGCCAGGATGCGGTCGACCTCCTCGGAGGCCAGGACCTCGGGCAGGTACCGCCCCGGGCGCGGCGGGTCGATCAGGTCGCCCAGGTTGCGCTCGATGATGCCTTCCCGTCGGGCGAAGCCGTAGAAGCTGCGAATGGCGGCCACCTTGCGAGCCTGGGTCGTCGCCCGCCGGCCCTGCCGGCGGAGTCGGGCCACGAACGCGCTCACGGCGGCGGGGTCATCGCGCCAGGCGGTCCCGGCCCCGGCCGCGAACTGGTCGAGGTCGCGGCGGTAGGCCGCGATGGTCAACGGTGACAGGCCGCGCTCGACCCGAAGCTCGAGCAGGAACTCGTCAACGGCCTCGGCCAGGCGTGGGTCGACCTGCGGCTGGGGCACCGCCTAGTCCGGCAGCAGCGACGCCTTGGTCCGGAGCAGGTCATAGAACGGGGTGCTGCCCTCCGGCTCGACCAGGCGGAGCGGGATGGGCAGGGCCCGGACCTCGACCCACTCCCCGACCTCCAGCGCCACGTCGCGCTGGCCGTCGAACGAGACGACGGCCCCGCCGAACGCCTCCCGCAGGCTGAGACGGATGAGGTGGTCCTCCCCCGCGACCACGCTGTGGATGGCCGACAGGTAGGCGGCCACCGGGGTGATGACCAGGTTGCGCAGCCGCGGGTCGACCACGGCGCCGCCGGCCGAGTAGGAATAGGCTGTCGATCCGGTCGGCGTGGCCACCACCACCGCGTCGGCGAGGTAGGTGGCCAGGTGGCTGCCGCTGACCTCGACCTCGACCTGGATGAGGCGCACCTGCGCCGCGCGAGCCACCGCCACCTCGTTGAGGCAGGCGGCCGTCAGCCGGCTGCCGTCGAGCCGCGCGATGCTGGCACCCAGTCGCATCCGCTCCGCCAAGGTATACCGGCCGGCGGCGATCCCATCCAGGGCCGTCTCCAGGTCGTCAGGCTCGACCTTGGCCAGGAAGCCCACCCGCCCCAGGTTGACGCCGAGGGCCGGAACCTGCGAGTCCCCGATGGCCCGCGCTACTCGCAGGAACGTCCCGTCACCGCCCAGCACCGTGACCAGGTCGCTGCCCGCCAGCTCAGCGGTCAGCCGCTCCTCGTCGTCGGCGACCGCGTCCCAGGCAGGAATCCCATTCGCCGCGCACCAGGCCCGGCCGCGCTCCAGGACGCCGAGGGCCTGCGGGTTGTAGCGGCTGACCGCGAAGCCGATGCGCCCCAGCCGCCCCGCGCTCACGATGGGCGATCAGCCGCGAGAGTGGTGGCGATGTCCTCGACCCGCTGCCGGAGCGCCGCCAGCTCGGCGGCGAGGTCGGAGGCGGCCTCCGATTCGGTCAGCGCCGCGTACGAGCGGTCCAGGCCGGCCGCGATGAGGGCCCGCATCAGCGCTGACGGCGAGACGCCACGGGAGCGGGCGACCGCATCCACCCGCTCGACGAGGGCGTCCGGCATCCGGATCGACACGATCTGGCGCATCGTGTCCGACGGCAGCTCGGACGCGGTGACGATGGGATCCAGGTCGAAGCCGACGCTCAGCTGCTCGACCTTGGGCGCGCGTTCCGCGGTCCTGGCCACGGTCAGATCGTAATACGCGACCCCAAGACCTCGTCGACGCGCGCGCCCCACACCGGTTCGTCCCGGAGCGATTCCGCATCCGCGCCGTCGCCCGCGGAGCCCTGGGCGCGAAGGAGCGCCAGGAACTCGCGGTTGCCCTGGCGTCCAGTCCGTGGCGAGGCCACGAGGTTGACAGCCGCGAAGCCCGCCTCGCGAGCATCGCCCGCCAGCTGCACCAGGACCCGGCGATGCACGGCCGGATCGCGGACCACGCCGCCGCGCGGCACGTCGGCCCGGCCGGCCTCGAATTGGGGCTTGACCAGCGCAACCACCTGGCCCCGTCTGGCCATCAAGCGGCGGACCGGGCCCAGCACCAGGCGGAGGGAGATGAATGACAGGTCGAGCGTCGCCAGGTCGACCGGCTCCGGAAGGCTGGCTACCGTCCGGAGGTTGGTCCGGTCCATGACCTCGACCCGCGGGTCAGCGGCCAGCCGCGGCAGGAGCTGACCGTGTCCCACGTCCATGGCGTATACCCGGCGCGCCCCACGGGCCAGCAGGACGTCGGTGAAGCCGCCGGTCGACGCACCGGCGTCGAGACAGACCATCCCCGTGACATCCATGCCGAATGCATCGAGGGCGGCCGCCAGCTTCTCCCCGCCCCGGGACGCCCACGCCGGACCCCGATCTCGAACCAGGGTCAGGGACGGGTCGAGCCGTTGGCCGGCGGCGAGACGTCGGCCCTCGGCACCCTCGATCCGGATGGCGCCGGCCAGGATGAGCGCCTGCGCCTCGGCCCGCGAGCGGGCCAGGCCGCGATCCACGACCAGCTGGTCGGCGCGGATCCGAGCACCCGGCCCGGGGCCGGGCATCGGTCAGGCGGCCGTAGACGTCGGGGCGCGGCTTTCGTCGGCCGCCACGTCGATCCCCAGCGCCTCGCGAATACGGGCCACGATGCCCGGCGTGTCGATCCGCTGCTGACGGCGGAGCGCATCAACCGAGCCGTGGTCGACGAAGCCTTCGCTGAGCGCGATCTTCAGCACCGGGGCGCGCACCGCGGCCTGGTTGAGCACGTCGAGCACGCCGTCGCCGAATCCGCCCATGGTCGCGCTCTCCTCGGCGGTGACCACCAGGCGCTTTCCCGCAGCCAGGCGGGCCAGCAGGCCGGCATCGATCGGCTTGGCCCAGCGGGCGTTGACCACGGTCGAGGCCACGCCTGCGGCCTCGAGCTCATCGGCGGCATGGACCAGGCGCTGGACGATCGGGCCAAAGCCGACCAGGAGCAGGTCAGCCCCCTCTCGCAGGACTTCCGCTTTGCCGATTTCGACCACCTGACCGATCCGGTCTGGCAGACCCTCCCCCGCATCGCGGGGATAGTGCACGGAGATCGGTCCGTCGTACGCCAGCGCGGTCACGACCAGGTCGCGCAGCTCCTGCTCGTCGCGCGGCGAGCCGATGACCAGGTTGGGCAGGGCGCGCTGCGCGGGCAGCGTGAACATCCCCTGATGGCTGGTGCCGTCCTCCCCCACCAGCCCGGCGCGGTCGATGGCCAGGACGACCGGAGCATTGTTCTGGCACACATCGTGGACCAGCTGGTCGAAGGCCCGTTGACTGAAGGTCGAGTAGATGGCCACCACCGGGCGCATGCCGGCCAGCGCCAACCCGGTGGCCATGGTCAGGGCGTGCTGCTCGGCGATGCCCACGTCGAAGAAGCGGCTGGGGAAACGCTGCTGGAAGGCGGACAGCCCGGTCCCGGTGGGCATTCCTGCGGTGAGGGCGCAGATCCGCGGATCGGTTTCTGCCAGCCGTATCAGCTCCTCGGCGAAGGCGTGGGTGTACGACTTCGGTTTCCCGAGCGGCGTGCCCGGCGCCGGCAGCGGCTCCTCGGTGGGGTCGATGAGACCCAGGTCGATGGGCGGCAGGCTGGCCCCGTGGAAGGCCTGGCTGTCCTGCTCAGCGGGGCCGTAGCCACGGCCCTTGACCGTCTTGACGTGGATCAGGACGGGACGGTCAATATGAAACGCGG
The DNA here is from genome assembly GCA_050695855.1 of Candidatus Limnocylindria bacterium. Lineage (GTDB taxonomy): Bacteria > Chloroflexota > Limnocylindria > QHBO01 > QHBO01 > DASTEQ01. Next base: position 9,873 of record JBOGTA010000138.1, read on the forward strand.
CTTCGAACGCCTCCTCCATATCGGCCCGGTCGTGGCCGTCCAGGACACCGATGTACGTGATCCCCATGTCCTCGAAGAACGAGACCTTGGCCCACGACCGCTTGAAACCCTCCTTGGCCCAGGCCAGGACGGAAAACAACGGCCGTCCGATGAGCGGAACCTGCGGCAGGAACCGCGCCGTGAACGACTTGGTCTCCTGGTAGGCGCGCGAGAGACGGAGCCGGTTGAGACGGGTCGACAACCCGCCCACCGAGGGGCTGATGCTCATCTCGTTGTCGTTGAGGACGATCAGGACCCGGCTGTGGGTCTGGCCCAGGTGGTTGAGGGCCTCGAGGGTCAGGCCGCTGGCCAGCGCCGCGTCGCCCACGCACACCGCGATCCGTTGCCTCCGCGCCGGATCGCCCGCGGGTCGCAGGTCGCGGGCAGCCGCCAGACCGGCCGCGATGCTCACTCCCGTGCCGGCGTGGCCGCCATCGAACACGTCGTGGACACTCTCCGAACGGCGCGGAAAGCCGCCGATCCCGCCCACCTGCCGCAGGGTGTCGAACTCGGCGGCACGGCCGGTCAGCAGCTTATGGGCGTAGGCCTGGTGCCCGGTGTCCCACACGATGCGATCCCGAGGGGAGTCCATGACCCGGTGGAGGGCGATCGCGATCTCCACCGCTCCCAGCGACGACGCCAGGTGGCCGCCGGTGTGATGGACCGTGCGGATCATCTTCTGGCGCAGATCGGCAGCCAGCTGCACGAGCTCGGCATCGGTCAGCGACCGAAGCTGGGCGGGCTCGGAGATGCGCTCCAGAACGGTCGTCGAGGTCGAGGTCAAAACGGAGGCGAGTATAGACCGATGGCCGGCGAGCTCCGCTGGCGGGGGTTGGCCCGGTCACTCCTCTCCGGCTGGCTCGGGGACCTCGGCGCCAGCCAGGCCGCGGCGCCCCAGCTCGGTGATGGCCAACTCCGCGGCGCGGAGCCGCTCCTCGCAGGCGGCATGGAGGCGGAGGCCTTCTCGATACAGGGCAATGCTCTCCTCGAGCCCGACCTGACCCGCCTCGAGGGTCTGCACGATCCGCTGGAGCTCAGCCACCAGCTCGTCGAACGGCCGTCCGGCCAGGTCGTCGCCGGCAGCGCTGGGCGCGGGTCCGCTCATGCCAACAGCTCCTCCATGTCGCCCGGCCGGACGCCGGTGACCCGCGCGTCCACCGCGCCACGGGCCATGATGATCTCCAGCTCGTCGCCCGACCCGACATCGGCCGGGTCGCGCAGGATCTGGCCGTCCAGCCGTCGGGCGACCGCGTAACCGCGGTCCAGCGTCGCGGCGGGACCGAGGGCGCGCAAGGAGTCGCGCAGGCCGGCTGCCGCCAGCCGCCGGCGTTCGAAGTCGGACCCCAGGGCACGATGCGCCCGATCGAGCAGCTCGGCGGCGCGCTGGCGCGAGGCCGCCAGATCGGGTCGGGTTCCGGCCAGGGCCCGACCCTCTCCCCGCACCGCTCGTCGGGCGGCTTCCAATCGCGCCGCGGTGGCGGCTGCGGACCGCTCAGCGAGGCGGGTCAGGATGGCCGGCAGCTGGGTCCCATCGGGCACCGCAATCTCGGCTGCAGCGGAGGGCGTCGGCGCACGGCGATCGGCCGCGAAGTCGGCCAGCGTGATGTCGCTCTCGTGCCCCACGCCGACCACGACCGGGATGGGCGAGGCGGCCACGGCGCGGACCACCTCCTCCGCGTTGAAGCCCCACAGGTCCTCGATCGAGCCGCCGCCGCGGGCCAGGATGACGAGGTCCAGCTCGCCTACGGCGTATAGCCGACGCAGCGCGCGGACGATGGCCGGCGCCGAAATTCCGCCCTGTACGGCCGTGGGTGACAGCACGACCTCGACCAGCGGGTAGCGGCGCCGGAGGACGGTGCAGATGTCGTCCCACACCGCCCCCACCGGGGAGGTCACGACCCCGATCCGGCGCGGCCAGCGCGGGAGGGCCCGTTTCCGCGACTCTGCGAACAACCCCTCCGCCCCGAGCTTGGCCCGCAGGGCCTCGTACTGGGCGTGGAGGTCCCCGGCCCCGACGGGCGTCACCGATTCGACGTAGAGCTGGTAGACGCCCTGCGGCTCGTAGGCGCGGACACGGCCGTGACAGACCAGCTGGGCGCCGTGCTGGGGCCGGACCGTGGCTCGCTCGAGCTCCTCGCGGAACAGCACCGCCCGAATCTGGCTGTGAGCATCCTTGAGGGTGAAGAAGCAATGGCCCGACGGCGGGAAGCTGGGACCGCTGACCTCGCCCTCGACCCAAACGTCGGCCAGTGCCGTATCGGCGTCCAGCAGGGCGCGGACGCGCCGGTTCAGGTCGGAAACCCGCCAGACGCGGGGGCTCGCACCGGCTTGGGTGGCGGTCGTCATCGGTCTGGCCTGGCAGTCGCCTACTGGACCCGGGTCTGGTATTCGCCGCTGCGGGTATCGACCCGGATCACGTCACCCTCGTTCACGAACAGGGGGACCTGGACCACGAGCCCGGTCTCGAGGGTCGCCGGCTTGCGGGCGCCGGTGGCCGTGTCGCCGGCGAAGCCGGGCTCGGTGCGGTCCACGCGCAGGTCGACGCTGACCGGCAGGTCGACGCCCAGGATCTCGCCCTCATACGACGACACGTACACCTCGGTGTTCTCCTTGAGAAAGCGGGCGTCGTCACCCAGCTGCGCCGCGCTGATGGCGAACTGGTCGTACGTCTCGCTGTCCATGAAGTGGTAGGCATTCCCGTCGGCGTACAGGTACTGGACCTTGCGCTCGTCGACGCGTCCGCGAGGCCAGCGGGTGCCGGCCTGGAAGGTGCGCTCGGTTATGGCGCCGGTCCGCACGTTCTGGATCTTGAGACGGACCTGAGCCGAGCCGCGCGCCATCTTGATATGCGTCCAGTCCAGTACCCGGACCGGCTGGCCGTCGAGCTCGATCACGACCCCCTTGCGGACGTCGCCGGTACTGATCATGCGGCCTGTCGCTCCCCGATCACCACCGCGTGGCGGGGCGATGCGGTCAGCAAACGAGGGCCTTCCGCTTCGAGCACGACGATGTCCTCGATCCGGACCCCGATCTCGCCCGGGAGGTACAGCCCCGGCTCGATGCTGAACACCATGCCGGCGCGCAGCGGCGCGTCGGAGTCCTTCAGTTTGGGTGGCTCGTGCGTCTCGAGGCCGATGCCGTGGCCGATCCCGTGGCGAAACGCCTCCGGGTATCCGGCATCGGCAAGGAAGGCCTGGGCCGCCTGGTGCGGGGCGGAAGCTGGCGCGCCCACCCGGACGGTTTCCAGCGCGGCCCGCTGCGCCGCGGCCACCAGCTCATGGCGATGGCGGGCAAGCGGGTCGGGGTCCCCGACGAACACGGTGCGGGTCATGTCAGACCGATACCCGTCGACCTGGCAGCCGAAGTCCATGAGGAGCGCCTTGCCGGCCTGGACCGACGTGTCGTTCGGCGAGCCGTGGGGCATCGACGCCCGGGCGCCGACCAGCACGATGCTGTCGAAAGCCAAGTCCTCGGCACCCTGGTCCTCGAGGTACTCGGTGATCAACCGCGCGACGGCCCGCTCGGTCATGCCCGGCCGGACCGTCGAGACGAGGAAATCGAACGCCCGATCTCCGAGACCGCAGGCGCGCTCGATGGCGTCGACCTCGGCGGGGCTCTTCACGACCCGGAGCTCCGCCAGCTCGGACTCCACCGCCACCAGCTCGGTCGACCCAGCCGCCGCGGCCAGGGCATTCCACCCCGCAAAGGACGTACGGTCCGCCTCCAGGCCGAGGCGCCGGATGCCCGCCCGCTGGAGCAGGGGTGGGAGCGTGACGGGGAGGGGATCGGCGGTGGAGACCAGTTCCCAGCCGGGCGCCTCGGCCGCCGCCTGCTCGACGTAGCGGTTGTCAGCCAGGATCAAGCTCTCGTCGGTGGTGACGAGCAAGGTACCCGAGTAGCCGGACGTCGATTCGTCGCCGCGCCGCAACGAGAACCCCGACAGGTAGCGGCTGGTGGCCCGCGACTGGACCAGGATGCCGTCCAGCTCCAGCGCTCCAACGATGCTCCGGACGGCCGCCACGCGAGCCGGTCGCTCGGGGGCGAACGGATCGGGGCGAGCCATGGTCAGGGGCACTCCGCGTTCATCTGGGCGATATTGGCCTCGTGCTCGGCGAGTGTCACCGCGAACCGGTGCGAGCCGTCGCGGACGCCGTTGGGGCAGGCGGCCACGAAGAAGAAGTAGCCTGCCGCCATGTCCGGGAAGGCGGCCGCCTGGATCGAGGCGATGCGCGGGGAGGAGATGGGCGTGGGCGGCAGGCCGCCCACCTGGTAGGTCTGGTACGGGAGCAGCGTCTCCGGCAGGACGATCTCTGCGCCGCCGGCCGGCAGCGGCTTCCACCAGCGAACCGTTCCCCACTCGGCCATGGGCAGGGCGCCGAACTCGGCGGTGGCGAGTCCGTACTGCAGGGTGGGATCCGCATCCAGATTCCAGCCCGCGGTCGTCAGGCGGCGGGTGTAGACCCCGGCGATGAGTGCGCGCTCTTCGTCGAGCACCGCCTCGCGTTCGACAATGGAGCCCAACCGGACGAGGAAGTCGATGGTTAGCCCGCGGGCGGCGACCTGGTCCCGGATCTCCTGGCTCAGCCGCTGGTCGAACGTGCTCAGGAGCCGGTCCACCACGTCCCGCGCCGTGGCGTTCGCGAACACCCGGTAGGTGTCAGGGTAGAGGTACCCCTCGAGGGTCCGGCCAACCGGCAGCTCGGCCAGGAACGGGTAGGCGGCCAGCAGGTCCGGCGGCGGGAGCGTGACCAGCTCGCGGAATTGGTCGAGGTCCATGGTCAGGTCTGTGGTGCCCAGGTACGCGACGACTTCCTCCAGGCGCAGTCCCTCCAGGATCGTGATCGTGACCTCGGGACCCGCTTCCTGGCGCAGGGCGCCGATGATGAACGAGGGCGGCATGGTGGGCGACAGGTCGTATTGCCCAGCCTGCAGATCGCCCGCCCGGTCGGCCTCGAAAACCCAGTGGTGGAAGGCCAGCTCACTGTGGATCAGGCCTCGGTTGACCAGCAATTGACCGATGAACCCATCGGTCGCGCCAGGCGGAATCTCGACGCTGACGCGCCGATAGGTGCTGGACGCCGGACTGTCGGCGATGGACTCGGGCCGGTACCAGTTGACGAAGTCGACGATCAGCTCGTTCTGGATCAAGGTGGGCCGCTCCTCCACCCAGGCCATAATCGCCGGAGCCAGGGCAAGGATGGCCAGGTAGAGGACGATCACCGTCAGCGCGATGACGCCGCCGATCCAGCCCAACAGAACGAGCGGCTGGAAGGGTCGACCAGGCTGGCGCCTCGCAATCCCCTCCCGCTCCGCGCGGAGGCGACGGATCCGCGCATTGCGGATCCGCTCCTGCTCGGCAGGCGTCATCGACGGGTCGTACATCAGGATTCCTCGGGGCGACGCCGGCGATCGGCGAGGTACTGCTCCAGGATCAGCACGGCGGCCGCAGAGTCTATCGCGTCTGCGCCGGGCCGGCGTGCGCCGGTCCCGGTCATCCGCTCAGCCGCCTCCCAGGTCGTCAGCCGCTCGTCGCTGAAGCGCACGTCCAAGCCCAGCGCCTCGAGCCTGGCCCCGAACGCCCGCGCCGCAGCTGCCTGCGGGCCTTCGCTGCGATCCAGGTTGAACGGGAGGCCCACGATGACCCGCCTGGTGCCTTCCGCCTCGGCCAGGGCACGGATGCCATCCGCGGCGCGGGCGCCGGCGCGAAGCGCGGCCCGCGGAAAGGCCATCCCCGTCTCCTCGTCGCCAACCGCCACGCCGATGCGCCGTTGCCCGGGGTCGATGCCGATCAATCGACCCACGCGACGGGCCCCGTTCCGGGCACGGTTCAATCTGCCTCGATGGACTTCAGGGACTCGAGCGCGATCCGGGTGGCCTCGGCCACGGCATGGTCGAGGCCCGATGAGTCGGACCCGCCGGCCTGCGCCATATCGGCCCGGCCCCCTCCCCCGCCCTTGATCAGGGGGGCGACCTGCCGGACGACGTCAGCGGCGTCGAAGCCCTCCCCGGCGAGGTCTCGGCTGGCCGCTACGACGAGGGTGGCCTGGCCATCGGAGGCGCCCGCCACGACGGCCACGAACCGCCCGCTCGCTCCACGCAGGTCATCCACCAACGCGCGCAGGGCCTTCGCGTCAGCCTCCGGGTACCGCTGGACGACGACCGCGGCATTCCCCGCTGCCTGGGCATTGCGGAGCGCGGCCGCCGCGTCGAGGCGAGTCCGCGGACCGGCCCCGCTTCCGCTCCGTTCGGCTTCACGGAGTCGGCCGAGCAGGGCCTCGACCCGGGTAGGTACCTCCTCGTCGCGCGCGCCCAGGAGCTGCGCCGCGGCGCGGAGCGCGTCGAGTCTGGTCGCGATCAGGGCCTCCGCCCCCGCACCGGTCACCGCCTCGATGCGCCGCAGCCCGGCACCGATGCTCGACTCGGCGATGATCCGGAACGAGCCGATCTGACCGGTCGCCGCCAGGTGGGTGCCGCCGCACAGCTCGCGCGAATACTCACCGCAGGCCACGACTCGTACCGACTGGGGGACGTACTTCTCCCCGAAGAACATGTCGGCGCCCGACGCCTGAGCCTCGGCAAGCGGCATCCAGACCGGGGTCACCTCCAGGTTTCGCCGAACCTGTTCGTTGACGATTGCCTCTACCCGGGTCAGGGTCTCACGGGGCGTGGGGGCGTCCGCCGGGAAGTCGAAGCGCAACCCCTCGGGGCCGACCCAGCTCCCTGCCTGCTTGGCCTGCTCGCCGAGGACGTCGCGGAGGGCCCGATGGAGGAGATGGGTCGCCGTGTGGTTGCGGGCGGCGGCCCACCGTCGCTCATCGTCCACCTCGGCCCGGACGCGCTCGCCCACCGCAAGTTCGCCATCGAGGGCTCCAAGGTGGACGATGGCGTCCCCGTCACGCTGGGTATCGGTCACCTCGAGCGTGCCGCGTGGTCCCACCAGCCGGCCCTGGTCGCCGATCTGACCGCCGCCTTCGGGGTAGAAGGGGGTCTGGGCCAGCACCACGGCCGCCGGGCCGCCGTCCGCGCCGGGCTGAGCGCCAATGATCTCCAGCCCATCGGCTCGGGTTTCGTTCGGATAGCCGATGAAATCCGACGCCAGACCGCTGAGGGCGGGATCGGATTGGTATCCAGCTCGCTTGTCGCCGCGGGACCGTCGGCGCTGGGCGGTCATGTGCGCCTCGAATCCGTCTCGATCCACCCCTACCCCCGACTCGGCCGCGATCTCGACCGTCAGGTCGATGGGGAAGCCGAACGTGTCGTGGAGCTTGAACGCATCGTCGCCGCTGATGGTGCCCCCCGCGCCCGCGGCTGCCACCAGCTGCGCCAGCCGTTCCGATCCGGCTTCCAGCGTTCGCGCGAAGCGCTTCTCCTCGGCGTTGACCTCGGCGAGGATCTCGTCTCGCCGCTTTGCGAGGTACGGATAAGCGTCGCCCATCAGCTCGATGACCGCGGTGCATGTCTCACCGAGGACGGGTTGGGTGATCCCCATCAGCCGGACGTGCCGGACGGCGCGCCGCATGATGCGGCGCAGGACGTACCCCGGCCCTTCGTTCGACGGCCGGACGCCTTCGGCGATGAGGAATGTCATGGCCCGGGAGTGGTCCGCCACCACCTGGTAGCTGAAGCGCTCGGCCTCGACCTCCTCGGGTCGATGTCCCAGGTGGAACGCGAGCCGGTCGATGATCGGGAGGAAGAGGTCGGTCCGGTAGTTACTGTCGACGCCCTGGAGCACCGAGGCGGTGCGCTCCAGCCCCATTCCGGTATCGACGCTGGGGAAGGGCAGCGGGGTCAGGGTTCCGTCCGCCGAGCGGTCGTACTGCATGAAGACCAGGTTCCAGGTCTCCCACCAGCGGTCGCAGTCGCAGGTGATCGGGCAGTCGCTGCCGTCGCGCAGACAGCGGCCGGTGCGGTCGTAGATGATCTCGGAGTTGGGGCCGCAGGGGCCGGTGTCGCCCATCGCCCAGAAGTTGTCCTCCGGCCCCAGCCGGACGATGCTCTCGACCGGTACGCCCTTCAGTCGCGACCAGATCTGCGCCGACTCGTCATCCTCCTCGAAGACCGTTGGGTGGAGCTGAGCCGGCGGCAGCCCGAGCGTCTTCGTGAGAAACTCCCACGA
>JBOGTA010000139.1:0-31896 GCA_050695855.1 Candidatus Limnocylindria bacterium
GCCGCGAAGTCGGCGATCTCGGCGCCCTCGGGATACGGCCCGTTCAAGGGCTGCCCATTGAGCAAGTGCTTGCTGGCGGTGGGGATGGGCTCGGCGCGGCCGGGGAGCGCCCGGGCCGGGTCCGGCATGGCGGCCTTCCGACCGGTCAGGAACGAGAACATGGGCTCAGTCTATCCCCGTCGCCGCGACCTCGCGCCGGCGGAGGTTGCGAACGCTTGGGACGGCCAGGACCGCCAGGTTGGCGCCCGTTCCCAGCACGAACGCCAGGATCAGGGTCTGGGGCTCTCCCACGGCCACGGCCAGCGGCCCTACCACGGCGAACGCGACGGGCTGGAAGATCAGGCTCACCATCCAGTCGTACGAGTTCACGCGCGACAGCGACTCCGCCGGGACGTGCTGCTGCACCGTGGTGTCCCACAGGGTGTTGCCCAGGATGATTGCTCCCACCGCCGCGAAGTCGGCGGCCGCCAGCGCCAGGACCGGAGCCGGTGGGATCAGGAGGAGCAGGGGAGTGAAAATCAGCGGGCCCATCCCGAACGAGAAGAGGAGCGGCCGCGACGGCTTGAAGCGAAGCGCTACTGCGCCTCCGGCCAGGCCACCGAGCGCGCCGCCGGTCAAGATCAAACCCCAGGCGGAGGCGCCGCCCAGCTCGCGATCGGCAACCACCGGCCCCAGGACCTGGAACGACGCACTGGCCATGTTTCCCAGCGCGAACACGACGAGGCCGGCCATGAACCAGCTGCGGGCCGCGACTTCCCGCCAGCCGTGTGCCAGGTCATCCAGGAAGGCGCGACGCTCGGGAGTGAGCAGAGACGGGAGGCGCAGCGCCAGCAGCGATGCGGCGCTGACCGCAAAGCTCACCGCATCGATGGCGAATACCCAGCCCGGTCCACCGGTGGCGACGATGAGACCGGACAGGGTTGGTCCCAGGACCCAGGTCACGCTCTGGGACAGGTTCATCAGGGCGTTGGCCTGCTGCAGGCGCGGCGCGCTGATGACCTGTGGCATGAGGCCGTTGGCGGCCGGGATGAAGAACGCGGACGCCGCTCCATTCAGCGCCGCCGCGACAAGGAGGTGCCACAGCTCGGCGGTGCCGGTCAGGAACAGGATGGCGAGCGCCGCCTGAGCCAGGCCGCTCACGATGTCGCAGCCCACCATCACCAGCTGGCGCGGGAGGCGATCGGCCCACACTCCGCCGACCAGAAGCAGGACCACGCGCGGGAGCGCATTGGCGGCCAATACCAGGCCGACGTCGACGGCGCTTCCGGTGAGGCTCAGGACCGCGAACGCGAGAGCCACGTAGACGAAGGTGTCGCCCAGGCCGGAGGTGGTCTGGCCGATCCACAGCAGCCGGAAGTTCCGCTCTTCGAGCGCATCGACGCTCCCCCGCAGGAACCCGGCCAGGCGGCGAATCATCGCCGCGCAGTGTGGCCGATCAGGGCCGCTTCACGGGGACCGCGGCGGCCTCGGGCGGCACCTCCGTGCTGGCCTCTGCTTCGAATCGGCGCATGTTTCGCACGCTCGGCACCAGGAGGACGGCCCCGTTGGCCGCCAGGCCGAGGACGGCAGCCAGGAGCAGGGTCGGCACTTCGCCGATGGTGTCTGCCAGCGGCCCGACCAGCGCGAACGCCACCGGCTGGAACACGAGCGACACCATCCAGTCGTAGGAGGACACGCGTGACAGGGAGGACTGCGGGATCCGCTGTTGGAGCACCGTTTCCCACAGGGTGTTGGCGATCGAGATCGCCGCCAACGAGACCAGGCTCGCCGCCGCGATGACCACCACTGGGAATGGCACAACCAGGACCAGCGTCCGCGAGGCGACCACCAGCATCACTCCGAAGCTGACGACCAGCGGCCGCGGCGGCCGCCACCGAAGCGCCACGCCGCCGCCGATCAAACCACCCACCGCGCCGGCGGTGAGGATCACGCCCCACTCCGCAGCGCCGCCCAGCTCGCGGTCCACGATGACCGGCCCCAGGACCATGAACGCGCCCAATGCCACGTTGGACACGGCGAAGGTCATGAGCGCCGCGCTGAGCCAGCTCCGCGAGCGCACCTCTCGCCAGCCGTGCGCCAGCTCGGACGCGAACGAGGCGCGCTCGGCATCGGCGGGCGCCCGCGGGATCCGGAGCAACGCGAGAGTCGCCATCGAAAGCAGGTAGGTCACCGCATCGATGGCGAAGACCAGCCCGGGGCCGCTGGCGGCGATCAGGATCCCGGATACCGCTGGACCGATGACGAACGCCGCTCCTCGCGAGACGGCCATCAGCGCGTTGGCCTGTTGCAGCCTCGCCGCCGTCACGACCTGCGGCATGAGGCCGGTCGAGGCCGGCGCGAAGAACGCGGACGCGGTCCCGTGCATGGCGGCGGCCAAACCGATGTGCCAGATCTCGGCGGTGCCGGTGAACAGGAGGACCGCGAGCGCGGTCTGGACCACGGCTCGCAGGGCGTCGCTGCTCAACATGACGAGGTTTCGCGGCAGGCGGTCAGCCCACACCCCGCCGGCCAGTAGGAACACCACGTTGGGCAGCGAGTAGGCGGCGAACACGATGCCGATCTCGGTTGCCGTGCCGCCGATGCCCAGCACGGCGAACGCGATGGCCACGAACGTCAGCCCGTCACCAATGGTGGAGCCGGTCTGTCCCAACCACAGGAGACGGAAGTTGCGCTCCTCCAGGGCGCCCAGGTTCGCCCGCAGGCGACGCATGAAGCCGCTCATCGGACGCCGATCATACGAGTCGCTAGAAACGGCTTGACAGCCATGACTGAGTAAGTATAGGCTAACGGTTAGTGACTACTAACCAACTGGATGTGCTCGGGGCCCTGGCCGACCCGACCCGGCGCCGGATCTTCGAGCAGCTGATGTCCGGCCCGCTGGCCGTGCACCAGATCGCGGACCGGATGCCCGTGACACGCCCAGCCGTTTCTCAGCACCTGCGAGTGCTGGCCGAAGCGGGATTGGTATCGGTCCGACCGGATGGGACCCGTCGGCTGTACGCGGTCAGTCCCGACGGAGTGGGGGCGCTACGCGCCTGGATGGATGAATTCTGGGGTCGGGCCCTGGAGGGGTTCCGAACGGCCTCGGAAGCAGCGAAGAAGGAGTAGCCCGATGGATACCCAGACCGACCTGGTCGTTCGCAAGACGGTGACCGTGCCTCTATCCCAGGAGGCTGCCTTTCGACTGTTCACCGACGGGATGGGATCGTGGTGGCCCGCCGTCACGCACTCGGTGGCCGAATCGACCACGGTCGAGGCCGCGATGGACGGTGCCGTAGGAGGGCACATCTACGAGCGGACCCCGGAGGGGACCGAGCTGTGGGGAACGATCACCGCGTGGAATCCGCCGCTGGGCTTCTCCACGACGTGGCATCCCGGCTATGACGCGGCGCTGGCCACCCAGCTCTCGGTCCGCTTCGTTGCCGAAGGCCCGGACGCGACGCGGGTCGAGCTCGAGCACCGCGGCTGGGAGGTTCATGCCGATGCGGCCGCCAGGCAGGTGGTCGGCTACGACACCGGCTGGGACACGGTCCTCGGCCACTACGTGATGCGCGCCGGCGGCTGAGCGGATCCCCGATCCGCCCCCCGCCAGCGCTCGTGGCTCAGGTCAGGGCGCTACGGCGGCCCATTCGGCGGCCACCGCCGGGTCGTAGACCAGCGAGTAGCCACACGTCCAGGCGTAGATGTCATCGCCGGAAACGAGATACCGGTCGCCGATCACCAGGAGCGGGCCGCCGTCCAACGCGACGCCGTGATCCGCGATCATGCCGATGCCGGCCGTAAGCGTGATCGACGCGCCCTCGATGCCCCAGAACGCGGTGTTCACCGCGAACGTGGCCTGGTCGCCGTTCAGAGCTGTGACGGTCCCGTCGAACGCGAAATCGCGGGCTTGAAGCTCCGCGATCGAGAATTGGATGCACATGGCGGTGCCGCCGCCATCACTCGTGCCGGTCGGTGGCGTGGGTCCGGCGCTGCCCCCGATCGTGATCGCCGCGACGAAGACCGCCACCGCGGCGACCCCCGACAGGGCAATGCTCCATTGCGCGATGCGCATCTGTGTTTTGTCGGCCATGCGTGCCTCCTCGATCCGGGCCCACATCCGGGTCCGGCTGTTGGTGGGCAGCTGGTCATCGCGGAACGGGTTCGCTCGGCGGAGCTCGTCGATCGGATCACGGGGAGTTTTCGATTGCGTCATGGTTCCTCCCGCGTTGGTCGGCGGCTCAGACTGCCCTTCACCCATGGCCATGTCCGCCATCGGCTCGGACCTTTCACCATTGCCTGCTCGAATCGCGAGCGAGCCCGATGGAGGCGAATCGCCACCGCATTGACCGATATCCCCAGCACCTCGGCGATCTCGGCGTGGCTGAGCTCCTCCCACGCCACCAGGCGCAGGAGCTCCTGGTCGGCGGCCGACATGCGAGCCAGCGCCTCCAGCGCAGGCTCGATGTCCACCGGCGTGGTGGGCATCGGTCGTTCCGCCGTCTGCTCCAAGCGGGCCTGCAGTCGAACGCGTCGGGTGAGCCCTCGCCGCTGGTTCCCGATCGTGCGCCGGGCGACGCCGTATAACCACAGGCGAGCCGCATCGCCGTCAGGCACCTCATTCAACCGGCGCCACGCGACGAGGAAGACGTCGGCGACCACGTCCTCGGCGTCAGCCAGGGTGGGGCAGCGCCGGGCGGCGTACGTGAGCAGTGCGCGATGGTGCGCTTCGAACAGCTCCTCGAGGCGATCGTCGGGCACGGAGGGGCGGCTGCCCGCGGGCTGTGGCATGTGCCGGTCAGACGCGGCCAGCGGCCCGAGGGTTCCGCCCGTGCCGGGACATGACCTCCACCACGCGGTCGTGGGGCAGGGCATGGGCCGTGATGCCGTCCCGCCCGACCATCGTCTCGGCGGCGAGGAGAGCGTTCACGATGGCCTCCTCGACGGATTCGACGGTGGCCAGCAGGAAGGGGGTGATCGCGCCGTCCACGATCAGGCGCGCCTCGGCCGTCAGCCGGCCCTCGGCCAGCTCTCCGGCCGTCGTGGACAGGCCGCGGTTGCCGGTGGCGAATGCCACGAAGATGTCGCCCGACGAATGTGACCCGTACCCGCCGGCACGGGCCAACCCCAGTGCCCCGCGCATGGCGAGCCGCTCGCACTGGTGGGGGAGGAGCGGCGCATCGGTGGCGATGATGCCAATGATCGAGCCGCCGCCCGGCCCGGCATCCGGCGCCGCCAGCGGGCTCCGGGGAGCATCCCATGGACTGGGCACTTCATCGGTGGCAATCGACTCTCCCACGGGCACGCCATCGATCCGCAGCTGGTCTCGGTCGCCATAGTTGGCCTGCACCAGCGCCCCGACTGTCCAGCCCCCGGCATCGGACGGCAGGACCCGCGACGCCGTCCCGATGCCGCCTTTGAACTCGTGGCTGATCATGCCAGTCCCGCCCCCTACGTTGCCCTCGGCCACCGGGCCGTCGCTGGCGTCGGCGAGGGCGGCCTGGAGGTGCTCAGGGCGAACGTGAAAGCCGTTGATGTCGTTCAGCCGGCCGTCCCACGTCTCGCCCACCACCGGAAGCGCCCAGAAGGCCGCCCCGGGCGGCGAGCCCGCGACCGCCGCCGCGATCAGCGCGTCGTGCACCACGCCGACGCTATGGGTGTTGGTCAGCCCGATGGCGCCGCCCAGGAACCCGGACTCGCGCATCCATTCCAGGCCGGTCAGCTGCCCGTTGCCGTTCAGGGTGAAGCAGCCCGCAAACACTGGCTCGCGCCACACGTCGCCGGCGTGGGGGATAACCACCGTGACGCCGGTGCGGACCGGTCCCCGGCCGACCACCAGCGGGCCGTCGCCCGAAACGAGGGTGGTGTGGCCCACCCGAACCCCCACCACGTCGGTGATCGCGTTGTTCAGCCCGGGCCGGCCGTGCCCGATGCCGATGCCGAGGTCACGCGCTCGCGGCATCGGCCTTGCGGTCGCGTGCGTAGCCCGCCAGCAGGTCGGCGGGTATCCGGGTCGGGCGCTGCTCTGGCAGCTTGAGGCATACCCACTGGGTGGTGATCTCGGCCAGCAGCTCTCCGTCGGGCTCGCGCCGGATCGTGGTATGGCGCACGGCTCGCACCCCGCCCATGGACTGGACGCGGGTGATCAGCCGCAGGAGGTCGCGGTAGACCGCCGGGCGGTGGTAGACGACGTGATGCTCCCGCACGGCCCACGCCACCTGATGGCGCTCGGCCCATTCGCGCCCGTAGCCCAACGCCTCCGCGTGGTCGACCGCCACCTGCTCGGCGTAATTCAGGTAGACCGCGTTGTTGACATGCCCGTTGGAGTCCAGCTCGAAGGTCCGGACGCGCCACTGCTCCGAGTGTTCCAGTCGGTCAATGCTCACGCCGGTCAGGATACCGATGCGCCCGCCGCCGCGGGCGCCGGCCTATCGGTCGACGCGAAAGGGCTGGCCGTGCCCGGGGACCACGATGTCGGCCACGTCGAGGACCCGGCTCCGGCTGGCCTCGAGGGCGGCCTGGTCATCGGCCAGGGGATCGATCTCGGGCGTCCGATCGGCATGCCACCACAGATGGGTGCATGCCACCACGCCGTCATCGGTCTGGACCAGGAGTGTTGCGTCCTCGTTGGTATGGCCGGGGGTCAGGATCATGGTGGCGTGCGGGGAGAGGGCATGGCCGTGGCCCTGGTGGTCGGTCCACTTCGCCCCTCGATACTCGGCCCAGAAATCGACCACGGCGGCATTCGGGAACAGGGCGGTGTTGACCGTGTGGTCCGGGTGATGGTGGGTCAGGAAGACATGGGTCACCTCTTCCGGAACCAGGCCGTGGTCGCGCAGCGGCCCGAGGATGTCCTCGCGATCCGCCACCATCCCGGGGTCGACCACGATCCGGGCGTCTCCGTCCAAGACCAGGCTCACCGTCCCGCCGACGCCCCGATCGTCGACGTACCCGGTGTGGAGGACATGCAGAACGGCGACCACCGGGGCAGGCTACCCGAGTCGGCTAGGCCGATTCGTCGGTCGGCTCCTTCATGTAGTACTCGATGAACTCGGAGCAGCGTCCGTCATCGGTCAACGAGACGAGCCAGATGTTGTGGTAGACCCGGGCCGGGCCGCGGGCCGTGGCGCGGTAGCGGGTCATGCAGCGGGCCACGCCCAGGTCGCCGTTGACCGCCAGTGGCTCGCATTCGAGCGTCCAGTCGTCCGGGTCGTCAGGCTGCTCGAGCCAGGCCTGAACGATCTCCTCGCGACCGTCGGCGCCGTCGCCCGGCTCCTCCCACGGATGCCAGCGGTAGACCGCATCTTCGGTGAACATCGCGCCGATCTGCGCCGGGTCGTTGTTGCGCCACGCCTGCTCGTATCGGTCCAGCCAATCCGCGAGCGCTGCCACGGTGGTCATGCGGCCTAGTATGGACCCGTGATTCTCCACCGGCCATCCTGATGACTTGCGCCGAGCTGGCCGCGTATTGCGCTGCGCGGTCGACGGCCGTGGAGGCCCAGCCGTGGGGTGACAGCTCCTGGGAGCAGGTTGTGGCGGGGATGTCGCGTTCGCGGCGGCCTGGCTGGGTCAGCGCTTGGCCTTGGTCTTGGGCGGCATCTGGAGGACGTGAGCCAGGGCCCGCTGCAGCCACGGCGCGACCACGTCCGGGTTGGCGACCATCTGCGGTGGGAATGCCAGGTAGCCGCGCATTGGCCTGCCGGGCATCGGCTCGAACGGCAGGCCTCCCAGCTCGGTGAGCTCGGCGATGGCATCGTCGGGGAGGCGGACCATCCAGCGGTCTTCGAAAAGCCCGGTCACCAGGTTTCCGTTGGCGAAGGCTGCGGGGTAGCCGAACATCGGGCGACGCTCAAGGGCGGGGATCGCGGCGATCGCCGCCGAGAAGCTGGTCACCAGCTCCGCGGGCGCCTTTTTCCAGCCGCCTGACTGGTTCACGTCCATGTTGTGGGCAGGTTATCAGCGCCGCCACGCCATGTGGAGAACCTGTGGACGATCGTACAAATGGGGGAGAAAGTGGTGGATAACCCCTATTGTGGGGATGTTAAGTGGGGCCTATGATTCCTCTCGTCCCGAAGGGGCAGCACGATCCGGGTCTGAGATTGCATCAAGGTCCTGGTGACGGCTCCGGAGATTGCATCAAAGGGTCGGGTGCCGTTCCTTCGGGACATTTCGTTGCGTCCGGAATCCGCGGCGCACCTCGAGGCGCTCGACCTGGCCGGGGTCGCTGAGCAACACGACGGAGAGGTACCCCTCCTCCTCGAGCCGCTTCAGCGACGAGCGCATGAAGCCATCCTGGCGCTTAACCGCGGCGGACGGTACGCGGCCGATGGCCCTGCCGGCGTTGCGGGCCTGGATGATCTCCAGCGGCAGGGCCAGTACCAGGGCGACCGTCGGTCGAGCATGCCGCGCTGCCGCCTCCAGGAGTCGCCGGCGGGCCCAGCCCTGGACGTTGGTGGCATCGACGACCGTCAGCTCGCCCCCGGCCAACCGACGTTCCAGGTCGGCGTGGAGTCCGCGGAAGGCCTCGCGCGTGGCCGACTGGTCGGTGGCGTCCCCCGAGACGGCTGCTCGGTAGTCATCGGAGGCAAGGATCTCGGCCGAGGAAAAATGGCGGGCCGCGAGGGTGGACTTGCCGCTCCCTGCCGGGCCGATCATCAGGACCAGCGCCCCCGGGGGCAGGTCGAGGACGGTCACCCGATGCGTTCCAGCAGCTCGGCCCCCTCGTTGCGGACGCTGTTGACGGCTGGCGAAACGGGATAGGCAAATAGCGCCTGGGACGGGGACGGCATGAGGAGCGCCCGCAGCTCGGCCCGCGGCGCGTCCTCGGACAGCCACTGATCCCAGTCAGCCGGATCCAGGATGACCGGCATCCGGTTGTGGATGGGCGATACCAGGTCATTCGGGACCGTGGTGAGGATGGAGCAGGTGTAGACCCGCTCCGTCGTATCCGGATCGCGCCACACGGCCCACACCCCGGCCAGCGCCAGGGGCTCGCCGTCGCGGCGCCGTACGGCGAACGGCAGCCGCCGTCCATCCGCGCGATACCACTCGTAGAACGCGGCGGCCGGGATGATCAGGCGACGCTTGGCGAACGAGGTTCGAAACGCGGGGGAGCTCTCGACTGTCTCAGCCCGAGCGTTGATCAGGCGGGCGGCCCGTTCACGGTCCTCCGCGTACCAAGGGACCAACCCCCAGCGGAAGGGTTCGATGAGCCGCTCTCCGTGGTGCTCGACGACGCCCGCCACCTCGTCGGTGGGGGCCACGTTGAACCGCTGGCCGGGAAGGTCGACCATGGGCCGCGCCCGGAAGATGCGGGCCAGCTCCTCGGCGGAATGGGGCTGGGCGAATCGGCCGCACATCAGTCGCGCTCGAGGCGGTATCCCTCGGGCAGCGCGTCACGGGCCGCCTTGAGGGCCGCCTCCAGGTCGGCGCCGTCAGGCCCGTGCAGGGTGAGTGACAACCCGGGCGGGAGCACGGGGCCGCCTTCATCCTCCCATGTGGCCTCCTCCGCGGGGATCGGCTCCGCCTCCGCCTCCGGTCTGGGCTGGGGAGTGGGGGCCGCTTCCGCTTCGGGCTGCGCCGCCTGCGGCGCCAACACGAGGTCACGGCGGAGTGCCAGGCCGTGGTACAGCCCGACCGCCAGCGCGACGCTCAGGATGCCGGCTGGCGTGCTCAGCTCACTGACCGCATCGCCACTCAGTCCGGCGCCCAGCAGGAACCCGAAGAGCCGGTACAGAATGAGGGCCAGGCTGGACAACCCGGCGATGACCGCCACGGCCAGCACGATGAGGAGCGCCGCGCGCCGGACGGTTGAGGTCGCCTCAGCCCGAGGATCAGCCTGGTGCCGTCGCTCCAGGGGAACCCACGCCCAGGTCCAGACGGCGGCTCCGATGAGCGCCAGAGGGAGGTCGAGCTCCAATTCGCTGCGTGGGGATCCGCTGACGATCAGTGGCGAGCTGCCGAAGATGGCCTCCAGGATGATGGTGATCAATCGAGCGCTGCCCGCGGCCGCGAAGGCGAGACCGGTCAGGCCGACCGCCACATGCTCCAGCCGCCAGGCCAACAATGGGCGATCGGCATCGACGTCGGTGGTTGCGTCCCGCCGGAGACTGCGAGCGTGGTACCACCATGCCCCGACCGCGAACGGCAGGGCGGCGATCGCGCTGGTCGCGACAGCGGGCACCGTCCGGCTGTCGAACCCCACGAACAGGGCCTCGAGGATTGGCTCGACCGCGGCTGATGCGAAGCCGATAGTGCCCGCCACCCCGACCACGATCAGCGCCACGAAATATCCGAGGCGCAGTCGTGCCGCCCGCTCGCTGGCACCCCGCCAGCCGGGCTCGGCGCGGAGCCGGCTGGCGTACCAGGCATGTCCAAACCAGACGGCCGCTCCCACGATCGCAGGCCCGACCGCGCCAACCCACACCAACGGGTCGACCGAATCGCCGACGAAGGCTCTCACCGCGGCATCGATCAGCGGTAGCAGAGACCCCAGGACCCACGCCGCACCGCCGAAAGCGGCCCCGTACAGGTAGGCCCGCGGCAGCCAGACCGCCGCACGATGCAGCTCCCCACCGGACATGTCCCGGCGGCGCAGGGTCGCGTGGTACGCCCATGCCGCGCCTCCCACCATGGCGGTAGCCAGTGCCGGGGCTGGCGGCGCGCCGAAGTAAGCGTCCTCGGCGGCGACAAGGTCGGCCAGCAGCCCGAACATGAGATCGGTGAGCGCGAAAGCTGAGAAAGCCAGCAGGATGGCGAGCACCAGCGCGAAGTAGAGGCCCCGGATGGCGGATTCGCGCTCCGCGTTGTCGTGGTCGCGGTCGGGACGGCTGCTGCGCTCCGCGAACCACCAGTGGAGGAGCCAGACGGGGGTGCCAACACCGACCAGGGCCAGGGCCCCGCTCAGCTGCTGGCTGACGTCAAGCTCGCCCGAGAGCACGTCGCCGCGCATCCCCAACGTCTCCAGCAGGACGCGGACCAGCGCCTGCAGCCCGACCAGGACGAAGCCCAGCGATACCCCCGACAGGAGGTAGACGTACAACCGTCGCGCAGCTTGCATCGGTATCGATCGCTAGTCGAGCGGAGCGGCGGGTATGGGACCCGGGGCAGGGTCGACATGGACCAGCGCTTGATCGATACGCCAGGCCCCATCCTGGCGCACCATGGGAACCTCGGCCGGATACGAGTATCGGTCGGCGAACAGCACGTTGCCGTAGCTGACCTCCACCGTCAGCCTCAGCGTCGCCGTCTCCTCACCGTCGATCCCCCGCACCGCTTCGGGTTCCAGCAGGACGCGGCGCGACTCGGTGGCGTACAGGCCGTAGTCCGTGGCGGCGCGCTCGAAGTCCTCGAGGCTCATCTGGTCCTGAACGTCCGCCGAGAAATACGCATACGCGGCCTGGTAATCCTCCCCGTCGAACGCCTGCAGATACGCCTGGAGGGCAGCCTCCGGCGAGTCGGCCGCGAACTCGTCCGGGTCCTGGGTCGTCGAGGACGCCGCGGCCACCACGGCCAGGATGGCCACGACCGCGATTCCGACCCCGATGGCGATCAGACCTCGCATCCGTCAGACCACGTTCAATTCGCGGAGGGGTTGACCCTGCGCGATGCGCTGGTACCCGAGCGGGCTGAGATCGATCGTCCGATAGGCACCATGAATGATCAGCTCGGCCAGGCCCCGACCGACGGCCGGCGCCTGCTGCAGCCCGTGGCCCGAGAAGCCGTTGGCGAACAGCAGGTTCTTCACCTCGGGATGGGGGCCGATGATCGCGTTGTGATCGAGCGTGTTGATCTCATAGTGCCCGGCCCACGCCCGGCGCATCTTGACCGCCTCGAAATCCGGAACGCGATGGGCCATGGTCGGCCACACCCGTTCCTCCCACGGGGCGAGGTCCACCGTCAGGTCCAGCGTGTCCGGATCTGGCTCGCCGTCACGTGGCGAGTACCCGCCGACGTAGTTCGGCGCGTCGGGGCGGAAGTACACCCCGGTGGGATCGATGACCAACGGCGCGTCGGGGATATCGGTCTTGCACGAGAAGGAATAGACCATTCGCTTGCGGGGCACGACTGGAAGGTCAACCCCCGCGAAGCGGGCCACCGCCCCGGCCCGCGGCCCGGCGGCGTTGACCAGCGTCCCGCATTCGATCAGCCGGCCGTCAGACAGCATCACCGCGTCCACCCGCCCGCCGAATGACAGGATGCCGGTCACCTCCCCGGTTAGGTACGTCACGCCGGACGCCCTGGCGGACCTCTGGAATGCCTGCATGAGGGCCGTGGCGTCGAACCAGCCTTCGCCCTGCGTGCCCAGCGACCCGCCGGACAGGTCCTCGGTGTTCAGCCACGGGAACCGATGGCTCAGCTCGTCAGGCGACAGGATGACGACCGATACATTCTCCTCGCGCTGAATGGCGTGGTTGGCCCACAGTACGCCGGCGCCTGCGGCCGAGGCCAGGAAGAGGTAGCCGCGCTCCACGAAATCGAACTCGGGAGCGGGATCCAGGAGCGGGAACCATAGCTCCGGATGCTTGAGCACCTGGATCGCGAACTGGCTCATCTGGATGTTGACCGGCGTCGAGAACTGCTGGCGGACCGATGCGACCGACAGGGTCGTCGAGGCCGTCGCATACGTCGGATCGCGCTCGATGACCACGATGGAGCCCCAGAAATCGGGGTCGCGAGCCAGGAATGACGCCACCGCGGAGCCCATGACCGCGCCGCCCACGATCACGATGTCGGCTCGTTGCTGAGCGGGGCTCATGTGCCGAATCCTATCCTGACCCGCGCGTGATCCGCGACGGCTAGACTCCGATGGTGGCCACCCGCCCCACCATCGTCACCGTCGACGACGACGTCCCGGTCCTGCGCGCCATCGAGCGGGACCTCCGGACGCGGTATGCGAAGGACTACCGGGTCGTGGCTGCCACCGGCGGCGCCGAGGCCCTGGAGGCCGTTCGTGAGCTGACCGTGCGCGGGGATCCGGTTGCCGTGTTCGTCGTCGACCAGCGGATGCCGGTCATGACCGGCATCGAGTTCCTGGCCCAGGCCATCGACCTTCAACCCGACGCTCGGCGGGTCCTGCTCACCGCCTACGCCGATACCGATGTCGCCATCAAGGCCATCAACGAGATCCGGCTCGACCAGTACCTCCTCAAGCCGTGGGATCCGCCTGAGGAGAAGCTGTACCCGATTATCGACGAGCTGCTGTCCGACTGGACGGCGGGCTACCGACCCCCGTTCAGCGGGTTGCGGCTGGTGGCGGGCCGGTGGGCTGCCCGCGGCCACGCGATCCGCGACTACCTGACGCGGAACCAGGTCCCGTACCAGTGGCTCGATCCGGTGGCCGATCCCGAAGGTCGGCGGGTCGCGTTGGGGACGGGCATGGCCGAGGCCGACATCGACCCCGCCGTTCCGTTGGTCGTGCTCGAGGACGGGACGCTTCTCCGCGACCCCTCGACGCGCGAGATCGCCGAGAAGGTCGGCATACAGACCACGGCCGCGCTGCCGTTCTACGACGTGGCCATCGTGGGCGCCGGCCCGTCCGGGCTGGCGGCCGGGGTGTACGGAGCGTCGGAGGGGCTGAAAACGGTCGTCATCGAGCGCGAGGCGCCCGGCGGGCAGGCGGGCACCACCAGCCGGATCGAGAACTACCTGGGCTTTCCGGCCGGCCTGTCGGGCGGCGAGCTGGCGCGCCGGGCGCTGACCCAGGCCCGCCGCCTGGGCGCCGAGATGCTGTCGCCGCGGGACGTCACCGGCATCCGCCGCGAGGATCCGTACCGGATCATCACCCTGGACGACGGCTCATCAATCAGCTGTCAGACGATCGTGATCGCCACCGGAGTGAGCTATCGCCAGCTGGAGATTCCCGGCGCCGCGGAGCTGGCGGGCGCCGGCCTGTTCTACGGCGCCGCGGTCACCGAGGCCGTCCTGTTCCGGGACCTGGAGGTGGGGGTGGTGGGTGGCGGGAACTCCGCGGGTCAGGCCGCGATGTACCTGTCCGGGTTTGCCAAGCGGGTCCTCCTCATGGTGCGCACGCCGACCCTATCGGCCATGAGCCAGTACCTGATCGATCAGATCGCCGCCTGCCCGAACATCGAGGTCCGCTACCACACCTCGGTAAGCGCCGTGTCGGGCGAGAGCCACCTGGCGGCCGCCAGCCTGACCTGTGACCTCGGTGATGGCGCACCCTCCACCGAAACGCTGCCCCTCGCCGCCCTGTTCGTGTTCATCGGGCAGCAGCCACGAACCGACTGGCTGCCCGATGAGGTGCTGCGCGACGACGCCGGTTTCGTGGCCACCGGCCCGGCGGTCCTCCGCGACGGGAAACGGCCGCCGGCCTGGGGCCTCGACCGCGAGCCCTTCTTGCTCGAGTCCAGCGTGCCCGGCGTCTTTGCCGCCGGCGATGTGCGAGCCCGATCAGTCAAGCGCATCGCCAGCGCGGTGGGGGACGGCGCCATGGCCATCCAGTTCGTCCACCAGTACCTCGCCACCCTGTAACGGTCATGGCCAGCCCCAGGGCCGAGCAACTGCGAGCAACCACGCTGTTCGCCGACCTCGCCGACGAGCATCTCGAACGGCTGGCTGCCCACACCCAGACGCTTCGCCTGGATCCCGGCGAGTTCCTCATCCGGGAGGGCGACCCGGCGGAGGACCTGTACGCCGTGGTCGTCGGGGAGCTGGACATCACCAAGCGCTCCGGCAACGCCGACGTGTACCTCAACCGAGTCGGGCCCGGATCGATCCAGGGCGAGATTGCCGGCCTGGAGCGCGGCGCGCGGATGGCGTCCGTACGCGCCGTCAGCCAGGTCGAGGTCCTGCGCATTCCGTACGAGGCCCTGGGTGACCTCCTGGCCGCCGGGCCGGCTGCGGTCCTGGCCCTCGTCCGGACCATCACCGGGCGGCTGCGGGGGATGGAGGAGGCGCTCCGCCAGCGCGAGAAGCTGGCCGGCCTGGGGACGCTGGCCGCGGGCCTGGCCCATGAGCTGAACAACCCCGCGGCGGCCATCCGCCGATCGGCGGCGTCGCTGGTCGAGGTCACGCGAGAGCGGAACGCCGCGGCGGCGGGGATCACGGCCGGACATCCGCAGCTGGCGGCCCTGACCCGCGCGGCACCATCCGAGGCGGGTCGGCCGTTGGACGCGCTGACCCGATCCGACCGAACCGACGAGATCGCGGGCACCTTGCGCGACGCCGGTTTGTCCGAAGCGGGCAACCCGGATGAGGCCGCCGGACGGCTCGCAGCGGCGGGTTGGACGCCCGATGACGTCCGCCAGGCCCTGGCCGGGTTCGACGCGACGTCAGTGGAAGCTGCGGTCCGCTGGCTGTCGAGCGTTGCCACCGCCGACGAGCTGCTGGCCGAGGTCCAGATGGCGGCCGAGCGGATCAGCTCCATCGTGGGCGCGGTAAAGGGCTACGCCTACCTCGACCAGGCGCCAATCCAGCGATTCAACGTGTGTCGGGGGATTGACGACACGCTCCTCATCCTGGCCCACAAGCTCCGCGACGTGAAGGTCACCCGCGACTATGCGCCCGACCTGCCCGAGATCGAGGGCTGGGGCAGCGAGCTGAACCAGGTATGGACCAACATCCTCGACAATGCGGCGGACGCCATGGAAGGCACGGGCGACCTCTCCATCCGGGTTGAAAAGACCGATGCCGGCGGGGTGTGCGTCACCATCTGTGACTCCGGGCAGGGCATCCCGCCGGAGACCAGAGACAAGATCTTCGAGCCGTTCTTCACCACCAAGCCGCCGGGGGTCGGTTCCGGGCTCGGCCTCCATCTCAGCCACAACATCGTCGTCAAGCACGGCGGCACGCTGGACGTGGAGTCGGCCCCTGGGCGGACGTGCTTCGAGGTCGTCCTGCCGCCCACGTTGCCGGCGGCTCCCGTCGAGGCCGGTGCTAGATGACCCGGCTCAGCCGATGGCGATGGCGGGCAACCAATCGGTAAAGGGGGTCCACCAGCCGATTCACGAACGGAAGGCGCCCGAGGGCGGCGATGGGCCGCAGGAGCGGGACGTTGGCGGCGATCTCCAGCACGGCCTGGCCGCCGGATAGCCAAGAGCCATCCGGCCGGACGACAAGGAGAGCCCCGGCCAGCTCACCTGGCCGGGGCGCATCGGTCGGCTGGTCGCCCAGCGCCATGTCCCGGATGGGGACCAGGGTCACGCGCTGGTGACGATCAAGCGTCTCCAGCCGCCGGGCCGCTGACCGGCACAACGCGCATTCGGCGTCGTACGCGACCGTCAGCGGCGCCGCCGGCTGGCTCACGCGAAGGTCAGGCGGGTTCGCGTCGGAAGATGTTGATCGCCCATAGGACGATCAACTCCAGGACGCTCCAGCCCACGAACGCTACGACCGCTGCCAGATCGAGAATCGACCCGCCGCTGCTCAGCGCGTCCGTTCCCAAGATGCCCTCGAATGGAGCGACGAAGAGCTGGCTGAAAGTCAGGATGGCCCCGACCAGCGGGTTTCCCTGGTTGGCCGCGATCAGGAGCAGCAGGATCCGCAGCCCGATCACCACCTGGATGATCCCGAAGATCAGGACCACCACCCGGCGGGCCGTCTCGCCCCCGCTCGGCTTCATGATCGTCTTGCGGGTGGTCGCCACGCCGCTCGTCGCGGCTCCCGGACTCTCGCTCCGCTCCTCGACGACGGTGCGCTGTTCTTCAATAGTCATGACATCTTCCTTGGCTCAAATGAGCGCTTGCAGGTGTCTGAACGAACTATTTTGACAGCCGCGCCCGAATTCCTCGTTTCAGGCACCCCGTTGATGTCAAATCGGCATGTCAATTCGCCGTCGTTGAGCGTGGCGGGCGACGAGCATGATTTCCAGTCCACCCGAGGGAGGATTGACGATGACCATCTGGAGTGAGCTGCCGAGGGCGCGCCTGGCCGAGATCCTCGCTGACCTCGCGACGTTGGCCTGGCTCTGGCTGTGGGGGACATTGGGGTGGAACCTGTATCAGTTCCTGGCCGACCTGGCCGGCGCCGGCCGGGTCGTCCGCGACGGCGGCACGAACCTCGATGCCGCCGGCGACGAAGTGGCCGCCGCCCTGGCGGGCCTTCCGCTCATCGGTCCTGGGGCGGCAGAAGCCGTTGGTGGGGCCTTCGATGCGGCGGCCGAGCCGCTCATCGCATTCGGCACCGACCTCGAGCGGCTGCTGCTCACCATCGCCACGCTGCTGGCCGTGCTGTTGGTCGCCGCCGCGCTCATCCCCTGGCTGAACCGATACCTGCCGTGGCGAGTCAGTCGGTGGCGGCGGCTGGTGGGCGGCAAGCGGGTCATCAGGCAGGCGCCGATCGGCGTGGATGCCGGTCGCATCGAGCAGCTGCTGGCGTCCCGCGCCGTCCATCGGCTCCAGTACGACGAACTGCTCGAGTATTCGCCTGATCCCTTCGGTGATTGGCTTTCGGGGCGCTACGACCGGCTGGCCCGCGCCGAGCTGGCCGAGGTGGGGCTCCGGCCATTGGCCGCGAACCGCTCTTGACAGTCGCGGTGGGCGTCAGTAGCGTGCGCGGTCACAGGTGAATAGGGCAACGATCGGGACGAGTACCCGGTCAGGCGAGCCTCCAGGGAGTCGGGAGCAGTGAGACCCCGGCGGCGGCGCGACCGGCGAATGGACCCGGGAGCTCCGGCAGCCAACGCGCGGACGGCAGTCCGGCGCCAGTAGCGGTCGGCGGAGAGGCACCGATATCGAAGCCGAGGCCATCGCGCTCACCGGCAACGGCGCGCCGTGGTCGAAACGAGCCCGGGTGAGAACACCGGGGAACAAAGGTGGCACCACGAGACGACCCCCTCGTCCTTTGAGACGGAGGGGTCGAGTTGTTCTCAGGAGGTCACCGTCATGGCCAGTTCCCCGCAGCGTCGGTTCGTGCTCCCCGAGAGTGAGCTGCCGACCCACTTCTACAACATCGCCGCCGATCTGCCGGAGCCCCTGCCTCCGCCGCTGAACCCGGCGACCCGCGAGCCCATCGGTCCGGAGGCGCTTGCCCCGCTGTTCCCGATGGAGCTCATCCGACAGGAGGTCAGCGTCGAGCGCTTCATCGAGATCCCGGAGCCGGTCCGGGAGGCATACCGCACCTATCGACCGTCACCTCTGATCCGGGCCCTCGGCCTGGAGCGCGCGCTGGGCACGCCGGCCCGCATCTATTACAAGAACGAAAGCGTATCGCCGGCCGGCTCGCACAAGCCGAACACGGCCATCGCCCAGGCGTTTTACAACCACGCCGAAGGCGTGACCCGCCTCGTCACCGAGACCGGGGCCGGGCAGTGGGGGAGCGCCCTCGCCCTGGCCGGGGCGCTGTTCGGGATCGAGACCAAGGTCTTCATGGTGCGGGTTTCATACGAGCAGAAGCCGTATCGGCGCAGCTTCATCCAGACCATGGGCGCAACCGTGGTCCCGTCCCCGTCCACGGAGACCAATGCCGGCCGCCAGGTCCTGGCCGCCGATCCGGAATCGACCGGCAGCCTGGGCATCGCCATCAGCGAGGCCGTGGAGGAGGCCGCCATGCGCGACGACACGAAGTACTCGATCGGCAGCGCGCTCAATCACGTCCTGCTCCATCAGACGGTCATCGGCCAGGAGGCGATCAAGCAGATGGAGCTGGCGGGCGACATACCCGATGTGGTCATCGGCTGTGCGGGCGGCGGCTCGAACTTCTCGGGCATCGCCTTCCCGTTCCTTCGCGACCGGCTGGCTGGCCGCTCCAGCACCCGCTTCCTGGCCGTCGAGCCGGCGTCCTGTCCGAGCCTGACCCGCGGCGAGTATCGGTATGACTTCGGCGATGGGGTGGGCATGACCCCCTTACTGAAGATGCACACCCTGGGCCACGAGTTCCGGCCGGCGCCGATTCACGCCGGCGGGCTGCGCTACCACGGCATGGCGCCGCTGGTTTCGCACCTGTACGAGCTGGGCTTCATCGAGGCGCGGGCCTACGCCCAGAACGCGTGCTTCGCGGCCGCGCTCCAGTTCGCGCGGACCGAGGGCCTGATCCCGGCCCCGGAGTCGAGTCACGCCATCCGGGCCGCCATCGACGAGGCCCTCGAGGCCCGGGAGACGGGGGAGCCACGGGTCATCCTGTTCAACCTGTCCGGGCACGGCTACTTCGACATGGCGGCCTACGACCAGTACCTGGCCGGCGAGCTGACCGATGTCGAGTACGAGCCAGTGGCGATGGCTGCCGCCGAGGCGGTGGCGTAGGACCCTGGGCTGATTCGCGTCGGGGCACCGTGCCCGTGGTGCCCCCGACGCACCACTGCAGCCGCCCGCGCCAGGCCACTTCGCAATCCGGAGTACGCTACCGGTATGGCGCGAGCAACCTGGAACGGGGCGGTGATCGCCGAGAGCGACCACTTCGAGGTGGTGGAAGGCAACGTCTACTTCCCGCCCGAGGCGGTGAAGACCGAATTCCTGAAGCCGAGCGAGACCCATACCACCTGCTGGTGGAAGGGCGAGGCGAGTTACTACACGGTGGCCGTCGACGGTGACGAGAACCGAGACGCCGCGTGGTACTACCCCCAGCCGTCCGACGCGGCCAAGAACATCGAGGGCTACGTCGCCTTCTGGAAGGGCGTCACGGTCGAGCCGTGAGGCGCCGGCCGACTCGGTGAAGTTCGGCCTTCAGATCAGCTCCTTCACGTGGCCCGGCGGGGCGGCCGGCATCGGTCCAACCCTGGCACGGGTGGTGCAGACGGCCGACGAGGTCGGTTTCGACTCGATCTGGGTCATGGACCACTTCTTCCAGATCCGGGGCGTTGGCCCGCCGGAGGCCCCGATGCTCGATGGCCAGACCGCGTTGGGGTTCATGGCCGCCCACTCGAAGCAGGCCCGCATCGGGCTCATGGTGGGCGGGATTCACTACCGACCGCCCGGCGTCTGGATCAAGGCCACCACCACCCTGGACGTCCTGTCCGGTGGCCGGGCGTGGTTCGGGATCGGGGCCGCCTGGAACGAGGAGGAGTCCCGAGGTCTGGGCTGGCGATTCCCGCGGTTGGGCGAGCGTTTCGAGATGCTCGAGGAGACGTTGCAGATGGCCCACGCCATGTGGTCGGGGGGCAGCGGGACCCAGGGCCGCCATGACGGCAAGCACTTCACCGCCACCCGGCTGCTGAACTCGCCGCAGTCCATCAGCCGGCCCCGGGTCCCGATCATGATCGGCGGCGGCGGGGAGCGGAAGACGCTCCGCCTGGTGGCCCAATATGCGGACGCCTCCAACGTGTTCGGTGACCCCGACACGCTGCGCCACAAGTACGCCGTGCTGCGAGAGCATTGCCAGCGCGTGGGACGCCCGTACGAGGAGATCGAGCGAAGCGTCTTGAAGTCCGTCGACCTCGAGCGCGATGCTCCCGACCAGATCGTGGACCGATGGGGCGCCCTGGCCGAGGCCGGCGCCCAGCACGTCATCTTCAGCGTCCGGGGCGTGAACAACACGTCCCGCCTGGAGCGGCTCGGGGCCGAGGTGTTCCCCCAGCTGCGGGACGCCTAGGCGGCCTCCGCCCGGAGTTCGGCCTCCACGTCGGCCACCGGCCGGACCTGCCGTTCGCCGCTGGCCCGATCGGTGACCTCGACCCCGCCCGCGGCCAGCGAGCGGGTGGAGATGGCGAGGATGGTTGGCATGCCGAGCAGCTCGGCATCGGTCAGCTTGACCCCGGGGGACTCGTCGCGGTCGTCGTACAGGATCTCGACCCCGGCATCGGTCAGGCGCTGGTATAGCCCTTCCGCGGCCTCGCCGACGGCGGGGTCCTTGCCGGACCCCAGCGCGACGAGATGGGCCGGATAGGGGGCCACTTCGCGGGGCCAGATGATGCCCTTGTCGTCGTGATGCTCTTCCACGATGCAGGCCACGTTGCGTCCCAGCCCAATCCCGTAGCTGCCCATGATCGCCACCTGGCGGCTGCCGTCCTCGGCCAGGAACGTCGCGCCCAGGGCCTGGGTGAAGTCGGTCCCCAGCTTGAAGATGTTGCCAACCTCGATGCCGTGGCGCAGGACGACCGGTTGGCCGCAGTTCGGGCAGGGGTCTCCGGCCTGGGCGTTGGTGATATCCACCACCAGGTCGGCGGTGAAGTCGCGGCCGTGGTTCACGTTCAGCAGGTGGTACCCGTGCTTGTTGGCGCCCGCCACTAGGTTGGGGGAGCGGGCTGCCAGCTCGTCGAGGACCACCACCGTGTCGTGGGCGCCGATGGGCGAGGCGTAGCCGGGTTCCATGCCCGCCGCCCGGATCTCCTCCACGTGCGCCGGCCGGATGCCGCCAACCGCCTTCACCGCGTTGGTCAGCTTCGTCTCGTTGACCTCAAAGTCGCCCCGCACGATGGCGGTCACCAGGCGGCCGTCGCCGGTGACGTAGAACATGGCCTTGGCCGTGCGGCCGGTCTCGATCCCCAGCTGCTCGGCCAGCGACGCGATGGTGTCGGCCGCGGGCGTGGCCACTTCTTCGGCGGGCATCATCTCTTCGGTTGGCGGGTCCGGCCGAGCGGCGACCGCGATCTGCTGGTTGGCGGCGTACCCGCACGAATCGCAGATGACCAGCGTGTCCTCGCCGCGCTCGTTGAGGACCATGAACTCGTGGGCCAGGGTCCCGCCCATGATGCCGACGTCGGCCCCGACGATCACCGTTGGGAGGCCGAGGCGCTCGAAAATCTTCACGTAGGCCTCGCGGTGGAGCTCGTAGCCACGGTCGAGACCGGCCTCATCGGCGTCCAGCGTGTAGCTGTCCTTCATGACGAACTCGCGAACCCGGATCAGGCCGCCCCGCGATCGGGGCTCATCGCGGAACTTGGTCTGGAAGTGGTACACGATGGCCGGCAGCTGGCGGTAGCTGCGGATCAGGTCCCGCACCAGGTCGGCCACCACCTCCTCGTGGGTCATGGCCAGGACCATGTCCCGGCCGGCGCGGTCCTTGAAGCGCAGGAGCTCCGGACCGATCTTCTTGTATCGCCCCGTCTCCTTCCACAGGTCCGCCGGGTGGACGACCGGCATCTCCATCTCCTGGCCGCCGATGGCGTTCATCTCCTCGCGGATGACCTGCTCCACACGCTGGGTCACCCGGAAGCCGAGGGGCAGCAGGGTGTAGATCCCCGAGCCCAGCTGGCGGACGTAGCCAGCGCGCACCAGGAGTCGGTGGGAGACCATCTCGGCGTCCGCGGGATCGTCGCGGAGGGTGGTGAAGAAGAGCCGCGAGAGGCGCATTGGCCGCCTAGGATAGCGGCTGAGATTTGCCCGCCCGTGCGGCGACCGCGTCCGGATGGACGGGCATGTGATGCTCGGCGGCGCGCAGCTGGCCCAGGGGGATGATGGCCACGATCAGCAGGCCGCCGCTGGCGATGAGCAGCCCATCGATGCCGCGCCACTCGGCTGCGACGCCGGCCACGACCGCGCCGATGATCTGGCCCAGGGCCAGGAAGACCGAGTAGAGGCCCATGATCACGCCTCGCCGGCCGGGGAATCCCTCGCTGACGTCCGACAGGAACCCGACCGCGGCCGGGGTGGCGCCGGCGAGAACGAAAAGCCCAACGGCGGAGACGAGAAGCAGACCGGCGATCAGCCACACCGGGAGGCCAGCGGAGTGGTTGATGGCCAGGATGGCGGTCACGAACACCCCGCCACCCGCCAACCCGATCCCGATGATCGTGGTCCGTCTCAGGTTCACGAACCGGTTGCCCCAGTACAGCAGTCCGCTGAACAGGACGAGCAGGCCAATCCCGAGGACGAGACCCGCCTGCCAGGGCTCGAATCCTCGCATCAGGACCTGGTCCGCGAAGCGATCCGACGGTTCCTGCACCAGCTGGAACAGGGCCTGGGTCCCCCACGAGCCCAGCAGGGCGTTGAGCGCGATCCAGGTCGGGGCCAAGAGCCACACCGGACGGCTGCGGAGCACGTCGCGGTAGCGGCCCAGGTGGAACAGGGAGGCGGGCACCGATTCCTCTCCGGGGGTGATGGTGGCGGCCGCGTGGTCAGGCAGCTCGTCGACGCCGTAGCGCAGGATGAGGAGCGTGATCCCGTAGATCACCGCGTTCACGTAGAACGCAGAGGGGCCAATGGCCGAGTACAGGAAACCGGCCGCCGCCGACCCGATGCCCACTCCACCCAGGGTGGCCACCTCGAATCGGGCCACGATCCGACCCCGCAGGGCCTGGCTGCTCGACGTGGCGATGGCGATGTACCCCAGGGCCGCGGGGACGCTGGCGGCGGCCGCCGCTCCCTCCAGGAAGCGAGTTCCGGCCAGCAGCGGGACGCTGGTGGTCAGGGCGGTGGCCACCACCGCCACGCCGCCCATGATCGGGCCGGGCTGCATCAGGCGGTGCGTTCCGAACCGGTCGGCCAGCACCCCGAAGAACGGGGACAGGATCAGCTCGGCGGCGAAGTACAGGGCGCCGAGGACACCGGCCGTGAAAGCGGAAACCGCCACGCCGCCGAACCTCGGCAGATCGGTGAGGTAGAACAACAGCAGAGCACCGGTCAAACCCGTCGAGAAGCGCAGCGTGAAATTGCCAAGCAGGACGGCATTGATCGATCGAGTCACGAAGGTGAACGAGTCTACGGGAGGGGGAGTAGGAGAATCGGACCCAGCACCCGCATCGGAGAAACTGCCCATGTCCTCCCGTGTCGTCCATTTCGAGCTCCCCGCCGACGATCCCGACCGCTGCGCCCAGTTCTATGCCGATGCCTTCGGCTGGACGATCCAGAAGTGGGGCGGTCCCACCGATTACTGGCTGGTCACGACCGGCGAGGCACCCGAGGTGGGGATTGACGGGGGCATCGGTCGCCGCCAGAACGCCGATGACCAGACGACCAACACCATTGACGTGGCCGACCTGGACGCCGCGGTCGGCAAAGTCGTTGCCGCCGGAGGGACGATCACCAATCCGAAGCACGCGGTTCCCGGCGTCGGCTGGCTGGCCTACGCCACCGATACCGAGGGCAACCCGTTCGGGATGATGCAATCGGACGAGTCGGCAGCCTAGCCGGCCGTTTCGTCGTCTCCGCCCGTTTCGTCGTCTCCCGCCACCGAGAGCCCTCCCTCCCCAGCCGGGACTCCTTCCACGGCCGCCTGACCATCCGCGTCCGAGGCCTCGCCCCCCATCGGCGCCTCGTCCCCTCCTGACGAACCGGTCGGCGGCCGCGGCCGAGATCGGCGGCGCCAGATGAGCGCGCCGCCGGTGCCGGCGACCAGAAGGACGCCACCGGTCACCGCCAGCCGCTCTCCACCGCGGTCGTCAGCCTCGTCCAGGGTGGCGAGGATGCCGCGGGCCTTGAACCGCGCCGTATCGCTCTCGCCTGACTCCCACGCATCGCGCGCGGCCTCCAGCTCGACGCCGGGCTCGGCGAACAACAAGCCGACCCAGGCCACGAAGCCCGAATCGGCTGCCAGCTCGCGCGTGGCTTCCTCGATGGTCTCCAGCGCGGTCAGCTCGGACTGACCCTCGGAGATGGCGGCATCCAACCCGCCGTTGCCCTCGAACGCGTCCTGGAGGTGATCTGGCGGGGTGAGGTCCAGGTCGGCCGCCAGGTCGGCGATGGCGTCGGCCCTGGCCAGCACCTCATCGGCCATCTCCAGCTCGGCCACGACATCGTCGAACTGCCAGCTGCTCAGGTCATATCGAATCAACTCGGGCAGCTCCCAGTCGCCCGCAGCCTCTACGCCCTCGAAGTACAGGGCGCGCGTCTCGGCGCGCTCGGTCAGGTCCGTCTGCTGGGCCTCGTTCACCACCCATTCGGACCACAGGTCGTCGTACGCCGTCCCAGTCCGCTCCTCGAGCAGGTCAAGCAGGCGCTGCCAGCCCTCCTGGGTGAGCGCCACGCCCTTCCGAGGCGATCCGGTGGCGTGGACCGGCTGGTACGCCATCTCGCCGTCGTCCGCAGCCCGCCACACCGCGCGAAGCGCCTCGAGGTCGGTTCGTTCGTAGATCAGCTCGGCGAGGTGGTACGAGGCGGCATAGGCGAACGCCTCGACATCGAGGTCCTCGAACCCGATCCCCGCCCAGTCGTTGAGCGGGATCTGGACCGCTAGCAGGTCATCGGTCAGCACGAAGATCTCGCCGGTGACACCTATGGCCTCCGCTGAGCGGGCGGCATAGAACTCGGCCCACGCCTCGCCGATCCATCGGTCCCGGAAGAGCGAGTCGTTGAACCAGATGTGTGCCGCTTCGTGGAGCGTCACCGTGGCGTCGGCGTCGTAGCGGACGTTGATTTTCTCGGTCAGTGAGTTGTAGATCCCCGCGTAATCGCCCAGCCGGTTGGCCGACTCCTCAACCTTCAGGTCGCCAAAGACCGCCCACGGCAGACCGATAAGGTCCTGGAGGGCGGGCAGGCCATCGATCAGCAGCTCTTGAGTGCGAGCTGCCCATTCCGGATCGTCATCCCAGGCCCGGATGATGACGCTCGCCTCCTCGTCGCCCACGGTCAGGGTGAAGGGGATGCTGGTGAACAAGCCCGGTCGCTCGGCGGTCACATAGGCGAACCAGGTCAACGAGTCGGTCACGGTAGCTGCCAGCCGGACCGAACCGTCGGACTGGATGGTCTCGCTCAGCGGGCCCCCATACACGCTGGGGGTAAAGGTCGCCGGAAGCACGACCGCCACGCTGTTTCCGGACGACCCATCGCTGCCGAAGGCCCACACAGGGAAGGCGGCCACGCTGCGCCCGATTCGAAAATCGCGGTCCGCGGCTCCTCCCGCGTCGACCATGTCGAACGTGATCCGGTACGCGTAGCTCTGCCTGTAGAACACCGCCGTCGAGAATCGGATCTCGATGCGGGTGGCGTCGGTGGTGTTCGTCACCGTTGTCGCCAGCTGCGAACCGCCGGAGGTGGCCACCACGCTGCTCGATCCGGGGGGAACGGACACGGTCAGGCCGGAGTAGTAGATCTGTCCCTCGGGTGTGTCGGCCTCATACGAGGTCGACACCGCATCGATCGTGACGTGAACGCGCGCGAGATCCGGCTGGACCTGGTACAGGGCACTGGTAACCGTGACCAGTCCGCCGCCGGCGCGAACGACCGATGGGCCAATGGGCGCGGCCGTCGCCAGGGCAGCGACGGCGAGGGCCAGGATGGCGGCCCGTGGTGGGCACCGGCTCAATGCCCGCATGCGGTCCAGCATACAGAGCGCGCCCGAGCGGAGGCCCGGGCGCGCTTGGGAGCGGTCTTATGGGTGGCTGGGTATCAGGCCGATGCGGCGAGAGCGTCCAGACCGAAGGCGGTCTCCAGGGCGGCCATGGGCCGGAACCCGACCGCGGCCTTCGGGGGCTGACCTTTCTGGAAGTACGCGACGGTGGGGATGCTCATGATCCCGAAATGGGATGCGATGTGCGGGTTGGCGTCGACATCCAGCTTGTAGACGTCTACCTGGCCGGCGTACTTCTCCGCCAGCTTGTCGATCTCGGGCGCAACCAGGCGACACGGACCGCACCAGGCTGCCCAGAAGTCGACGATGACCGGGCGTTCGTTCTGGGTCACCAGCTGGTCAAAGGTGGCATCGGTGACTTCGGGGACATTGGATGACATTGGCTCAGTGATTCCTTTCGTGGAGTGTTGCTCAGGCGCCGTTCAGCCGGCGACTCGTTGCAGCGCACCGACCAGGTCCAGCACGCTGCGATCGGCGATGCGGTAGAGGACGGTGCTGCCTTCGCGTCGGCTGGCAACGATGCCCGCCGAGCGCATGATGGCAAGGTGTTGGCTCATGTTCGGGACGTGGCATCCCACGCATCGCGATAGGTCCCCAACCGAGCGCTCGCCGCCATCGGCGAGGTACTCGAGGACGCACAACCGTTTCGGATCTGCCAGGGCGCGGGCGACAACCGCGGTGCGGTCTCGTCGTGCCTCGGTGGGAATGGCGGTGGTCATCACCGACCAACCGTATCAGTATTTGCGCAATCGCGCAAGTACTCTTTCGGGCTCATACCCGATGAAGGGACGCACCTTGCGACACGAGAGGTGTCACAACCCCTAGCCAGAATCGGCGCATGACTGTTCACCTGATCTGCCCCTGGTGCGCCGACGAGGTCGCGTTCGAGGTCGACCGAGATTCCGACGAGCTGCTGTGCAGCGCATGCGGAACCAGCTTCGACTTCGCGCCCGACCCGGCGGTTACCTACGCGCTGCTGTACGAGGCCGCCTGAGATTCGACGGATCGGCTAGGGCTTCGGCTCTTCGCTGATCTCGATGCGCTCGATCTGGTCTCCTGGAGCCCTATCGCTGGATGGATCTCGCTCGCGCAGCGCGAGCAGCACGTTCATGCCGTCCGTCACCCGCCCGAAGACCGAGTGGCGTCCGTCCAGGTGTGGCGTCGGCCCGAACGTGATGAAGAATTGACTGCCATTCGTGTTCGGTCCGGCGTTGGCCATCGACAGCACTCCGGCCGCGTCGTGGCGCAGCCGTGGAGTGAACTCGTCGCCGAACTCGTAGCCAGGGCCTCCGCGGCCGGTCCCGGTCGGATCCCCGCCCTGGGCCATGAACCCTCGAATGACCCGATGGAAGGTCGTGCCGTCGTAGAACCCGGCCCGCGCCAGGTTCACGAAGTTCTCGACAGTGAGCGGCGCATCGGCGGCATGCAGTT
Source organism: Candidatus Limnocylindria bacterium (assembly GCA_050695855.1). Lineage (GTDB taxonomy): Bacteria > Chloroflexota > Limnocylindria > QHBO01 > QHBO01 > DASTEQ01. The sequence continues at coordinate 27,529 of JBOGTA010000139.1, forward strand.
CGCACACGATGTCGCCGCGCTCGGTGACGAAGCGAGCCGTGTACGAGTTCGACCTGTCGATGTTCCCGGCCGGGGGAGTCGGTGGATCAGACGTCATGGTGCGGATTCCTCAGTCAGCATCGCTCGGGCTCGCTGGCGCGAATAGTTCCAGGCCTGCCACGCCTGACTCTGCGTGTCCGCCGCCAGCCAGGCGGCATTGTCGCGGAGCGCGGCCTCGGTCGCCGCGCGCTCTGCCGGAGGCAATCGCGGGAGCGCCTCGGCGAGCACGATGTCCGCATCGGTGCCCAGGCCGGCGAGGTAGTAGACGTCCAGACCGGTCCGGCCGTCGGGCGGCACGAGTGAGGGGTTCACGGCGCGCTCTGCGTTTCGCTCGGCGATGAACCGGACAGGCCCGATCACATTGAAGGCGATCCCGAACATGATGGACAGGCCCATCATCCCGTGGATCAGCCAGCGAGTGCGGTTGGTGGCCAGCGCCAAGACGGTTCCGGCGGCACCAATCGCCAGCCACATGATGGCGGCCAGGACATAGAACCGCAGCTCCGTCCAGCCGTAGGCATCCTGGTACAGGCGCAGCCGCAGGTATGCCGAGGCCAGCACGACCATGGTGAGAGCCACCAGCCCGACGGCGGTCACCACGTAGGCGCGCGAGCGATGGGTGACAAAGGCCTCGAGCAGGAGGATCACGGTCGCCACCCCGAACGCCACAGCCAGCAGCTCGAAGAAGCCGCGCCGCGCATACTCCGCGTAGGTCAGGCCACTCGCCTTCAAGGTGTCCAGCCCGCCGAACAGATACGTGGCCTGGACTGCAACGAATATCGCGAACAGGATGTTGAGGGCGCTCAGCACGGTCAGCGATTCGGCGGTGCCGATTCGGGGCCGGCTCACCCACCACGCGGTGGGCTGTGCCGCATGGGCGGCGGGCTGCGACGAAATGAAGGCCAGCATCCCCGCGGCCAGCCAAGCGGCGACCAAGGCCATGATCGAGCGGCCCACGAGGGCGTCCCAGTCCGCCTGCCAGTTGAAGAAGTCTTCGACGTAGCGGGCGAACACGGCATCAGCGGCCGCGAATAGCAGCCCAAAGACCAGGAGCAGGGGTATGGCGATGACGAGCCCACGGACGACCGGGGCCGTTCGCGCCAGCTGACCGCGCGTCCGGCCAGGCGGCACCGACCTGGCGGCGGTCCCCAGTGGTTCGACCGCTCCCCACGCCGCGGCGGCCAGGACTCGCCGGCCGAGGGCCGTCAGCCGATCGAGCGATTGCTCGACCACGGGTACGCCCGCAAAGCTTGCCAGCGCCGCGCCAACGAGGGCCAGGCTGCCCAACACGTCCAGCGTGACCAGGGTTGCGTCGCCCCGCAGGGCAACGAATGCGGCCAGGGTCAGCGCGGCCGCCGGCAGCCAGGCGTCGGGGAGTCGGATCGCGGGCGCATCGGGCGGTCGAGCCAGCCAGCCGACGATGAGCACGACGGCGATCGTGGCCGGGTAATTGACGCCCAGTCCGACTCCGTAGAACAACAGCTGGGCGAGGAGCCCGAAGGCCACGGCCGTCAGCACGAGCAACGCGGCTCGTCTGCCCTGCTCGGATGTCAGCGCTGACGTTGGCGCCACGGGCTGGGCGCCGCGCGCGACCGACTCAGAGCGCAAAGTCGACCACGGCGCGCCACTTGCGGGACATCGGTCCACAAATGGTACATGCCATATCACGGCACAATGCGCCGATGATCCGGCCTGACCATCGCCCCGCCTCACCCTGGGCGGTGGCGGGCGCCCTCCTGATCGTCTACGTCGTCTGGGGCTCGACCTACCTGGCCATCGCAATCATGATCCAGACCCTGCCGCCGCTGGTGGCTGCCGGGGTCCGGTACGCCACCGCCGGTCTGCTGCTGGTGGTAGGGATCGCGATCTGGCGGCGGCTTCGCGGCCAACCGGGGGAGCGCCCGACCAGGCTGCAATGGCGATCGGCATTCATCATTGGCTCTCTCCTGCTGTTGGGTGGCAACGGTGGCGTGGTGCTGGCCGAGCAGCGGATCCCATCCGGAATCGCGGCCTTGATCGTGGCCACTTCGCCGATCTGGATGGCCGTCTTCGAGGCCCTGCTTGCGGGGCAGCGCCAGAGCCGGCTGGCGGTGGCCGGCCTGGTGGCCGGCGCAGTAGGCGTGGGGATCCTGGTCGTACCCCTGGAGGGAGTGGCGGCCATCGACCCGATCGGGATCGCGCTGGTCGGCGCCGCGGCCATTTCGTGGTCGGTGGGGTCGATCTACGCTCGGCGGGCACCGTTGCCGCGTTCGCCGTTCCAGGGGGCGGGCCTGGAGATGCTGGCTGGCGGAGCGGTAATGCTCGCCGTCGGCCTCCTCCGTGGCGAGCTGGCCGGGATCGATCCCAACGCGTTCTCCAGCGCGTCGCTGCTGGCGGTGGCCTACCTCATCGTCTTCGGTTCGCTGGTGGCGTTCACCGCCTACATCTGGGTCCTGCACCACGCCTCGGTCAGCGTGGTCTCCACCTACGCCTACGTGAACCCGATCGTGGCTGTGGCCCTCGGCGTCATCGTGCTCGGCGAACCGATGACGCCTCGGACTTGGCTGGCCGGGCTGATCATTCTCGGCGCGGTGGTGGCCATGGTCAGTGGCCGGCCGCGCGACGTTCCGCAGCCGGAGGCGGCGGTCGAGACGAAGCCCGAGCCAACGGCCGAGACCGAAGCGGAGCCTGCGGCCTGAGGTGCGAGCAGCCCTAGTACGACCAGCCGGAGGTGTCGTAGATTCGGCGCAGGACGTGGGCGCCGTCGGTCAGCGGGTTGGTCAGCGCCGGCTGAGCCTGCTCCAGCACGATGTATGGATAGAGACGGACCTGCGCCACCTCGGCGCCGCGGAACACCAGCTCGACGAGAACCCCTTCCTGCGTCTCCTGGCTCCAGTCCTGCCCGAACAGGAAGTTGCCGTGGCTTCCGATGGTGTAATGCGGCGCGCCGTCATCGGTCCGCGTAAACGCGATGGGCCCAGCCCAATGCGTGCCGGAGCCGAGGATGTGGTCGCAGCCGGCGGCGTAGAACATCGTCTGCTCCTGGAGCTGGAGCTGGCTCCATCCGGACCGATACTCGGGCAGGCCCCATTGGGGCAGGCACAGCACAACCTCCGCCCCGGCCTCCCGCGACCGCCGAATGGATTCCTCCACGTTGGCCTGGGCGATCCAGGCCACCCCCGGTTGATCCGGCGCCGCGGCGGTTGCACCCGGGATCTCATTGAACCCGACGAAGGCGAAGGTGATACCACGGACCTCAACCAGCGCCGGCTCCAGCGCCGCGTTCAGATCGGCGCCGATGCCGGTGACCGGAATGCCTGCCGCATAGAACTTGGCAATGGTTTCCAGGAGGCCGGCGACGCCCTGGTCCATCACGTGATTGGCGGCCAGGGTGGCCACATCCACCCCGAAATCGTCGCGGAGATGGGGGAGCGTGGCTGGGTCGATCGAGAACACGTTGCCGCCGTTCACCTGCCAGTTGTCGACCACGGCGCATTCGAAGTCGTCCACCGTCACGTCCGCATCTCGGACCAGCCGGCCGACCGCCCCGCTGTCCCCCGCCGGAATGGCGTCGACGACATTGAAGCCGTAGCCCACGCTGCCCGGACCGACCGGGTTCGGGTAGATGCGGCGGTAGACGGCGTGACCGCCGCCGAAGACCCAGTCCCAGCCCTTGCCCAGGGTGATGGCCTGATAGGCCACTCCCCGATCGGGGCACGTGTCGCCGAGCGACATGACGGTGCGGATCTCGGCCCGGTCGTAATCGGTCCAGGCACTGGGAAGACCAATCGCGCTGCCGCGCACCGGATAGAACTGACGCCGAGCTAGCGGGCCCCCGAACGGGTCGGCGAGGCCGATGCGCAGGACTTTGGTGGCGGGCGCCACCAGGCCTGGGGGGAGCAGCGCCAGCCCCTGAGGATCGGCGGCCAGAGCGGCCGGGATCTGCTGGGCGTGGACGCAGGAATCGTCCGGCGCGCGCACCAGCGCCGCGATGAGAACGGTCACGTCGCACGGAACCAGGATCGTGCCGTCGGCCAGGTGCTGCGTGACCTCGGCCACGCTGATCTCAGCCCGGAAGCCGGTCTGCCCCGTCACGACGGGGAGCGGGAATTCGACCTCGGGCTCGGGAGTTGGGCTGGCGATGGGGGAGGGGGTTGGGGTCAGGGGCGGCGGCCGACTGATGGGGGAGGGAGTGGGGCTCGGGAAGAGTACCGAGCAGCCGGTGAGCAGCAGCATGGTTGAGACGACCAGGGCCCGGCGCACCGGACTACTGGCGCCACTAGTCGGTGGTGCGTCGACGCACCGACCCGAACTCCTCCTGTTGGACAGTGATTCCGCCATGGTGTACCC
>JBOGTA010000140.1:0-4565 GCA_050695855.1 Candidatus Limnocylindria bacterium
GTATCAGCCCGAGGTCAGCCAGGGCACGCTCCAGAGCATCTACGAGTTCCAGTCCCTCATCTGCGAGTTGACCGCGATGGAGGTCGCCAGCGCCAGCCACTACGACGGCGCCACGGCGACCGCCGAGGCGGCGCTGATGGCATGCCGGCTGACCGGCCGACATCGGGTGGCTGTCTCGCGGGCGGTCCATCCCCAGGCGCGCCGCGTGCTCGAGACGTACTGCTCCGGCCCTGGCATCGAGGTGATCGAGGTCCCCGTCGACCTGACCGACGGAGGCTCGGGATTGACCGATCTGGATGCCGTTCGCCGGCTGGTCGGTGACGACGTGGCATGCCTCGTCCTGCAGCAGCCCAACTTCTTCGGCCAGCTCGAATCGATGACCGAGCTGGGAGAGGCTGCCCACGCGGTCGGTGCTCTGTTCGTGACCCTCGTGGATCCAATCAGCCTCGGCCTGTTGGAGGCTCCCGGCCGCTATGGCGCCGACATCGTGACCGCCGAGGGCCAGCCGCTGGGCATCCCGCTCGCCTTCGGCGGGCCGTACCTCGGGATCATGGCGGCGCGCATGAGCGCGGTCCGGCAGCTGCCGGGGCGGCTGGTGGGCGCCACCCGGGACGCCGCGGGGCGCCGCGGATACGTGCTCACCCTTCAGGCTCGCGAGCAGCACATCCGACGTGAGCGGGCGGCCAGCAACATCTGCACCAACCAGGCACTGTGCGCCCTGGCTGCCACCGCCTACCTGTCCGCCGTAGGCCCGGAAGGCCTCCGCGAGGTGGCCGAGCGCTCGGCGGTCCAGGCGCGCCACCTGGTGACCACTCTCGAGGATGCGGGGATCGCGACCCGCCGGTTTTCGGCGCCGTATCTCAGCGAGGTGGCTCTCCGCGTGCCCCGCGCCGGCGCACGACACGCGGAACTCGTCGAGCGAGGGATTCTGGCCGGCCTGGTGCTCGAGCCCGAGTACCCTGAGCTGGCCGACACGCTGCTTCTGGCCGCAACCGAGCTGACGACTGACGACGACATCGGCCGGCTGGCCGGCGCGCTCGGAGGCGGGTCGTGAGCGCCGTCGGGGAACGCCCGGTCACCGACGCGTCGGGCCGTGGTGCGGCGTTCCACTCCCCGCCGGCGGGGGAGCGTCTTCGGATCGTGGAGCCGACCCTGTTCGAGCGGTCACGGCCCGGGCGCCGCGCCGTTCGGTTCCCCGCCCCCTCGGATGCGGCGCGGGCGGCGGCGGCATCCCAGCCGGCCATCCCCGCCGACGCCCGCCGCACGGCTCCCCTCCGACTGCCCGAGATCAGCGAGCTGGAGCTGGTCCGCCACTTCAACCGGTTGAGCCGGCTCAACCACGCCATCGACATCGATATCTACCCCCTCGGGTCGTGCACCATGAAGTACAACCCGAAGGTGAACGAATGGGCCGCGCGCCTGCCGGGGCTCGCCGGCTCGCACCCGCTCGATCCCGGCCCCCTGAGCCAGGGCAGCCTCGAGCTCCAGTGGCTGCTCGCCGAGCTCCTGCGCGAGATCGGTGGCTTCGCGGCGGTGAGCCTGCAGCCCGCGGCCGGGGCCCACGGGGAGCTGACCGGCATGCTGATGACCCGGGCCTATCACCGCTCCCGGGGCGAGGGCGATCAGCGCCACGTTGTCCTGGTGCCCGACAGTGCGCACGGCACCAATCCGGCCACCGCCAGCATGGTCGGCTTCACGACTCGGACCGTGCCGTCCAACGACCACGGCGGAATCGACCTGAACGCGTTGCGAGGAGCGCTGGGGCCCGACACGGCAGCGCTGATGATCACGAATCCGAGCACGTTGGGGATCTTCGAAGACCAGATCCACGAGGTTCTCGAAGCCGTTCGCGCGTCCGGGGCCATCGCCTATATGGACGGTGCCAACCTGAATGCGATCCTCGGCCGCTTCCGAGCCGGCGAGGCGGGATTCGACATCATGCATTTCAACCTGCACAAGACGTTCAGCACGCCCCACGGAGGTGGGGGACCGGGCGCCGGCCCCATCGGAGTCAGCCCCCGCCTTGCCCCGTTCCTGCCCGCGCCCCTACCCCGTCTGGTCGAGGGCGATCCGGCTATCGTGCGGGCCAATGCCTGGTCCGGACGCTCTACCCCCGGCGCCCGCTTCGCCCTGGAGGCTCCGGGCTCCCGGCCCACGGCCATCGGTCAGGTCAGGACCTTCGGCGGCAACTTCGGTATGCATTTGCGGGCCTACGCCTACATCCGGGCCAACGGCGATGCCGGCCTGCGCCAGGTCACCGACGACGCGGTGCTGGCGGCCAACTACGTTCGAGTCGGGCTCGGAGATGCGTACGACCTGCCATTCGACCGCATCTGCAAGCACGAGGTCGTGTTCAGCGCGAGACGCCAGAAGCGCGAGCATGGGGTGAGCGCCCTGGACATCGCCAAAGCCATCCTCGACCAGGGCATCCACCCGCCCACCATCTATTTCCCGCTCATCGTCGAGGAGGCGCTGATGATCGAGCCCACCGAGACCGAGACCCGCGAGACGCTGGACCGCTTCATCGGCGTCTTGCGCGACATCGCGACTCGAGCGGCAACCGATCCGGACGCCGTCCGCCGCGCCCCCCTCACCACGCCAGTCGGCCGTCTCGACGAGGCCAGCGCGGCCCGTCAGCCTGACCTGCGGTGGCCGTTCCCAGATCCGGATCGAACCCCGTCAGCAGTCAGCGGGTAGTATCTGCACCGTTCCGCGCAAGGATCAGCACGGGGTGCCCTTGGTTCAACCGGAAGCGACAGGCCTCGTCGAGCGGATGCAGTCGGGCGACCTGCAGGCGTTTGAGGAGTTCTTCCAGACCTACCAGCGCCCGGTCTACCTGACCGCGCTCGCGATCACCCGCGATCCGTTCCTGGCCGAAGAGATCCTGCAGGACTGCTTCGTCAAGGCGTACCGAGTCCGCCATCGGCTGCGGACCGATGTTTCGCCGCTTCCCTGGCTGCAGCGGGTGTGCACCAACCTGTGCTACAGCCGGCTCTCGCGACGCCGGGCGCCGCTCGAGCCGCTGACCGACCTCATCGGTAATCTCGCGCCCGACCTGTCTGCCCGCCCTGACCAGGTGGTCGAGTCCCGCGAGATCGTGGACGTCCTCCAGCGCGGCATCGACGCCCTGCCTCCGAAGCAGCAGACGGCGATCATCCTGTACTACCTCCACGGGTACAGCCTGGCCGAGGCGGCGGAGATCGCCGGCTGCCAGGTGGGCACCATGAAGTCTCGAATCCATTACGCCCTTCGCGCGCTCCGCGTCCTGCTGCCGGTTGAGCGCCGTGCGACCCTCCCGCGCCGCGCCCGCCTGGCTGACGAGCCGAAGACATGACCTCGAACTGTCGCCAGGTGGTCCGGGAGCTCATCGAGTTCTTCCGCTTTGGTGAGCTCGATTCACGTTCCGCGCCACACCTTGACCACCTCGAAGTGTGCTTCGCCTGCCGCCAGGACGTGGGGCTCGACCGTCAGCTGGTCCTCCAGCTGCAGCGCTCCCTGGCGGCTCGGGTCGATGGCCACGCGGCGTCGCCGGGCGCCTGGCTCGAGATCCGTCGCCGCGCCCTCGAGGAGGAACGTCCGAGCTGGCGCGCCCGGCTGCAGCCCGCTGCGCGCCTGGGCCTGGTCGGCTCGACCGCGATCATCCTCCTTTCCCTCGTGGCGCCGAATGGGCTGTCTCCCTTCGACGTCCGGCCCGAGCTGGGGCAGCAGGCAGCGACCTGGCAGAACTTCGATGCCGGGCCATCGGGCGATCCGGTCGATCCGAACGCCGGCCGCTGGTGGCTCCGCTACGCGAACCGGGCACCATCCACACTGGCCAGCGGATCGCTGGCGACAGTGGACCCGTGGGAGCGCCTGGCTGCACCCTCACGACAACCGAGCGGCGCCGTCCACTGAGCGGCGCCCGCGGCGGAGTTTGGGCGCACGTTGAGCGTGGCAGTCTGAACCTCGCGGTGCCGGCGCGGGTAGTCAAAGTGGTACCGGGCGCCCGGTAGTCGTCGTGCGCGCCGCGCACAATTCCTTGACGACGACCGTCGCTGCGGGCCATCATTGGCCGGCTTGCCGCGGGCGCCGCCCAACGGCGTCATGCCGGTGTGCCCCGGTCTAGCTACGCACGGTTAGGGAAGGAGGGCCAGCCGAGCGACGATCGCTGAACGTCGCCATGACTCGCGTGAGCGCATGGTGATCGAACCGAACGCCGCTTTCCGCGGCAGAACTTCCATCAACGCCATTCTGGCGAAAGGAAAGGTGTATGTGGTTTAAGAAGACAATGGGCGTTTCAATGGCGCTCATGCTTCTCCTCGCGGCCTGCCAGCAGTCCGCTTCGGAGTCGCCCGGCGCGAGCGGCGCAGCAGAGCCCAGTGTTGAGCTCCCGCCGCAGGTGCTGCGGGTCGACCTTGGCGGTGAGCCGCCGACGCTCGATCCGACGCAGGCGACCGACAGCCAGTCGATCCAGGTGCTGCGGTCGATCACGCATCCGTTGGCCTACTTCGACTCCGACCTGAACATCGTCGAGGGCCTCGCCGGCTGGGAGATCAGCGAGGACGGTCTGACGGTTACCTTCACCC
>JBOGTA010000141.1:0-5859 GCA_050695855.1 Candidatus Limnocylindria bacterium
TCCGATGCCGAGGCTTACCTGGGCGAGAAGGTGACCGAGGCGGTGATCACCGTGCCGGCCTACTTCGATGACACCCAGCGCCAGGCGACCAAGGACGCGGGTCGGATCGCGGGCCTGGACGTCAAGCGGATCGTGAACGAGCCCACCGCATCGGCTCTGGCCTACGGCCTGGACAAACAGAAGGAAGAGAAGATCGCTGTCTACGACCTGGGCGGCGGGACGTTCGACATCTCCATCCTGGAGCTGTCCGAGGGTGTGTTCGAGGTCCGCTCCACCAACGGCGACACCCACCTGGGTGGCGACGACTTCGACCAGCGGGTCATCGAGTGGCTGAGCGCCGAGTTCAAGAAGGACCAGGGGATCGACCTGTCCAAGGACCGGATCGCGCTCCAGCGCCTCAAGGAGGCGGCCGAGAAGGCAAAGATCGAGCTGTCCACCACCACCTCGACCGAGGTCAACCTGCCCTTTATCAGCGCCGATGCCTCCGGCCCCAAGCACCTGGTCATGAACCTGACCCGGGCCAAGCTGGAGGACCTGGTGGCCGACCTGGTCAACCGCACCGAGGGTCCGGTCCGCCAGGCCCTGACCGATGCCGGCATCAAGCCGTCGGAGATCGACGAGGTCATCCTGGTCGGTGGCCAGACCCGGATGCCGGCGGTGGTGGAAGCAGTCAAGAAAATGTTCGCGGGCCGCGAGCCGCACAAGGGGGTCAACCCCGATGAGGTGGTCGCGGTGGGAGCCGCCATCCAGGCCGGTGTCCTGGGCGGCGAGGTCAAGGACGTCCTTCTCCTGGACGTCACCCCGCTGTCGCTGGGGATCGAGACCCTGGGCGGGGTGGCGACCAAGATGATCAATCGCAACACGACGATCCCCACCAGCCACACCCAGATCTTCTCGACCGCGTCGGACAACCAGCCCAGCGTGGACATCGTGGTCCTGCAGGGGGAGCGGGAGATGGCCTCCGACAACAAGAAGCTGGCCACCTTCCGGCTGGACGGCATTCCACCGGCTCCCCGCGGCGTGCCTCAGGTGGAGGTCACCTTCGACATCGACGCCAACGGCATCCTCAACGTGGCGGCCAAGGACAAGGCCACCAACAAGGAGCAGAAGGTCGCCATCACCGCCTCCTCGATGCTGGCCAAGGAGGACGTGGACCAGATGGTCCGCGACGCGGCCGAGCATGCCGAGGAGGACCGCGCGCGGCGCCACGAGGCCGAGTCCCGCAACGAGGCCGATGCCCTCACGTTCCAGGCCGAGCGCCTGGTCAAGGATCTGGGCGACAAGCTCCGCGACGAGGACAAGACCGAGATCGAGTCCCGGGTGGCTGCCGTTCGGGAAGCCCTGAACGGGACCGACGCGGGGGCGATCGACTCGACCAAGCAGCAGCTCGCGGAGGTGCTGCAGCGGGTCGGCTCCCAGGCCTATGCCGAGGCGCCCGCCGCAGAAGGGCCGACCGATGGGACCGGCGGCGACGGCGCCGCGCCCGAGGGCGAGGGCGAGGCCGAGGAGGAGACGATCGAGGGCGAGTACAAGGAGGTCTGACGCTCCTTTTCCGGGGACCCGGGATAGGGCCGGGCGCCCGCCCCCTCGCCGGCTGACGCAACGGACTCGGGGCCGGCCCGCCCGGCCCTTTCGCACCTCGGGAAGCGGCGTCAGATCTCCGTTAAGTGCGTTCCGCTGGCGACCCGATAATCCCTCCCATGGAAGTTCGCCGTGCGCGGGTGGCGCTTCTGTTCGATGTCGACAACACGTTGCTCGACAACGATCGGGTGAAGGCGGAGCTGGCGGCCGGGATTAACGACGCAGTGGGGGAGGCGCCGGGCGCCAGGTTCTGGGAGATCTACGAAGATGTGCGACGCATGCGGGACTACGTCGATTACCCGCACACCTTGCAGCGTTTCCGTGAGGTGTTCCCGCGCGAGCCGGGCTTCCGCGACGTCGCGGAGATGGTGCTCGGATATCCGTACCAGGACGCGCTCTACCCGGGAGCCCTCGACGTGATCTCCCGCGTCCAGTCGATGGGCCAGGCGGCGATCGTCACGGACGGGGATCCGGTCTATCAGGCGGCCAAGATCGCGCGGGCGGGTCTGGCGGACGCGGTCGATCGGCGGGTCTTCTTGTACGCCCACAAGGAGGCCCACCGGTCCGAGGTCCGCGAGTCGCTTCCCGCCGATCGGTATGTGATCTTCGAAGACAAGCTCGACGTATTGGCGACGGTGAAACGGATGGACGGGAAAACCCTGACCGTCCACGTGCGGCAGGGTCACTACGGGCAGATCGATCCCGCCGAGCAGCAGTTCGCTCCCGATCGGTCGCTGGACCGCATCGGCGATCTCCTCAACCTGGATCTGGACGCGTTTCTCGCGGACTAGGTTCGACTCGCTCGGACCAGGACCCACAGTAGAACGGCCGCCAGGGCGGAGTGGAGTGCCGCACCGGCCCATCCCAGGGCGTTGAACGTGCCCGAGGCCGTGCTGAGAAGCAAAGTCACGGCGACAAGCATGATGGCGACGAGGTTGGCGAGCAGGATTCGTCGTTGGGTCGCGGAATCCTGGAGGTTTCTCAACGACCCATCGAGCAGTCCGAATCCAACCGCAATGGCCGCGCCGACGTTGGTGAATGCCCGGCCGAAGGGCTCGAGACTTCCACCGTACAGCTGGGCGAGCAGGTCCGGCACGAGGAGCGCCGTGAGTCCCCATGCGACTCCCACCGCGGCCAGGACGATCATCAGAACCCGAAACATGAGCACTGCCTTTCGTTGTTGATCATGCCCCGTCACCGAAGGCGGAGCAGGGGGAGGGACATGCAGGTGGGGCCGCCGGAGCCGTTGAGGCCGATCTCAGTTGCGGGATATGCGTGGACCTCGCAGCCGGCTGACTCGAGTGCACGCTGCGTGTTTGGGTTGCCCTCGGCCATGACCAGGACGCCGGGGCGGACGGCGAGAACGTTGCAGCCAAGGGTGGCGTACTCGTCGTCGGGGACCGGGATGGTTTGGATGTTCAGGTCGGTGAGGAGTTCCCAGACGCCGGCGGGGAAGAGTGGCGGATAGACGACGGCCAGCTCGTCGGTCACCATTGAGATGAGCGACGTCATGTGGACCAGCTCCCCGGGGCCGTGCCAATAGGGCAGGTCGAAGATCCGGACGTCGGCGTGGATGAGGGCGGCGAGCTGATGAGCGCCGGCGTCGTTGGTGCGGAGCGATCGGCCGATGCAGAACAGATCGGGCCGGAGCCAGAACGTGTCGCCGCCCTCCACCGTGCCGGGTGGTTCGATGCGGCCCTGGACCGGGATGCCGTGGGACGTGGTCCAGGCCTGGATGAGGGGAGGCTCGAGCTGGCGGTTGGGTTTGCCCGGCCGGAGCGCGATCGAACCTTCATCGGTCACCAGGAGGGGGTCGTAGGTGTAGACCAGGTCGGGGTCATCGGTCGCTGCCTCGAGAGCGTGGACGTGCACGCCGAGGCGGAGGAGCAGATCGACGTAGGCGTCGTGCTCGCGCTGCGCGGTGGCCAGGTCGACCGGGTGATAGAAGCCGTGGGCCGGGTTGCCGAATGCGGCGCCGAAGGCGCCGTCCGGGCGGTGGACGAGTGCCTCGCGGAGATGCGCGGTCATGCTTCGGGCGCCCCAGGCCGGGGCGCCGGCATCGGTCATTTGGTCTCCGTCAGCTGGCTGGTGCAGTTGGGGCAGCGCGTGGCGGTGATGGGAATATCCGTCGCGCAGTGGGGGCAGGACTTGGTGGTTGCCACCTCGGCCGGCCTCAGGCGGGCGGTCATGGCGTTCATTGGCTTGACGACGAAGAAGAAGATCGCCGCCGCGATCAGGACGAAGCTGATCAACGCGTTCAGGAAGAGCCCATAGCTGACGGTTGCCGAACCTGCGCTGAAAGTCAGGTCGGCGAGGTTCGGCACGCCCACCAGGCCTAGCAACGGGGTGAGGATATTGGTCACGAAGGAGGTGACTAGGGCCCCGAAGGCAGCGCCGATGACGATGCCGACGGCCAGGTCGACCACGCTGCCGCGCAGGATGAAGTCGCGGAATTCCTTGATCATGGGTTCCTCCTCTCGGACTCGGCGCACGCTTGCCGGCTGTGTCGAGTCTACGGTCCGAGCGGTAGGCTTGAGCCATGCGGTTGGCGACCTGGAACGTCAATTCCCTGAAGGCGCGGCTGGACCGGGTGCTGGCCTGGACTGAGCGCCACCAGCCCGACGTCCTGTGCGTGCAGGAGACGAAGCTGACCGACGACGCGGTCCCGTTGCTTGACTTCGCCGCGCTCGGCTACGAGGTGGCGCATCACGGGCGTGGGACCTGGAACGGGGTGGCGATCGCGTCGAAAGTTGGGCTCGAGGTGGTACAGGTCGGCTTGCCGGACGGCGATGGATGGACCGATGAGGGCGGCCGCTTCCTGGCGGCTGCCTGTGGCGGGGTGCGGGTGGCGAGTGTCTACGTGCCCAACGGTCGGGTGGTCGGCTCCGAGTTCTATGACGCCAAACTGGCCTGGCTGGACGCGTTGTATGTGTGGCTGAGGGGCAACAACGTCGCCACCGATCCGCTGGCGCTGTGCGGCGATTTCAATGTCGCGCCCACCGACGAGGACGTGTGGGACCCGGCCGCGGTGCACGGTGCCACGCATGTGTCCGAGCCGGAGCGCGACCGCGTCCGGCGGCTGCTGGGATGGGGGCTGGTGGATGTCGTACGCGGCTTCCACCCCGAGCCGGGCTTCTTCACGTGGTGGGACTATCGGGCCGGGCACTTTCACAAGAACTTCGGGATGCGGATCGACCACGTGTTCGTGACCGAGCCACTGGCAGCACGGGCCGTGGCCGCGGAGCGGGACCGCGACGCCCGCAAGCCGAGTACCTACCCGGGGATTCCCTCAGACCATGCCCCGCTGGTGGTGGACTTCAACTAGTCAGTTGCGGCCGTCTCGACCTCGACGCGGACCGGCACGGCTCGTGACATGGCCTCATCGACCGGCGAATGCTCCCGCGCCCAGTGGACGAGCTCGCGCAGCTTCTGCTCGGGCACGCCCGCGGCCTCGATGCGGATCCGGACGCGCGTCCCGAGTGGTCCGGCAGGGATTGCCTCGTCCATGCCCAACAGCCCACGGTTGTCCGACTCGCTGTCGACGACAACCTGCAATCGTGAAAGCTCGATGCCCTCTTCGGCCGCCCGCATCGCAATCAGGGTCGCGTCACACGAGGCGTGGGCCGCTCTCATCAGCCAGCCGGGGGATGGCGCACTGCCCGCGCCGCCGACCGCTGGCGACATGTCGGAGAAGATGAACGCGCCATCGGGACCGGCGACCCGGCACCGGAGGCCCTCCTCGACGGTGGCAATCGCCTCGGTGTCGGTGTAACGCGCCTCGTCGGGTCGCTGCCGAAGGTAGTCCCGCGCCTGGATGATCGACTCGCTGATGGTTTTCGATGCCACTGGTTGCTCCTCTCACCTACGGGGCCCAGCGCGGGACCCTATGACGCCGCCCTCGCCAGGTCCCTCGCGAGGCGGGTGCGCGGCCATTTCAGCGCATCGGCACCCACAAAGGACCGATAGGCGCGCAGCGCCTCGGCGAGGGCGGGGACGAAGCGCGGCTCCTCCATCGGTCTGAAGCCATCCTCGAACCAGATGCCCGCAATCCGCAAGGTACGAGTCGTCCGCTCATAGCGGGGCTCGATGCGGCCCACCAGCCGGTCGCCGAACAGGATGGGCAATACGTAGTAGCCCCAACGGCGCTTCGCCGCCGGGACATAGACCTCCCACAGGTACTCGAAGTCGAACACGCCCTTCACCAGGCGGCGATCCCACATCAAGGGGTCCAGGGGCGGCACGAAGGTGAGGGCCGGGCGGGTCATTTGATCGCGAGCT
>JBOGTA010000142.1:0-3980 GCA_050695855.1 Candidatus Limnocylindria bacterium
CGACTCATGTGCTCTAGCGCTAGAGGTTGCCGCGCTTCTCCTGCTCGCGTTCTATTGCCTCGAACAGTGCCTTGAAGTTGCCCACGCCGAAGCCACGCGAGCCGTGGCGCTCGATGATCTCGAAGAAGAATGTCGGCCGATCCTGGATCGGCTTGGTAAAGATCTGGAGCAGGTAGCCCTCCTCGTCGCGGTCGGCCTCGATCCCCAGCTCCTCAAGCGTCTCAATGGGGATCCCCACGTCGCCCACCCGATCGGGCAGCGCGACGAAGTACTCGTGGGGCAAGCCCAGGAATTCGACCCCTCGGCCGCGCAGCACCCGCACCGTGTCGGCGATGTCGGTCGTCAGGAGCGCGATGTGCTGGGTTCCGGCGTCGAGGTAGTAATCGATGAACTCCTGGATCTGGCTCTTGCGCTTGCCCTCGGCCGGCTCGTTGATCGGGAATTTGATGCGCCCATCGCCGTTCTGCATGACCTTGCTCATCAGGGCGCTGTACTCGGTGTGGATCACTTTGTCGTCGAAGTGGACGAGCTGGCTGAACCCGAGTACCTCGCGGTAGAAGTCGACGAACTTGTTCATGTCGCCCAGCGCCACGTTGCCGACGCAATGGTCGATGTTGAGCAGGGTTTGGCCCATGCCCGGGGCGCCGGGCGCCTTGATCCGATGGTAGCCCGGCGCATAGGTTCCGGCGTAATCGTGGCGGTCGACGAAGGTGTGGATCACCTCGCCGTAGGTGTGGATGGCCGATGTCCGCAGGACGCCCTTATCGCCGGGGATCTCGGTTGGCGCCTGGGCCGATCGCGCTCCACGGGTCGTCGTTTCGCGCCACGCGGACTCCGCGTCGTCAACCGAGAAGGCAATGTCGTGGACCCCGTCACCGTGCGTCCGGACGTGGTCGGCAACCTCGCCGTCGGGGGTGATGGGCGCGGTGAACACGAAGCGAATGTCGTTCTGCACCAGGACGTAGCTGGCCCGGTCCCGGACCCCCGTCTCCAGGCCCGCATAGGCGACCGGGGTAAAGCCCCACAAGGTGCGGAAGTAGTGGGCGGCCTGCTTCGCGTTGCCGACCCAGAACTCGACGTGGTCGATGCCCTTCAGAGGCAGGAAGTCGGTCGTCTCGACGGCCGGAGCCGGCTTCGTCGTGGTCACGGCTCCGATGGTACGCCTGCCGGTCGAATCGCGCCGTATCCTCAGCCGATCATGCGGTCAGCTGATTGGCTGGCGGCGGCTGGCTTCTTTGCCGCCATCGCCGGCTGCGCTCCGACGCCGACGCCATCGAGTATCGGTCCCATTCCGAGCGTTGGAACCGGGAGCAACGCTTGCGTTGGCGTCGACCTGCGAGGCCCCGACGGCGCTACCGTCAATCTGACCGGGACCTGGGAAGGCCTCAACAACCTGTGGTTCGTGACGCAATCGGGCAGCTGCGTAACGATCGAAGGCCTGAGCCGGTACGGGGGCGAATCCGTGGGAGAGAGTCACCGCTTCGTGTTCACCGGCAACCTGCGCCCCGATTTCTCTGTCGTCGGGCGCTGGACGTGGACCTGGGTCGCGGATCTCCCGGGCCGGCCGCTGCATGGGGCAACAACGAACCTCGTGCTGCAGGTGGGGTTCGCGGAGGATGGTGAGACGACGATCGAGGTCCCGTCTGCGGTTATGGGCTTCGACCCTTCGGGTCCGTCGGATATTGTGACGTTGGAGCGGACGGGCCAGCGTACTGAGTTTCCCCTGCCGTAGGGCCTGCCGCATCCTCGATCGGATGGCCGATCGAACTGGGTGGCTGCGGGCCCTCGTCGGTACCGCCTGTCTGGTCGCCGCGTGCATGCCCACCTCCGCGCCCCCGACATCCGTGCCTCCGGCCGAGACTCCCGCGGCGGCGGTCGGCAGTCTGCCCGCCGGCTGCGAGCCGATCAGCCTGCGGTCCCCCACCGGGCAAGCCGTCGACCTCACCGGGATCTGGATCCAGGCTGAGGGAGAAGACCGCCTTGCTGCGACATGGTGGATCCGGGCCTTCGGGGATTGTATCTGGGGCTCCGGCATCTACGACGCATACACCGATGACGAGTTCGTGGGCGCTCAGACGAAGTCCGCGGCGAGGACGAGGTCGGTCATGCGGTCGACCGCGGCGGCCAGCTGCTCAGGGCTGACGTAGGTCTCCTCGGATGTATCGGTCTCTGACAGGACGTCGCTGACAACCAGGGCGCAGGCCGCCTGGACCCCCGACCGAGCGGCCAGGAAGAACAGCGCGCTGGCCTCCATCTCGAACGCCAACACCCCGCGGTCGCGCCAGCGCTGGGCGTAGTCACCGTCGGGGTTGTAGAACACGTCGACCGATGCCACCAGGCCGATGTGTGCGGCAATCCCCAGCTCCTCGGCGGCATGCACCAGCGCGTGGGTCAGCCGAAAGTCGGCCGCCGGCGCGTACGACTCCCCGTGGAGGTAGGTGCGGGTCGCACCGTCCACCGGGCACGCTGCCGTGGCAATGACCAGGTCGCCGGTCTTGACACCCGAACCGATGCCGCCGCAGGTCCCCACCCGGACCAGCTGCCGCGCCCCGAGGCGCAGGAGCTCCTCGACCACGATCGAGAACGACGGCGTCCCGATGCCGCTCGACTGGACGCTCACCGGGCGGCCGTTCATGGTCCCCGTGTAGCCCAGCAGCATGCGGTTCTGGTTGACCAGGCGAGCGCCCTCCAGGCCGCCGTCGAAGCGGGAGGCGATGGTCGTGGCCCGATTCGGATCGCCGGGCAGCAGGACCAGCGGGGCGTAGTCGCCCGGCTCAGCGTGCAGGTGGAGCTGCGGCATGGGCGTAGCCTAGCCGGTCGGCGCCTCGGCTAGCATGCCGGAGTGAATCGGTACGCCGATGAGCTGGAGTTCGCGGTTCGGCTGGCCCGCAGCGCGGGGACGCTGGTGCTTGAGTCGTACGGGCGGGTTGGCCGGGTGCGCCACAAGAGCCGCCGCGACATCGTGACCGAGGTCGATTTCCGGTCCGAGGCCCTGATCGCCAAGCGCATCCGGCGCCGCTTCCCAGACGACGGGATCCTGGCCGAGGAAGCCGGTGCGGATCGGGTGGGCGGACCCGATGGCGCGCGGCGCTGGTGGGCCATCGACCCGCTGGATGGCACCGTCAACTACGCCAACGGGATCCCGTATTTCTGCGTCTCGGTGGCCCTGGTCGAGGACGGGATGCCGGTGCTCGGCGTCGTGTTCGACCCGCTGCGCGGCGACCTGTACACCGCCACCACGCGCAGCGCCGCCCGCTTGAACGGCAGTCTGGCGCGGGCGTCGACCAAGGACGCGCTGGGGGACTGCGTCGTGAGCCTGGCGATCCTGGGCCGGGGCGGTCTGGTCCGCGAGCGACGGATCGCGCCGGTGATCCGGATTCATCGCCGGATGGGGAGTGCGGCGTTGTCGCTGGCATCGGTGAGCGCGGGGCGGTTCGACGCCTTCGTGCAGAACGGGGGCCTGTCGCGTTGGGACGTGGCCGCGGCCGGGCTCATCGCCGAGCGCGGCGGGGCGGTGGTGACGAACCTGGCCGGCGGGCCGTGGTGGGACGCGGAGCGACCGGGACCGACCCTGAACGTGGTGGCCGCCCCGGAGCCACACCACGGGGAGCTGCTGCGTCTCCTGGCCGCCGCGAAGACTCGCGTCAACTCCCGCCGCTGATGGTGGGGTTAGGCTGAGCTCCATGCCTCGGAGTTTGGTGATGGTCGCCGTGATGGCCGCGCTCACGGCCTGCGCGTCGGCCCCGGCAGCTCCGGGTGCCAGTCCGTCCTATGCGGAGCCATTGCCCTCGTTGGACCCTGGGCGCGGACTTCCGCCCGGCTGCCAGACGACTGACCTGCGCAGTCCCACCGGAGAACGGGTCGACCTGACGGGTGTGTGGGTGGGTGATGGCGAGCTGGCCAATCAATTCGAGCAGGCCTGGCTGAATCAGATCGGCGATTGTGTGTTCGGATCGGTCCTGGGCGGTGCGTTCGTGGAG
>JBOGTA010000143.1:0-6675 GCA_050695855.1 Candidatus Limnocylindria bacterium
GGTTCATGCTGACCTGGGCCAGGTGCCGGCCGTCGGGGATCGCCACCAGGACGCCCATGGCCTGCACCGCGGGGAGGCCGCCCGATGATTCGCGGACGGTCTCCGCGATGCGCTGGGCGATCTCCACGTCGTCAGTGGCCAGGTTGAGGTTGAACGCGATGAGTGGCTTGCGGGCGCCGACGGCCACCGCACCGCCGCGGGGGTGGAGCCGCGCCGGCCCGAAGTCCGGAACGCGGTCGGGATTGGTGCCGATCTCCTCCTTGAGGGCCTCGTATTGGCCGCGCCGGATATCGGCCAGCCGGCGCCGTTCAGGCCGCTTCGCCGCTTCGCCGTAGAGATAGACCGGTAGCGCGAAGACCTTGGCCACCTGCTCCCCGAAACGGCGAGCCAGGTCGACGCACTCCTCCATCCGGGTGTCGCCCAGCGGCACGAAGGGAATCACGTCAACCGCACCGATCCGCGGGTGGGCGCCGGTCTGCTGCTCCATGTCGATCAGTTCCAGGGCGCGCCCGACGGCGGCCATCGCGGCGCGCACAACCGGCTCGGGGCGGCCGGCGAATGTCACCACGCTGCGGTTGTGCGACTCGTCGCGACTGGCGTCGAGCAGGCTCACCCCGTCGATCTGGCCGATGGCGCGGGTGATCTCGTCCAGCACCTCGGCGCGTCGCCCCTCGCTGAAGTTGGGCACGCACTCGATCAGGCTGGCCATGGACCGATGATAGGTGGGCGAACCCCGCCCAGATCGATGCTCAAGCCGAGGCGGCAGCCGCCTGCCGGGGGTCCTCGCGACCGAGGGTGTCCGGGTTGGTCCCGCGGGCCCGGGCCAGGCGCTCGGTCAGGAGCTGGAGTGGAACCGCGGAGGCCAGGGTGGCTGCCACCATCCGCGGAAGGCTTGGTTCGAGAGCGACCGATTGCCATCCCGCGGGGGCCAGGGCGACGTCAGCGCCTTCCCCGCTGGCCGGCCGTAAGCCGTCCCCGGCGGCGATGACCGCGGCCGGCATGCCCAGCGCCGCCGCCGCGCGAAGCACGGAGCTCGCCCTATCCCGGAGCTCAGCTCCACGCCCCTCGCCGTCCGTCAGGACCACCACCAGGCCCGTGTGCTCGGAAGCCGCCGCAAGGTGGCCGTGGCGGATGGTCTCCAGCTCGTGCGCCACCGCCGGCAGGCGCGCCCCCTCCTCGACCTTGAGGGCCAGCTCGCGCGCAGCCGCATAGTCCACGCCGGAGCCAACCACCAGCAGGCGGTAAATCGGCCCGAACGCGGCCGCCATGCGCTCGGCCGTGGCCCCGTCGTCGCCGGCTGCCACCTGCCGTTGCAACGCGTCGGGCGCGACAGGTATGCCGCGGAGGGCGCCATCCAGGCAGGCACCAACGACGAGCGGTGACATGTATCCCACGGTGTGGCACCACGACTGGTCCTGTTCCGCGGTGGCGAGGACGTGATCGGCCAGCTCGGCAGCGGGCGAACGATCGCTCACGGTGATGAGAACGGTCGTCGCGCCGGCCGCTGCCGCGGCACGCATCGCTTCATTCGTCGCCGCGGTCCCTCCCTCGTGTGAAACGGCAACCACGACGCCCCCTCGCGGAACCCGGCGCGCCAGCTCGAAGGCTTGCATCGCCGCCACCCGATCGGCGGGGAGACCCGCCGCTTCCAGGCCATCGGTCAGGAGCGCCGCCACGGCTATGGCCGCGTGCTGGCTCGTCCCGCAGCCGGTGGTGGTGATGGATGCCCCGTCGACGGCCCCCCGGTGGAGGGCCGCCACGGCCGCCGCGAAACCCGCGTCTGCCTGCATCCGCCGCGCGACACGAGCGGCCAGGGCCGGTTCCGCCGCGATCATCTCGGTCATGGCATAGGGCGGCGAGTCGCGCCAGGCGGGCATCTCGGACGATGCCCACGGGTCGGGGGCGCCCGGAAGCACGGCCTCGGGATCGCTGCGATCGGGACCAGCCATGCGGTCCGATCCTACCGGCCGCCAGACCGCCGCACGCGGTCGCGCTACCATCGGGCCATGGAGCCACGCGAGGCGCTTGCCCAGCTCGAAGCCGCGGGCACCGAGCGGAATCGCGCGATCTACGGTCGCCACGGCGCCGGAGAGAACCAATACGGGGTGGCGTTCAAGGATCTGCGCACCATGGCCAAGCGGATCGGGCACGACCACAACCTGGCCGGATCGCTGTGGGCCACCGGAAACGCCGATGCCCGCCTCCTGGCCTGCATGGTCGCCGACCCGGGCCGGATGAGCGAGGAGGACCTGGACGCTTGGATCGGCGGCATCAGCTACTACGTGCTCGTCGACGAATTCGTGTCCAGCGTGGCTAGCCAGGTGCCCGGGCTCCGCGCCCGCACCGAGCGGTGGATGAAATCGGCTCGGGATTGGACCGCGCAGGCCGGTTGGGATCTGGCCGGCGTCCTCGCGGCGCGTGATTCCAGCCTCCGGGACGAGTTCTTCCTCGACCTGCTCGAAAAGATCGAACGCGAAATCGACCATGCCGGCAATCGAACGCGGCACGCCATGAACGGGACGCTGATCGCCATCGCCCTCCGCAACGAGAACCTCCGCCGGGAGGCGGTGGACATCGCTCGGAGAATCGGTCCGGTCGTGGTGGACCATGGCGAAACGGGCTGCGTCACGCCGGCCGCGATCCCCTACATCGAGAAGACGGTGGCCTACCGCCGAGCGCAGGCGGCGAAGAAAGCGGCCAAGACCACCAAGTCAGCGAAGGGGACGAAGGCCAGGGCCGCGGCCGGCGCCCGGTGAGTAAATCGGCGCGGCCGGCATTGGCGGGCTTTCAGCCCGAGCGCGTCGATGACCCCAACCTCGTCAACCTGCACGACTATGAGCGCGTCGCCACCGAGCGGCTGGCCCCGGCTGCCTTAGCGTACTACGTCGGGGGCGCCAATGACGAGCGCACCCTCGCGGACAACCGCGCGGCGTTCCTGCGTCGCCGGATCATCCCGCGCGTCTTGCGTGACGTGTCAGTCGTCGACTCGTCGGTCGAGATCCTCGGCCGGCGCTGGCCTTCACCGATCTGGATCTGCCCCACCGCCTTCCACCGCATGGCGCACCCGGACGGGGAGGTGGCGACGGCGCGGGCCGCCGCCGCCCGCGGGATCACGATGACCCTCTCCACCTCGTCGAGCACCGACCTGGTCGACGTGGCGGCGGTCGGCGGACCGCGCTGGTTCCAGGTTTACCTGCTGGCGGACCCCGCGGCGCGGCAGGCCCTCGTCGAGCGGGCGGTGGCGAGCGGGTACGAGGCCCTCGTGCTGACGGTGGATCTGCCGCGGGTCGGCCGTCGGGAGCGCGACATCCGGGTGGGTTTCGCCGTCCCGGATGACGTGGCTGTCCCCAATATCGCGGCCGCGGCCGGCGTCCCACTGGCCCAGGGACTCGACATCGCCTTCACCGACCGGTTGACCTGGGACGACGTCACCTGGCTGGCCGGCTTCGGACTCCCCGTCATCGTGAAGGGGGTCCTCCATCCGGATGACGCTCGGTTAGCCGTGGAGCACGGCGCCGCGGCGGTGGACGTCAGCAACCATGGGGGCCGGCAGCTGGACGGGTCCATCGCGAGCCTCGACGCGCTGCCGGCGGTCGTGGATGCGGTGGGCGGTCGGGTTCCGGTTCTCATGGACGGTGGCGTCCGCCGGGGAACCGATGTCCTGATCGGGCTGGCCCTGGGCGCTGCGGCGGTGGGCATCGGGCGTCCGGTGCTCTGGGGTCTGGCGGTGAACGGAGAAGCGGGGGTCGGCCATGTCCTTGACCTCCTCACCGCCGAGCTGCAGCTGGCCATGGCCCTGGCAGGCGCCGCCGCCACGACCGATTTGACCGCCTCCCTCGTCGTGTAACGGAGCGGGGAATCCGCGCAGCGGGGGCTGTTCAAGCGAGGCGATCCCTTCGTATTATCCGAACTCGTGGAACGAGCGCGAGCCCGGGCGCCCAGTCTGATGGCCATTGTCGCGGTCGCAGCCGCGTGGATCACGGCCTGCGGCTCCCCCTCCCCTTCTGCGACCCCGTCTCCGACCCCCGTCGCCATCGATGTGGCCGAGACCTTTGCCGACGCCCTGCTCGATCCTGGGTTCACGGCAACGGCGGATATCTCCGGTTCGATCGCGGTCGGATTGACCGAAGGTGAGATTTCCGGGTCTGCGGAGCTCGCCGGCCCAGACACCTTCCAAGAGTTGACCTTCGCCCTTCCAGGCGTGGACACGACGTCAGCCGTGCTCACGGTGGACGGCGAAACGTACTCGCGGACGGGCGACGGGCCCTGGGTCCGTCAGGCCACCCCGAGCAGCGACTCGACGCTCCAGGGCCAATTCCTCGCATTGCTCGCCGATCTCCGGGACGAGGGCGTGGCGGAGGTGGACGGCCGATCCCTGCATCACCTCGTGCCGTCGGATGAAGCCGACCTGGACGCAGCCGCCTTCGGAATCTCCGATCCGACGATCACCGACTTCACGGGGATGGTCGACTTCTACGCGACGCCTGAGGGCGAACCTGTGGTCCTCCGCTTCACGCTGACGTGGACCCAGGCCGACCAGGATGCTGAGATGGTCCTGCAATACGACCTCAACGTCCGCGCCGAACCACAGTTGGCCGCGCCAGACGAGCCATGGATTGCGTACACCTCCAGTCGGTTCTCCTATGCGATCGCGTATCCCGAAGCCTGGCTGGCAAACGAGTTCGATGCGACCGACGAATTCCGGGCGTACGACGCGTTCTACTCCCTCACAGGGACCCCCGGAATCGACGGCGAGGTCCAGGTGTACCTCTACCCTTCCGAGGAGGTCAGCCCCTACAGCGCCTCGGATTGGTTCGCTGGCGCAGGCGAGATCCTGACCACGACCTTTGGCGTGGAAGTCGAGTTCACCGAGCCCATCACGGTCGCCGGGATCGCGTCTCGATATTTCTCCCTGCACTACGTGCAGGATGAGGTTGAGACCTTCTTCCAGGAAGCGGTGATCTACACCACCACCAGGGCCTGGGATGTTGACTGGTACTCCGATGCCGGCGATGAGGAGGCGGACCGCGCCGCGTTCGACCAATTCCTGACGACGTTCACGCCCAATCCCTAGTCACCAGCCATCGGAATCCGGACGCCGCGTTCGTGGGCGACCTCCAGGGCACGTTCGTAGCCGGCGTCGGCGTGGCGCACCACGCCCATCCCCGGATCGGTGGTGAGCACTCGCTCCAGGCGCGCGGCGGCCGCATCGGTCCCATCCGCGACCACCACCATCCCGGCGTGAAGGGAGTAGCCGATGCCCACGCCCCCGCCGTGGTGGACGCTCACCCACGTTGCGCCCGCGGCCGTATTCAGGAGCGCATTCAGGATGGGCCAGTCGGCGATCGCATCGGACCCATCGCGCATCCCTTCCGTCTCCCGGTACGGGCTGGCAACGCTCCCCGCGTCCAGGTGATCGCGACCGATCACGATCGGCGCCGCCAGCTCTCCACTCCGGACCATCTCGTTGATCCGCAGCCCGGCCCTCGCCCGCTCTCCGTAGCCGAGCCAGCAGATGCGGGCCGGCAGGCCCTGGAACGGGACCTTCTCCTCGGCCAATCGCAGCCATCGGTGCAGAGAGGCGTCGTCAGGAAAGATCTCGGCCAGCGCCGCATCGGTCTTCAGGATGTCGTTGGGATCGCCTGAAAGGGCGGCCCAACGGAAGGGCCCCTTGCCCTCGCAGAACAGCGGCCGGATGAAGGCCGGCACGAAGCCGGGGAAGGCAAACGCATCGGTCACGCCGGCCTCGGCGGCCACGGCGCGGATGTTGTTGCCGTAGTCGAACACGACCGATCCCGACGCCTGGAAGGCGAGCATGGCCCGGACGTGGTCGGCGATCGAGGCCGTGGCTCGACGGACGTACTCGTCGGGATCGCCATCGCGAAGCGCCAGGGCATCCGCCAGACCGATGCCGCCCGGCACGTATCCGCCCAACGGATCGTGGGCCGAGGTCTGGTCGGTGACGAGGTCGGGGCGCCAGCCGCGGCGAACGAGCTCGGGCTCGACATCGGCGGCATTGGCCACCAGGCCGATGCTCCGGGCGTCGCCGGCAGCCCGCCAGGCATCCACCTTCCGGACCGCGTTATCCAGGTCGGTCGTCAGATCGTCGACGTAGCCCGCCTGGTGCCGCCGCTCGGCGCGGGCGGGATCGACCTCGACGGCCAGCACTGCCCCCTCGTTCATCGTCACCGCCAGCGGCTGGGCGCCCCCCATCCCGCCCAGGCCCGCGGTCAAAGTGACCGTCCCGCGCAGGGACCCGCCGAAATGCTGTCGCGCGGCCTCGGCGAACGTCTCGTACGTCCCCTGGATGATTCCCTGGGTCGCGATGTAGATCCACGACCCGGCGGTCATCTGGCCGTACATCGTCAGCCCGGCCCGTTCCAGCTTCCGGAACTGCTCCCAGGTGGCCCAGTGGGGGACGAGCAGGGCGTTGGCGATCAGGACCCGCGGCGCGTCAGGCGTGGTCCGAAAGACGCCGACCGGCTTGCCGCTCTGGACGAGGAGGGTCTCGTCATTCTCCAGCCGGCGCAGCTCGCGGACGATGGCATCGAACGCCTCCCAGCTGCGCGCCGCCCGTCCCGTACCGCCGTACACGATGAGGTGGTCCGGGTCCTCGGCGACCTCCGGGTCGAGGTTGTTCATCAGCATCCGGAGTGCGGCCTCCTGGCCCCACCC
>JBOGTA010000144.1:0-14157 GCA_050695855.1 Candidatus Limnocylindria bacterium
TGACCAGCCGATCAGGCGGGCAACCCGCGCGCAGGGCCATTGCCACCTCGGTCGCCGTCACGACCTCGCACCCGGCCCCAGCGGCGACGAGGCGCGCAAGCAGCCGCGGGTCGGGGTTGGCCTTGACTGCGTACGCGATCAGGGCGACGGGAAAGACGGCCTGGTATTCGGCGAGATGGACTGCCGCGGCGTCGAGATCGGTGACGTACAGCGGCGTGCCCCAGCGGGCCGCCGCGTCCCGCAGTGCGTCCGCGGAAAGCGTCAGGCCGGCTGCTCCGCGTCCACCGGGACGGCCGTCCGGGTAGCGGCGTTCGGAGGCGCGGTCCCGGCGACGGGCGGTGCCGGCGTTCCTCGAAAGGCGGCCCGGTAGCGAGCCGGAAAGTCCGTCGCCCCGACCGAGGCGAAGAATGCGTCGGCCGACTCACCAGCCCGGCGGGCGACCTCGAACCGCTGTCCGAGGTACGCATCGAACTCCAGCTCCATCCGCGCGACGTTGAGGCCCATCTCCAGCTGGCGCTCGACGTCGAGGGCGGCCGCGTACGACCCTCGCGCCGCGTCCCACTCCCCGCCCACCGCGGCTGTCGCGGCCTGGAGGTGGGCCACGACACCAGCCGACATGCGCGCTGGGACGAAGACATGCCGACGATCGGAAACCTTTCTCAGCGCGGCCCCGTCCCCCACTGCCGCCGCCACCGCGATCAGCACCGGTAGGGGATCTGGATAGGCCGGGAGTCGCTCCCAGGCGTGAATCGCGGTCTTCAGCGCGGTCGGGTAGTCCTGGAGGGCGAACAGGGCCTCGGCATCTGCGGTCTCGAGGTTTTGGAGCTGCGGCGCCGTGTCGAACTCGGTACCCAGGCGATCGGCCTCGGCCATCTCGCTCTGGGCGGTCGACGCATCGCCTCGGTATGCGGCCATGACGGAGCGCAGCGAGTGCTTTCCGCTGGCGTGAACGGGTCCGAGGTGCAGCCCGTCGAGCTCCACCAACGCTCCCTCGGTCTGGTCCCATGCTCCGGAGATGAGATCGACCAGCGAGCCGAAGAGGCGGAGCTGGGCGAGCCAGCCCGCCATCCCCAGCCGGCGCGCCACCTCCGCGCCGTCACGGAGGATGGCCGCCAGCTCCGAGGACGGCGTGTCATTGGACAGCGAGGACGCCATGTTGTTCCGGGCTCTCAGGCCCGGCTCGATCAGGCCCTCGTGGTCGGCGATCGCAATGGCTCCCCGAAGAAGTGCCTCGGCCTCCAGCGGCCGCTCCTTCAGCGCGGACGCCTTGGTGGTGAGGGCTTCAACCACCACCCTGGGCTCGTGACGTCCGGCGACGGCGGCCAAAGCCCGGTCGGCGGTTTCGATCGCCTCGGCGTCGCGGGCACTGAGCATGTAGGCCCGAGCCAGCTCGGCCAGGGCGAAAGCGGCCTCGGGTCGATCCGAGTCCATCCGGCCTGCCACCGGCTCGAGGAGATTGATCGCCTCGGTTGCGTTGCCGCCGCCGGTCAGGGCGCGTGCCAGCTCAGCGGTCGCACGCAGCTCGCCCTCGCGGTCGCCTATCTCGCGATACGCGGCCGCAGCGGCTCGGGCATGCTGAATGCCCGGCTCCAACGCGACCGGGGCCGCCGATCGAGAGGCCCGCTCGTGGAGGAGGGCAACCTCGGCGGGATCGGTTGCCACCGCGAGGGCATCCTCGAAATGGCGGAGGGCGACCGCATGCGAATGGAGCGAAGCCGCGCGGTCGGCCGCCGCACCAAGGGCGATCCGGGCCTGGCCCGCCAGTGCCTCCGCCTCGGGCCCCGCGGGCGTGGCCCGGTACGCCTCGAGATAGTGACTGGCCAGCACGCCGGCCAGCTCCTCGTCCCCCAGCGCCTCGAAGTGGCGCGCCGCGGCCAGGTGCTTGGCCCGCCGGTCCTTCTTGGACAGCGTCTCGTATGCGATCTCGCGGACGATGGCCTGAACGAACCGATACTGACCGCGTTCGGGGGAGCGGGGGTCGTCATCGCGGATCAGCAGCTCGCGCCGCACCAGCCGGTCGAGGGCGGCGCCCAGGGCCGTATCGGCCTGGCCGGTGATACCCGCCAGGGCCGGCAGGGTGAAGCTCTGGCCCACAATCGCCGCGTCGGCCAGGATGGCCCGATCGGCCGGGTCGTTGGCATCGATGCGGGCCGCCACCAGGGCTTGGAGGGTCTCGGGGACCGCAAGCCGGTCGATTTGTCCGGCGAGAGCGTATCGGTCGCCTTCGGGCACGACCTGACCGCGGTCGATGAGCATCCGCACGGTCTCGACCGCGTACAGCGGGACGCCCTCGGCTCGTTCCAGGATGGTCCGAACGGCGTCATCAGGCAGCCCCGGGACGAGCCCACGGAGGAGCTCGCGCATCGGTACATCGGTCAGCGGCTCAAGGGTCAGCGTTGTCGCGTTCTTGACCGTGGCCCCACCCCAGGCGGCGTAGCGCTCGAAGAGGTCGGGGCGGGTCATGGCCAGAACGAAGATGGGATGGTCGCGCGACCAGGCGAGTATGTGCTCCACGAATTCGAGCAGGGCGGTATCGGCCCAGTGGAGATCCTTGAAAACGAGAATCACCGGATCTCGATCGGCGATGCGCTCGAAGAACGTGCGCCAGGCCGCGAACAGCTCCTCGCGCTGCCCGGTGGGCATCTCCTCCAGCCCCAGCAGCCCGGCCAGCCGGGGTTCGACCCATCGGCGTTCCTCGGGATCGGTCAGCCATTCGGTGGTGGCGGCTTCCAGCTTGGTGCGGACGGTCTCGGGGTCGTCGGTCTCCGCGATGCCCGCCCGCTCGCGGATCATCTCGGCCAGCGCCCAGAAGCTGATCCCCTCCCCGTAGGACGGGGATCGACCGGCGTGCCAGTACGCGGTCAGGGTCACGCCGTCGATGTACTTCTCGAACTCCCAGCCCAGGCGGCTCTTGCCGATCCCCGCCTGCCCAACCAGGGTCACCAGGCGCGGCTTCCGCTCACGGACCGTGGCATGGAACAGGTCCTTGAGGAGCTGCAGCTCGTCGTCACGGCCGACGAACGGCGGCTCGAGCGCGGCACGCCGGCCTGCCCCGCCACGCATGCCGATCACGCGGACCGCGCGCCAAGCGGCGACCGGGGCCGTCTTGCCCTTCAGCAGCTGCTCGCCCGCCTCTTCGTATCCGATGGCCCCCGACGTGGCGCGGTAGGTGGCCTCGCCCACGAGGACCGTGCCGGGAGGCGCGGCGCCCTGCAGACGGGAGGCGGTGTTCACCAGATCGCCGGCCACCATTCCTTGGCCGCTGGCCCCGATGGTGGCCGCCGCTTCTCCCGTCAGGACTGCGGCGCGGAGCTGGAGCGACTGCCCCGCGTCGGTCATGCCGCCAACGGCCGTGACGAGGTCCAGCGCGGCCCGAACCGCCCGTTCCGCATCGTCCTCGTGGGCAGTGGGGACACCCCACACCGCCATCACCGCATCACCGATGAACTTCTCGATGGTGCCCCCGTATCGGCCGATCAGATCGGAGGCGATGTCGAAGTAGCGCGACAGCAGCTCCCGCGACTCCTCCGGATCGCGGTCCTCGGCCAGGGTGGTGGAGCCCACCAGGTCCGCGAACAGAACCGATACCAGGCGCCGTTCCGCCCCGGCCGCCGAGGCGCTCGAGGGTAGCGACGCCGACGCCGGGGGGGCAGCCGATGCTTCCGCCGATGCCGGCGCCGGCGTCATGTTGTCGCCGGCCAGGGGGGTGCCGCACTCCCCGCAGAACTTGGTATCGGGCGGATTGGCGGTTCCGCAGGCGGGGCAGGCCGCGCTCAGGCGCGTGCCGCACTCGCCGCAGAACTTGCGGCCGGGCTCATTGGACGTTCCGCAGCTAGGACAGTTCACGCTGGGTCCCCAATCGGCCGGGCAACTGTAGCGCGCGCGGGCAACGCCACGGAATACCTAGAGGCCGGCAAACAGCGTCGTCTCGCCGGTAACCGGAGGCGGTGGCGCCCCGTCCCACTCGCGCAGGACGTAGACCTCCAGGCCGAGGGCAGCCGTCTGCAAGTCCTCGGGCAGCTCCAGGGCCCAGCCCAGGTCCTGGCGCTGGGTCCGGTGGCAGGCCATGGCCGCGCGCTTGGCGTCCAGCCAGCCGCTCACGTCGACGTGGGTGGTGAGGGCCGACTCCGACGTCCCGAAACCCTCGGCCGGCTCTCCTTCGGCCAGTGCCTCCCCGACTTGGCGCAGGGCCTCGACGTCGGCGGGATACAGGTCCTCCAGGGGCCGGCCGGCCGCCAGCCGGACGACCTCCTCTTCGAAGTCCCACGGCAGGCCGATGCCTCGTGCGTTCATGGCAACCATCAGCCCCAACCAGCGCTCCCGGCTGAACGCGGTCTCGTAGCGCTTGCGGATCCGATGCGGCGGGCCCGCGTCGGGATAGCGATCCGGGTCGGCGGCCGCCGCGCAGGCCGCGACGGCCAGGCGATGGGCCTGGATGTGGTCGGGATGCCCGTATCCGCCGTTCTGGTCGTAATGGACCACGACCGATGGCCGGACGGTGCGGATGAAGTGAACCGTGCCTTCTACGACCCTCTCCAGGTCGGCCTGCCAGAAGCTGTCCGGATGGTCGTTCGGCGGCGTACCCATCATTCCGCTGTCGCGATAGCGGAGGAGATGCTCCTGGAGGATGCCACCGGAATGGGGGGCCGCGACGCCCAGGGCCGCCAGCGAGCAGCGCAGCTCGGCCTCGCGGATCTCGCCGAGCCTGGGCTGCGCTTCGGCCGGGTCGAGGTCGGGATCGTGGATCTCACCCTCCTCACCTCCGGTGCACACCACAAGGTCCACCCGCCGGCCTTCGGCCACCGTCCGCGCGATCGTCCCGCCAGTGGACAGCACCTCGTCATCGGGATGGGCGTGCACCAGGAGCAGGCCCCCGCTGGGTGCCGAGTCGGTCACGCCTCGACCGCCGCCGGCGCTTTCTGGGGCCGGGCGACCACAACCCCTGCCAGAGCCCGCCGCGCGGCCTCGTACCCCCGTCGGCGGGGCGTCTCGACGTTGCCGAATCGAACCCAGCTCACCCCACGCAGGTTGGGCACGATCAGCAGGTCGGCCGGCACCTCGACCACCGGGTCGGTGATCCGCGCCGCGAGCAGGGCCGCGTAGCGGCGCGCGCCGAGCCGCTCCTCGCGGGCCTCGGTCGCGAGGAGGCGCGCGCCAAACCGCAACGACCAGGCGATCGGCGAGGTCGCGAACCAGGCCGGCTTGGGCCTGATGACCAGCACCCCGACCACCGGTTCCGGCGACAGCTGGCGGGTGAGCGAGATGGGCACCGGCTCCCACACCCCCGCATCGGCCCAGATGGCATTCCCGTCGGTGATTGGCGAGAAGACGACCGAGAACGCGCAGCTGCGAATCAGCGCGTCGGCCACGCGCCCGCGGGTGATGAGCTCCTGGCGCCCGGTGACCAGGTCATAGGTTGCCACCGCGAACTGGATGGGGAGATCCTCGATCCGCGGATCCCCGACCTCGGCCACCACCCGCTCCATCAGCGGCCGATGGTCGAACACCGCCAGCCGCGCCGGCCGGCGGGCCATGCGCCATGGGTCGACGCGCTCGGCGAAAGCCACGATCCGCTCCGCGCTGAGCCCGGCCGCCAGGCCGGCCCCGATCACCGAGCCCATGGACGTGCCCACGATCCGCCCCGGGATGAGGCCGCGCTCGGCGAGCGCCTCGGCCACGCCCAGGTGGGCGAACCCGCGCGCCCCGCCCCCGCCCAGGGCCAGGCTGAAGCCGGACGCCAGGGTCATCGGGGCCGGGGCGGCCAATCGGCTCATGGGCTGTCGTGCTCGCCGCAGGCGCACAGCGAACGAAGCTTGCTGTAGGTGAACAGGCCCGTGTCGTGCCCATCGGCCCAGATGGGAGCCAACGCGTATCGGCCAATCCATTTCACCCGTTCCATGGTCACCGCAGCCGGGGGGAACACCGTCTCGAGCGTCACAACTCCGGGCAGGTTCCCCTCCCCCGAGCACAGGGCACACGGGCAGGCCCGCCGGAGCTCGGTCCAGCCCCAGACCCCGAGGTGGCCGTCGTCCCATCGGATCCGCATCAGGCGCGCCGTCTCGTCCAGCTCGACCGCGATGGGGTTGACGATGTCGCTGATCACGGCTTCCAGTGTTCCTCCACCCCGCGAAACGCGCCGCCCATCGAACGCAGGTCCTGCGTGAGGCGGACGGCTGGGGACCCGGTCTCCAGGTCCCACAGATACAGGTCCTGGGACACGCCCCCGCCCGTTGTCGAACGGGTCAGGGTGAATACGATCTGGTTGTTCAGCTGTGACCACCGGACGTGACTCACCAGGCCGGTCACGCCCGCCGCGCCGCGGGCCTCGTTGGCCAGCCCACGGACGGTCAGGGTGCTCGAGCCGCCGGCCTGGGTGACCTCGATTCTCAGCTGACCATTGGGCGACCACAGCTGCGGTGCCCGGTTGGTGGTCCCAGCCACGCCGGTCGCGGGGTCGTAGGTGTAGACCTGGGGAGCACCCAGGATCCAGACCACGACCCGGCCGTCCTGCAGGACATAGATCCGGTTGAACCCGCCGTCATCGGCGAACTGGGCTTCCTGGGGCGCGGCCTCCTGGAAGGTGGTCGGATGGGGGTAGGTCCAGATGGCCAGCGACTGCACCGCCCCGCTGGCCATGTTCACGCTGAGCAGCTCGGCACGATCGTTCGAGCCGGCCAATGTGGCGCGCAGCCCATAGGCCGTGACCGAGTCGGCGGCAAAGGTGATCCCGTCGAACCCGTCACCCAGGTCGCGAGCCGAGTTGCCCGGGTTCAACGCCAGCGGATTGCCGTCGACGAGGGCAATCCCCCACGCGCCATCGGGTGACCATGCGTAGCTGTCTACGCCCCGGTTGTCACGGGCCAACGGCTCAGGGGTCGCCTGGCCGGCAAAGTCGTGGGAGAACAGGTGGATCGGGCCGGACGCCGATGTCCGCTGCATGAAGGTGATCTCGAGGGGCGCGAACGCCGGAGAGGCCACCGGCTCAGGGGTCGGCTCAAGGGAGACGGTGGGAGATGGCTCCGGCGATGGGGTGGGCCGCGGAGTCGGCGTTTGGGCGAGAGTCGGCTCGGGCGAGGGCGTGCCGTACGCAGGCAGCAGGCCGTCGCTGCTCGAGAAGATCAGGGCCAACGATACGATCAACATGCCGGCCAGGGCCAGCACCAGACCGATGAGCCACGGGACGGCCTGCTCGGCGGTGGTGGGGCGGCGGCGGTTGCCGTCCAGCTTGGTGTCCCACGGCGGCTCGCTGCCGATGTCGCCGGCCGTGACGCCGACGTCGCCGGCCGCAGTGCCAATGTCGCGCGTCGCAATGTCGCGCGCAGGCCAGCCCTCGGATGGCGTGGGCTCGGTCGGCGGCCCCTGGATCCCGCTCACCGCCGCGCCACGCGGATTGCGAGGCTCACCATCGCATCATATCGGAGCCCCACGATCACGATCCCGAGCACGACCAGGCCCGTGCCTAGCAGCAGTCGCAGGTCGAGCAACTCGTCCAGGACGAGCACGCCGATGCCCACCCCGACGACCGGGAACACGTAAGTGACCATTGTCGAGACGGTGGCGCCCATGTGGGTGAGCAGGTAGAAGTACAGCAGGTACGCCACGAACGACCCGAGCAGGCCCAGCCACAACACCGCCGCGATGGTGACTGGCTGCGTTGGCAGAACGGGGCCTCCGTCGACCGCGAAGGCGACGATCCACAGGTAGAGGGCCGCGAAGACCAGGGTCCCGGCGGCGACGACGTACCGGTTGGTGCTCTGGATGCGGGACTTGGCGTAGCTGGCGCCGACGGCGTAGCTGAGCGAGGCGACCGCCACCGCCAGTGCTCCGCCAACGGCGGCCGGGCCCGGGTTGAATGCAAACTCGCGGCCGGCCAGGACCACGGCTCCGGCGAAACCGGCCAGCACGCCCGCGACGCGGAGGAGTGACCAGGTCTCGGTGCGCAGCAGGAGCCCTGCGATCAGGAGCGAGAAGATCGGCACCAGCGAGTTCAGGACGGCGGCCGTCCCAGAGTCGATGTACTGCTCGCCCCAGCTGATGAGGAAGATCGGGAGCCCGGCATTCACGGCCCCCATGACGGCCAGGTGGCTCACCTGGCGCCGATCCGGCCGGTCGGGCCGGGTGAAGAGGAGGAAGACCAGCATCCCGATCGCGCCCAGCGTCATCCGCTCCGCGACCAGGGTGGCGGGCGGAAGCTCCTCGACCGCGACCTTGATCCACGCGAACGAAGAGCCCCACAGCACCCCCAGTAAGATGAAGGCCGCCGGCAAGAGCCAGCGGCCTGGGCCCACCGCGGATGGTGGTTCAGGAGCCGTCATGACACACTCATTTGCCCGAGGAGCCTAGCAGAGCAATGAACCGATGACGATTCGGGTGGCGGCCTGTCAGATCGACCCCCAGCTGGGTGAGGTCGACCGCAACCTCGAGCGCATCGAGCGGGCGGTGGCGGAGGCCGCGGCCACCGGGGCGGCCCTGGTCCTCCTGCCCGAGGCCGCCGTCACGGGGTACGTCTTCGCGAACCTCGACGAGGCCCTGACGGTGGCCCAACGGGCCGGGGCGGTGGCCGAGCAGCGGCTGACCGACGCGGCGGCGCAGCACGGCGTCGCGCTCATCGTCGGCACGCTGGAGGCAGAGGGGCGCGAGGTCTTCAACACGGCGCTCATCTTCACCGCCGATGGCCGGCGCTTCCGCTACCGGAAGATGCACCTCCCCTACCTGGGCGTGGACCGCTTCACCACGCCGGGACCGGATGCGCCCGAGGTGTACGAGATGGCCGGGATGCGGGTCGGCGTCCTGATCTGCTACGACCTCCGCTTCCCGGAAGCCGCCCGGATCTGCGCCCTGGAGGGAGCTGACCTGGTGGCCCTGCCCACCAACTGGCCGGTCGGGGTCCAGTTCCATCCCGGAATCTTCGCCCCGGCCCGCGCGGCGGAGAACCATGTCTATCTCCTCGCCTGCGACCGTGTGGGAGAAGAGCGTGGGACGACGTTCATCGGGCGCTCCATCCTGCTCGACCCCAACGGGAAGGAGCTGGCCGTGGCCAGCGATACCGAGGAGGAGATCCTGGTCGGCGAGGTCGACCCCGATCTCGCCCGTCAGACCCATCACCGCCGCGTGCCTGGCGAGCACGAGTGGGACACGATCAACGACCGACGTCCCGGTCTGTACGGTCGCCTCCTTGAGCCGGGCCGCGACCGCCTCCACCGGTCGAGTACGGACCTGTACTCCGGCGACGCCGACTAGGCACCAGAGTCGGTCGGAGAGGGGCCGCAGAGTGCCCGCGGGTACCGGCGCGCCATGAATCCTGACTGGTGGCAGCGCGGCGTCGTCTACCAGATCTACCTGCGGAGCTTCGCCGACAGCAACGGTGACGGGGTCGGCGACCTGCCGGGCGTCAGTGCGCGGCTGGACCACCTGAATGACGGCACGAGTGGCTCGCTGGGAGTAGACGCCATCCTGCTGTCACCGATGTACCCCTCGCCGGGCTTCGACGTCGGCTATGACGTGTCGGACTACCGGGCCATCGACCCTGCCTTCGGGACGATGGACGACTTCACCGCCCTGCTGGAGGCCGCCCACCGTCGGGGCATCGCGGTCATCGTGGACCTGGTCATGAACCACACCAGCCACCTCCATCCCTGGTTCGTGGCCTCGCGCGAAAGTCGTACCGGACCGTTCGCCGACTGGTACCTGTGGCGCGATCCCGTCCGAAGGGGCTGGCGCGGGCGGCGCCGCCGCCCGAACAACTGGGTCTCGTTCTTCGGCGGACCGGCGTGGACCTGGGATCCCGGTCGAGGCCAGTTCTACCTGCACACCTTCCTCAAGGAGCAGCCTGACCTGAACTGGCGCAGCCCGGAGGTCCGGGCGGCCATGTTGGACATGATCCGTCACTGGCTGGATCTGGGAGTCGACGGGTTCCGCCTCGACGTGTTCAACGTCTTCTTCAAGGACCGCGAACTGACGTCCAATCCGCGGCGTTGGCGGGGCGGAATACGAAGATGGGACCGCCAGAAGCATCTCCACAACAAGGACCAGCCCGAGCTGAACGAGTTCCTGACCGAGTTCCGCGCCCTGCTGGACGCGGCCCCCGGGCGTATGAGCGTGGGCGAGCTGTTCTTCGGCGATCCGGCTGGTGCCGCACGCTACGCGGCGCCGCGGCATCTGGTCTTTGACTTCAAGCTCAGCGAGCCCGGGTGGGAGGCCGCCGAGCTGGCGGCCGCCATCGATGTGCGCGAGGCGGCTTTCGGACCGGACCGCTGGCCCACGGTGGTGCTCTCCAACCACGATCAGCCCCGGCACGCGACCCGGTTTTCCCGTGGCCCCGAACGTGACGCGGTAGCGAAGGCCGCCGCCGTGCTGCTGCTCACCCTGCGCGGGACGCCGTTCCTGTACTACGGCGAGGAGATCGGCATGGGCGACGTGCGTGTGCCGCGCCGCGAGATCATCGACCCTCCGGCTCGCCGCTATTGGCCTCTCCCCATCTGGCGCAACCGCGACGCGGCCCGCGCGCCGCTGCCGTGGACGGCCGAGCGGCCCGCCAAAGCCTGGATGCGGACCACGCCCGACTTTGCCACTCGGAACGTGGAGCGCCAGGCCGCGAGCTCCGACTCGGTGCTCGCGCTGTATCGCCGCCTCATCTGGCTGCGGAAATCCTCACCGGCGCTCCAGGCCGGCCAGTTCGCCTGGGAGGTGCGAGCGCGGTCCGGTGTCCTGGCCTATTGGCGGATGGCTCCTGATGAGCGTCTGCTGGTGGCCATCAATACTCGGTCCGCGCCCGCCTCCGTCACCCTGCCGGATGGCGCCAGCTGGCAGGTCCTTCTCGCGACGTCTCCCGCCGGAGTCGGACCGATCGGGCCAGGAATGCTGCAGTTGCGTCCCTACGAAGCGCTCATCCTGCGCCAGGATCCGGGCGGCGTCGCCACCACGCCGTCGAAGAAATGACAGTCACAGATCGCGAGCGTCTGGGCGACCTGAAAGGGGCAGTCCAGGATCTGTACCAGCGCAACCGCCAGCAGGGACATGCGGCATGGTGCGACCGCGACTACGACTTCGTCTGTCCGTCAGTCGAGAGGTACCCCTTCCAGTGGTTCTGGGACTCCTGCTTTCATGCGGTGGTCCTCAGCCGCCTGGACCCCGAGCGAGCGGCGGCCGAGCTTCGAACTCTGCTCGCCAATCAGCATCCAGATGGCTTCCTCTCCCATGTCACGTTTTGGCAGCGCGAACGGCATGAGGGGTCGGTGGCGGACTACCAGATCCGCTGGCGCTCCCCATGGCTGTCGGATTCCATGCAGCCACCAATCCTGGCCGAGGCTGCGGCCGCCGTCGCGCGTCGAGGAGGCGGCCAGCGTTTCCTGCGCGAGGTCTTGCCGGCCGTCAGAGCGTTCTACGACTGGTGCCACGACGTCCGGGACCCCGATGGCGATGGGCTGATGGTCGTCTTGGAGCCCCATGAGACCGGCATGGACCAGTCGCCGAGCTTCGACGCCTACCTCGGCGTTGAGACGGCCGCACCGGACGCATTCGCGGCCGCCTGGCGATCGGCGGCTCTCAAGCACGCCGAGGTTGAGCAGCGACCTGAGCGGATCAGGGCGGCCGACCGGTTCGTGGTCGCCGATGTACTGGTCAATACGTTGTACGCAGAGAACCAGAGGGTCCTGGCCGATCTCCACGCCCAGGTCGGGGATACGGTCGGCTTCGCTGAGCTTCGCTCGCGGGCTGATCGCACGGCGACCACGCTCCTCGAACGGTGCTGGGTGGTCGAAGATGCCGACTTCCATGCGCTGGCCGGCCACGCGCAGGTTCCCCTGCCCGGCGGGACGGTGGCGGGCTTGCTGCCGGTCCTGCTCACGGATACGCCGAGACCAGTAGTCGACCGCATCGCCGCCCGACTGACAGACCGCGACGAGTTTGGAGCCGCGTTCCCGGTGCCCAGCGTGGCGCGCACGCATCCCGCATTCCGTGCCGGCCCGATGCGTGATCTGCTGTGGCGTGGACCGACCTGGATCAACACAAACTGGTACGTCGCCCGGGGGCTTCGGCGTCATGGGCACGTGGCCCTGGCTCAGCGGATCGAGGACGCCAGCGTGGCCCTCGTGGAGCGCTCGGGATTCCGGGAGTACTTCAATCCCGATACCGGGGTTGGCCACGGTGCCCGAGGGTTCGCCTGGTCCGCCCTCGCATTCGAGATGCTCGCGAGCCGGGTAAACGGAGATCGGATCAGCTAGCGATCGCCCGCCTAGCCCTTGACGGATCCTCCCAGGATCCCGCGCACAAAATAGCGCTGGAGCGAGAAGAACACGATCAGTGGCAGCATCATGGTCACGAAGGCGGCGGCGGTCAGGAGGTGCCAGTTGCGTCCCAGCGTGCCCACCAGGTTGGCGACGGTGACCGTCATCGGCGCCACCCGCTCGAACCCGCCGACCAGGATCAGGGCCACCAGCAGATCGTTCCAGACCCACATGAACTGGAAGATGACGAGCGAGGCGATGGCCGGCACCGAAAGCGGCAGGACCAGGCGGAAGAAGGCGGTCGTGGGCGACGCGCCATCGAGGTAGGCCGATTCGAACAAATCCCGCGGCAGCGCGCCGAAGAAGTTCCGCAGCAGGAATATGGCGAAGGGCAGCCCGAAGCCGGTATGGGCCAGCCAGACGGCTGGGAAGGTGCCGGTGATGCCGAGATTGGTGGTCAGCTGGAGGACGGGGATGAGGGCAGACTGCAGCGGCACAACGAGCAGCGCCACGACCAGGATGAAGAGCGCATTCCGGCCGGGAAACTCCATCCAGGCAAACGCATAGGCGGCAAACGCGGCGACCATGACCGGGATGACGGTGGACGGGATGGAGATGAACAGGGAGTTCAGGAACGACTGGCCCATGCTCTCCTCGGTCAGGACCTCGGCATAGTTCTCGAGCGTGAAGCTGAACGGGAGCTGGAAGGCCGTCCACCAGCCGCTGGTGTTCACCTCGGCGGCGGGCCGGAACGAGCTGACGAGGAGCGCGACCGAGGGAATCAGCCAGACCACGCTCACGACAACAATGACGAGATGCAGCGGTATGCGCGTATACCAGCGCCGGGTCTCGCCAGCGGCTTCGACACGGGTTGGGCGAGCAGTGGCGACGCTCATCGGGTGGCCTCCTGGGCCTGGAAGCGTCGAATGTTGAGCAGCATGACTGGGATGATGGTGAGGATCAGGAGGACCGCGACCGCCGACGCGGCTCCTGCGTCACGGTTCACAAAGCGCTCCTGGTACCAGAGGGTGCCGATGACGTCGGTGCCGAAATTCCCGCCGGTCATCACATACACGATGTCGAAGGTCTTCAGGGCGGTGATCAGGATGGTGGTTCCCACCACGGCGATGGTCGGGGCCAGGAGGGGCAGGATGATGCGGAAGAAGACCTGGAACTCGTTGGCCCCGTCCATCCGCGCCGCCTCAAGAAGCTCGCTGCTGATGCCCTTGAGTCCCGCCGACAGGATCACCATCGCGAAGCCGACCCACATCCAGATCCCCACGATGATCAGCATGAACGTGTTGCGTGGCCATTCCGTGAACCAGGACTGCGGCTCGCCATCCAATACGCCGACCGCCGCGTTGAGGGTTCCGATGTTGGGGTCGAAGTCGTACATGAAATTCCAGATCACCCCGGCCGCCACGAAGCTGATGGCCATGGGGATGAAGATCAGGGCCTTGACCGCGGTTTCGTAGCGCACGCGGTCGCTTAGTACGGCAATGAGCAGGCCGAAGATGACCGCCAGGCCGGTGAAGAAGATCATCCACAGGACGCTGTTGCCGATGGTTTGCCAAAAGGCTGACTGGCCGAAGAGGTCGACGTAGTTCTGCAGGCCGACCCAATTCTCGGACCGCGTGTCGTGCAGGCTCAGGATGACTGTGGAGACCGTCGGGTAGACGAGGAACGCGCCGAGAAAGGCGAAGGCGGGGAGCACCCAGAGCCACGGCCGAAGGCTTGGACGCCGTCGTTCGGGCAGGATGCCCAGGACCCACTCGGTGATGAGGGCGTAGGCGATGGTGATCGCCGGGACGCCGACCACAACGACCACCGCCAGGACACCAACCCCCAGGTCCATTCGCAGCGCGCCTCCTCAACGATGGGTTACGAGGTGCTGAGTAGACCGATGGGGTCGGGCCGGCGCCCGGCGCCGGCC
>JBOGTA010000145.1:0-9273 GCA_050695855.1 Candidatus Limnocylindria bacterium
CCTTGCAGCGCGGGGAGTTCGGCAAGCTCCGGAAGAATCGACGGCCGGACCGCAAGCCGAATCCGACCCCCAGGACGTGGCGACTCCACTCCTCGTCGGACCACTGGTTCGGCCGCTTGGTTGGCCCCATCACGGGCAGACTGCGCCGGCGGTTAGACCCGGTCAAGGCAAAGGACCGATGATGGACGTCCCTCAGGAGGAACACTCATGAAGTGGGTCACCCGCGAACATCCCAAGACCGACCGCATCGCCTGCCCCTGGCTGATCCGCAAGTACATCGACCCGGGCGCCGAGATCCTCTACGTCCCTGACGCCGAGGTTCTGTCCACCGCCGAGCGCGAGGGCGCCATCAGCTTCGACGCGCCGGGTGCCCGCTACACCCACCGCAACGGGCTGTGCTCGTTCGAGGTCCTGATCGCCGACTACCAGCTGACCGATCCGCCGCTCCAGATCATGGCTCCCATCGTCCACGGCGCCGATATCGACAAGGGCATCGACACCACCCCCGAGTCGGCCGGCCTGCTCGCCATCTCGCACGGCTTCGCCCTGCTGGAACTCACCGATGAGCGCCAGCTGGAGCTGGAGCTCCCCGTCTACGACGCCCTCTACGCGTGGTGCCAGACCAAGGTCCTCAGCCCGGTTTCGGCTTGATAGTTCTGGCACTCGAGGGGCGAATTTCCGTCAGACGGCGGTAACGGCCAACTTCCCGACCCAGCCGGCCTTCACGCGCCGTGCTCTTGTCCGATGGCTGCGTCGGATGACGCAAGTGGCCACCTTGAGAGGGCGTCTCGGCGACGACTCGGAAGATTCCACCTGTCTCTCGCCGGCTGCTTGGCCGATACCGCCGCGTGGCACAACAAGTTGTCGGGCGAGGCCACTCTGAGACGTAAAGCGGAAGCCGAGCGAATGGCCTAGACTCGACCACCCCGCGCATTGCGGGGCCATGGCGCTTCGCCGGCCACCCCACGGGAGAACCCACCGAGCATGACTGCTGCCTCCGCCGCCCAGACCGTCCCCACCTCCGATTACGACCGCGCCCCCATCGAGCTGCCCCATCGGGAGCGGATGGAGATCCTGCTCGTCGTCCTGCTGGGCATGTTCCTGGCCGCCCTGGACAACACCATCGTGGGCACGGCCCTGCCCACCATCGTCACCGAGCTGAACGGCAACGATGTCTACATCTGGCCCTTTACCGCGTACTTACTGACGGCGACGGCCAGCGGCCCCATCTACGGCAAGCTGTCGGACCTGTTCGGCCGGCGACCCATCTTCATCATCGGCGTAGGCATCTTCCTGCTCGGCTCGTTCCTGAGCGGCATCTCGCAGGAGATGTGGCAGTTCATCGCGTTCCGTGGCCTGCAGGGCCTGGGTGCCGGGGCGCTGTTCCCGGTCGCGCTGGCGATCATCGGCGACATCTTCGCCCCGTCGGAGCGCGGCAAGTACCAGGGATTCTTCGGTGCGGTATTTGGGATCGCCTTCCTCATCGGTCCGGCCATCGGCGGCCTGATCACCGACTACATCAGCTGGCACTGGATCTTCTTCGTGAATATCCCGCTGGGGCTGATCGTCCTGTTCGTCATCTGGCGGGTGCTGCCCACCCACCGCGACCCGAACGCGACCCGCAACATCGACTACCTGGGCGCGGCGCTGCTGGTGGCGGCCCTGGTGCCCATCCTCATCGGCTTCACCCAGAAGCAGTTCGGCGAATGGACCGATCCCGACGTCGGCGGCCTGATCGCACTGGGCCTGGCAATGGCGGCGGCCTTCGTGTGGGCCGAGTCGCGGGCCAAGGACCCCATCCTGCCGCTCCACCTGTTCCGCATCCGCTACTTCACAGCCAGCGTGATGGCCATGTTCTTCGCAGCCGTCGGTTTCTTCGCGGCCGTCGTGTTCCTGCCCCGCTGGTTCCAGGTCGTGAACGGCAGCTCGGCCACCGAGTCGGGCTACCAGATCCTGCCGCTGCTGGGCGGGCTCATCGCGGCGGCCATCATCTCGGGCCAAATCGTGGCCCGCACTGGCCTCTACAAGCCGATCATCTTCACCGCGCTGCTGGTCCTGGCCGGCGGCCTGTTCCTGATGACCAATATCCGGCCCGACACCGACCTCCCCGTCCTGTGGCTGTGGATGGCCATCACCGGCCTGGGGATCGGCCCGGCGTTCGCCATCTTCACCCTGGTCGTGCAGAACAACGTGCCCGTCCGGGAGCTGGGCGCCGGGACATCGAGCGTGACTCTGTTCCAGCAGGTGGGCGGCACGGTGGGCCTGGCCGTCACCGGCTCGCTCTTCACCTCGGTCCTGCTGGAGGAGATCCCCCTCCAGCTCGAGTCGGTCGGGGTGCCGCCCGAGTTCGCCGGTCAGCTGGCCGGCGGGGACGCCCTGAACAACCTGGCCGGGGTGGGTGACCTGGGAGCCGCCATCCTGGCCCAGGTCCCTCCCGCGTTCCAGGACCAGGTGGAGCCGTTCATCCCGGCCATCGTCAACGCCATCCACACCGCCTTCTCGATCGCCACATCGGCGACCTTCACCATCGGGGTCGTCACCTCGCTGCTGGCGGCGGCGGTGGTCCTGGTCTGGATGCCGGGAGGCCGGATGGGTGCCACGGTAGAGTCACCCGCGCCCGCCGCGTCCCCCAAGCTGGAGCCAGCCGCGGACTGACCCCGGCCCGGCTCAGCTTGCGAAGAGATCTCCCCATGCCCACCACCTGGGCCGAGGTCATCAAGGTCTATGAGTGACGATCGCTATCGGTAACCTGCGGGTCAGCGAGCGACCCGATTGAACGCCCAGAGGGTCGCCAGCTGGAGAATCACGCCGACGACGAGGATCGAAAGCAGCGCCGCGCCGATCGCGTTCCAGTCGTACCCGGTGACCATGAGCGACCGAATGGCCTCGATGACGTAGGTGATCGGGTTCCAGGCGTTGACCACCTGCATCCACTCCGGCATGAGCTCCTCGGGCACGAAGGCGGTGGATGCGAACATCAACGGGAAGAGCAGGAGTGAGAACGTGCTGGTGGCCTGCTCGCTCTTGGTGAGGAGGGCCGGGATGAAGCTCGCCCCGGCCAACGCCAGCCCGAATGCGCCGGCAAGGGCCAGGATCAGGAAGAAGCCGGGAATGCCGGTCACGATGGTGGCGCCCAGCAGCACGCTGATGATCAGGAGGATGCCGGACATGAGGGCCGCCTGGAAGAAGAGGGGCACCATCTCGCTGGCCAGGATCGACCACCGATGGATGGGGTTGACCCGCAGCTTGTCGGTATAGCCGGAGCGGTATTCCACCAGCAACCCGAACCCGGACCAGGCCACGGCCATGAACGCGGTAAACGCGATCTGGCCGGGGGCGAGGTACGCGAGGTAGCTCGTCTGGCTCCCGAATCCCGGCAGCTGCACGATGTCCTCGTACAGCTGGCTGAAAACGAGCAGCTGGATGAGGGGGAAGAAGATGATGCTGAAGATGTTGGCCGGGACGCGGATGAATCGGCGGGTGGTCCGCAGCCCGAGGTGGTAGGTCTCGTAAGCGATCGCAGTCATCGGTCTATTGCCATCCCAGGGTGATCGGCTGATCGGCCGCTTCCTCGCGGATGTGCCGGCCGGTGTATTTCAGGAACACGCTGTCGAGACTTGGCTGGCTCATCTGGAGCCCCGCGATCGGTATGCCGTCTCCGTCCAGCCGTCGAAGGAGGGCCGGGACGGTTGCGCTGGCGTTAGGCACGGACAGGCTCACGCCCTCTGGATGGGGGCTGACTGCGTCGGGAGGGACCATGCCTTCCAGGAGCTGGCGGACCTTGGTGCGCATGCTGTCGAGATCCCCGTTGCTGCTCGCCAGCTGCAGCACGACCGTGTCGGCGCCGACGCTCCTCTTCAGCTCGTCCGGGGCACCGTCGACCACGATCTGGCCGTTGTCAATGATCGCCAGCCGGTTGCAGAGCCGATCGGCCTCCTCCATGTAGTGCGTGGTCAGGAGCATGGTCGTCCCGGCCTGGCTGATCCGTTCGAGCTCCTCCCACAGCGCTGTCCGGCTCTGGGGATCCAGGCCCTCGGTCCGCTCGTCCAG
Source organism: Candidatus Limnocylindria bacterium (assembly GCA_050695855.1). Classification (GTDB taxonomy): domain Bacteria; phylum Chloroflexota; class Limnocylindria; order QHBO01; family QHBO01; genus DASTEQ01. Next base: position 4,051 of record JBOGTA010000145.1, read on the forward strand.
GATGAGGACCGGAGGCCGATGCATGAGCGCGCTGGCCAGGTCGATCCGGCGCTTCATACCGCCCGAGTAGGTGCCGGTCAGCTTGCCGCCCACCGAGGTCAGGCCCATCAGCTCCAGCAGCTCGTCCGCCCGGCGGCGAACCTCGGGCCGGGGCATCCGATGCAGGATGCCCGCCAGTTCGAGCGACTCGCGCCCTGTCGAAAAGGCATCGAGGGCCGGGGTCTGCTGGGCCAGTCCGAGGCTCCTCCGAACCTCGTCCGGCTGTTTGGCGACGTCGAATCCCGCCACCCAGGCTTGCCCCTCGGTCTGGCGGAGGAGGGTGGCCAGGATGCGGATGGTGGTCGTCTTGCCGGCGCCGTTGGGCCCCAGGAAGCCGAACAGCTCGCCCGGCAGCACCGCGAATGAGATCCCGTCCACGGCGCGCGTGTCGTCGCCGTAGACCTTGACGAGGTCGCGGACCTGGATGATGGCGGAGTCGTTCGAAGCGGTCATTGGTGGGATCCTCGGGAGCCGGTGAGTCTAGGCCAATCGCCGAAACCTCGCCCGTCGAGCCCTGGCATCGGCCTCGCATGACCCGTAGACCGGCCATGCGGCCACCTACCGATACCCCTTGCCCCGTTGGGCGACGCGACCGATCAGGACATCGGGGGAGCCGTATCGGTCTCGGATGAACGCCTTCATGTTGTGCGGGGATCCTAGACTCTGACCGATGCGCGAGACGCCCGAGGAGATCGCCGAGCTCCAACGGATGTTCGACGAGCACCTGGCCCGCGCCAACCCGCACATGACCGCCATCGTCACCCCGGAGCGGCGCCTGACCGCGGAGCAGGTCGTCCGCCACCTGCAGGGCACCAGGCACGTGGCCTTCGCCACCGTCACGCCCAAGGGTCAGCCCCGCGTCTCCCCCCTCGACAGCCTCTTCCTTCATGGCCGATTCACCTTGTCGACCGATGTCCGCGCCACGCGGATCGGCCACCTGCGCGCCAACGCCGCCTGCTCGGCGGTGCACATGGAGGCCGACCGGATTGCGGTGGTGGTCAATGGCACGGTGGAGTGGATCACCCGCGAGCACATCGACCACGACGAGATCCACGCCGCGTGGACGGCCCAGTACGAGTCAGACCCCTACACCTGGGGCGACGTCGTCCTGTTCCGGATCGCCCCCATCTCGATGTGGGCTTACGCCTTCCACCCCGAGGAGTTCCCCTCGCCGTAGTTGTCCCGAGCCCGAATCCCCGGGCGTACGATCGTGACGTGGTGACCGGCTCGACCGTGCCCCGCCTGGCAAGCTGGGGCCAGCGATTGGGCGAGGCGCTGGTCCGCGCCATCTCCCTCGCCGACGATCCCGAGGATGACGACGACCTCCGCCTGCGGAAGCGGGTGGGAATCGCGATCGGTTACATCGCCATCGCCACCTCCCTGGCGCGACTCATCGGCCTGGCTGCGGTCCGCGAGGCCAACCCTGTGCTGTGGGTTGTGTCTCTCGGCTTCGTCGCCGTCATCGGCGCCGACCTCGCGTTCGTCGCCCGGACGCATCGGTTTGCGGCCTACATCGCCGTCGTGCTCGTGATGGCCGGGGTTGCCGGGATCTTTGGGAGCCTGGCCCAGGGCGGGCTGGCGACGTCCAGCGCCTCGATCCTGTGGGCGCTGCTCATCCCCGTCCTGGCGCTGCTCTTCCTCGGACCGCGCTGGGCGGTCTGGTTCTTCGGCCAGTACGTCGCCATGATCGCAGTGGTCATCGCGCTCGACCCGGTGGTCGCCCCGCGTGCCACCCCGCCGCCGTACGCGGTCAGCCTGGCGGTGTTCGCCTTCAACCTCATCGGAGTGGGCCTGATCGTGTTCCTCGTCCTGCGCTCGGTGGACCTCAGCCGCCGCTCCGCACAGGCCCGGGTCGACGAGCTGCTGACCAACGCCATCCCGGCCCCCATCGCCGCGCGGCTGCGCCGCGGCGAGCAGCGGATCGCGGAGGACTACCCGGCCACGACGGTCCTCTTCGCCGACCTGGTGGGCTTCACTGCATGGGTCGACCGCACCGATGCCGACCGGGTGGTCGAGGTCCTGGACCGCCTCTTTGGCCGCTTCGACGAGGAGGCCCAGGCGGCGGGCGTCGAGAAGGTGAAGACCATCGGCGATGCCTACATGGCGGTGGCCGGCGCACCACAGTCCCGATCCGACCACGCCGATGCCGCCCTGGTCCTGGCGCGGGCCATGCTGCGGGTGGCCGATGAGGTCCTGGGCGCGGATGGGGCGGACACCGACGGCCTGGCGCTGCGGATCGGGCTGGCATCCGGGCCGGTGGTGGGCGGGGTGATCGGGCAGCGACGGCTCCTGTTCGACCTGTGGGGCGACACGGTCAACGTCGCCTCGCGGATGGAGACCGCCGGGCTGCCGGGGCGGATCCAGGTGGCGCCGTCGACCTGGGAGCTGCTCCGTGACCGGCATCGCTTCGAGCCGCGGGAAGCGGTCGACGTCCGGGGTAAGGGCCCTATGACGACCTACCTGTTCGTGGAGTGAACGGCGTGTTTGTTGCTGTAAGCCCCCGGGCGTTCGCACCGCCCATACCGGCCGCGACTAGGCCCGGTGTACCAGTTGTCAAAGGGGTGCTCCGGTAGCCGTCGATTCACGGCTGGGCGTTCTGGCAGCCGGGGCACCAGTACACCCTGCGAGGAAGGTCGCTCCCGTACACGCGGGACCGGATCACCGTGCCGCACCGAGGGCAGGGGAAGCCTGTTCGCCGGTAGGCACCCATCGGCCCCGGGCCCCCATTCCGGACGCTGGCCATGAGCAGCCGCCGGGCGGTGGCGATGAGCCGCTGGAGGGCCGCGTCGTCGAGCTCGCCGACGGTGACGAACGGCGACACCCGCTCGGTCCACAACGTCTCGGCCCGCCAGATGGTGCCGATGCCGGCCAGGGCGCGCTGGTCGAGAAGCGCCTCGCCGATCGTCAAGCTGGCGCGGGACGGGTCGCGCAGGCGCCGCAACGCCTCGGCCGTATCGAAGGTCGGAGACAGCAGGTCCGGGCCGAGACCAGTCAGCGCCGGGTGGAGCGACTCGGTGCGCTGTTCGAAGAGCTCGACGACCGGTGCATCGAAGCAGACGGCCACCGATCCGGGAACCTCCAGCACCAGCCGGGCTCGCGACTCGGGCATGCGCCATCGCTCGCCGGGACGGTAGCGGTGCCACGACCCGTAGAGCTTGAGATGGGTTCGCACCTCGAGCCCGTTCGAAAAGCGGACGAGCAGATTCTTGCCCTGCGTCTGGATGGCAGTCACGGTCGCCCCGACAAGCCGCTCGGCCTGGGGCCCTGGCTGCCGGGCCCGGGCGGCGGTGACCTCTCGACCGACAAGGTGCGGTCGGAGGCCGGCGGCGGTCCGAACCAGGGTGTCTCCCTCAGGCACGGCCGAGCATCAGACCCCGATAGCCGGGAACGAATCCGGCCTCGAGGAGGTCTGGCCGGCGCGCGGCCGAGGCCACCGGCTCGCCGTCCACCTTCTTGACGACGAGGTCACGCACCCGGCCGTCGGCGACGAGGGCGCGGAGGCCCGACACGGCGAGCCGAAGGACCTCGGGCTCATCGGCAGCGGGAAAGAGCTGGAGCGAGGCACCTCCCCGGTCGAGATAGATGGCGGCCGCACCGTCGACGAGCACGACGTATGCGCCGGCTGCCCGTTGGAAGGGCCGCCGATCATCCTCGCCCCGGCGCGGCCAGGCGAGGGCCGCGCCGTACGGCTGGGCCGGGTCGGTGGCGGCCAGGAGATGAACGACTGGTGCGGTGGCATCGGTCTCGCGCACGGCACGCAGCCTGTCGAGAGCGCCAGCCAGCGCGAACTGGGCCGCACCCAGGCCCTCAACGAAGTAGCCGCGCCGAATCCGCCCGGCCTCCTCCATCGCGCGCAGAACGGGGTAAGCGCCCGCGAAGCCGCCCTCGACACCCTCGCCGACGACCGCCTCCCGGGTCACGACCCCATGGCGCTCGAGGAGCGCGGTCGCCAGGGCGTGGGCCCACTCGGTGGCGGTCGTACCCACCGCGGACATCGGTTCCACGGGCGACCAGCGCCCAGCCGCCTCCGGCGGGCCAAGGGTCGTCAGCCGCCCGGGCCTACGGCCGGCGTCGCGGGCGGGTCGCTTCCAGCGCAGCGCGCGGAGCGGCGCGAAGGTGTCGTTGGTGATCTCGCCGGACCACACCAGGTCCCACAGGGCGTCGAGGACGTCGCGGTCCGTGCCGCCCCCCGCCGCCGTGTAGATGTCGCGGTAGAACGAGGCACCGCGGCGGGTCAGGTGCTCGCGGATCTTCTCGTGGCGTTCGCCGCTCGGGCGCTCAACGCCACCGTCCGGTGGTCGCAGTGCCTCGCGCCCGGGGCGGTGGAGGGCAATCCGGCCATCGTCCCGGCCGAGGCTCCCCTGTCCCACCCAGGCAACCTCCCCCATCGCCCCGAGCTCGTCGAGGAGCCGTGGCTGGTAGCCCGGGATCCGGGCCGGGAGGACGTCACGTTCCAGGACGCTGGCCGGGATCGGGACGCCGGCCAGCTGGTCGACGACCTCTGCCAGGCGCTCGAGGGCCGCCTGCTGCGACAGCGGAGGCCGAGCCTCCCCCACCGGGACTACCCCGTGCCAGGCCGGCAGGAACCGGGCCAGGGCGGTCTGCTCGACCGGCTCCACTTCCCGGCGGAGGCGGGCCAGCGACCGACGGCGCAGGAGGCGCAGGACCTCGGGGTCGCACCACTCCCGCTCCGCGCCGCCCGGCCGAAACTCCCCGCGCAGGACAGTGCCGGCGGCGAGGAGGCGTTCGAGCGCGTCCTCGACGGGAGTGATGGGCACGCCCCAACGTGCGGCGGGAGCCGGGGCGAGGAACGGTCCGTGGCTCCGGGCCCAGCGGGCGAGGAGACCGTCGAGGGCCTGGGTCGCCGGCGCCAGGAAGGCATCCGGCACGCCGAGGGGCGGCTGGACGCCGAGCCCATCACGGTACCGCGCCACGTCCTCGATCGCGATCCAGCGTTCCTCGCCGGCAATCCGGACCCGCACGGCGCGGCGGGACTCGGCCAGAGAGTTGAGCCAACCTTCGGCGGCGGCCGCACCGCCCACCGCACGAGCCCCCGCCTCATCGGTCGAAAGATCGCCCAGTCGACGGAGGAGGTCATGGAGGCCATCGGCGTTCTTCGCCTGCCGTTCATCGGTCAGGGCCTGGAGGGAGAGCTCGAGGTCGGCCAGCGCCTCGGGATCGATG
>JBOGTA010000146.1:0-7188 GCA_050695855.1 Candidatus Limnocylindria bacterium
CCCCGGTGCCGGTCATGTCCGGCATCCCTGCCCCCCACGCAGCCGCTGGTTGGCGGAGCGGCGCCGACGAGACCGCGGCGGACGGGCGCGGACCGACCGGCCCAGCGTCCACGCGTGCCTCACCGCACGACCGGAATTCGGCCACAGGCCCTAAGTCGGCATCGGTCAAAAATCCGTTGACCCGCGTGAGAGCGCCGGCGTAGCATCTCCGCCACGACCGGGGACCCCTGGCCGAAGAGGAGGTTGGTTGTGCTCGCCCGTACCCACCGCCTGCGCATCGCGCTGGCCACGTTTGCCACCACCGCGTTGGTCCTTGCCTCATGCCAGGGCGCCGAGCCCCAGGAGCTGCTGGTCCTCGAATGGGGCGGCTACGAGGCGCCCGATTTCTGGACCGACTTCGCTGAGGCGAACCCAGATGTCGCGGTCGACTTCGAGTTCGGCACCACTGACGCCGACATCCTGGGCCTCATGCAGGCCGGCAGCCAGGCCGATGTCTTCCATTTCTACACCGGCTGGCAGCAGTTCTACGTGGACGAGGGCCTCGTCCGGGAGATCGACACCAGCAAGCTGACGAACTGGGACGCGGTCCCGCCCGAGATGCAGGCGCTGGGCCAGATCGACGGCAAGCAGTACTTCATCCCGTGGGACTGGGGCTTCAGCTCGATCATGTACAACACCGATCAGGTCCCCGAAGTCACCTCCTGGGATGTGCTGTTCAACGAGGACTACGCCGGGCATATCTCGATGTGGGATGACGGTCCGGGGGCGGTGACCGTGTCGTCCTACATCCATGGCTACGACGAGACGGCGATCACCGACGAGCAGCTCGCCGACATCGAAGCCGAGTGGACGGCCCAGAAGGACCTGAACCTGCACTACTGGGACTCGGAGTACGAGAACCTGTGCCCCGAGGTCATCAGCGGTGAAATCTGGGTCGCCTACGCGTGGCAGGGTTGCTTCTCGACCGCACTTGGCGAGGGCACCCCGGTCGCGTACGCCAAGCCTGAAGAGGGTCGGAACTCGTGGGTCGGCCTGTACGGCATCAGCGCCGATTCCGACAGCCCGGAGCTTGCGCTCGAGTTCCTCGACCAGAAGCTCGCCGAGCTGACCTGCAGCAACGCGGTCACCCTCTTCTACTACGGCTGCGCGCGGTCCGACGTGATGGAGGCCATCGAGGACCCGTTCATCATCGACGTCTTCGGGCTCGACGACCCATCGATCCTGGAGAACACGAACTTCACGCCGAACATCACCGAGGAGCAGCGCGACGCGTGGACCCAGATGTGGACCCGCGTCAAAGCGGAGTAGGCCTGCCGTAATCCGGCTGCCAGACCGCTAGACCGATGCTTGGGCGGCGAGGGGCGCTCCGCTTCCTCGCCGCTCCGCCGTACCTCTGGCTGGGGCTGTTCTTCGTCCTGCCTCTCGTCCTGATCATCGCCATCTCCTTCCGGCCCGAGACGGGGCCGATCGATTTCGACGACCCGTGGAACCTGACCACGGCCCAGTACCAGATCGTGCTCGACACGCCCTCCTACCTTCGGTTGCTGGGCATCTCGGCCCTCATGGCGCTGGCGGTCGCGGGGTTCGCCACCGTGCTCGCGTTTCCGATCGCCTACTTCCTGACATTCCGGGCCCGGGAACGCGCGACCCTGTACTTGATCCTGCTGCTCATCCCGTTTGCCACGAGCTACCTGCTTCGTGTCATGGCCTGGCGGCTGATGCTCGGCCAGGACGGGGCGATCAACTCGTTCCTCGAGTTCGTCGGGCTGATCAGCGAGCCCCTCGACCTGCTCCTCTACTCACGAGCCGCCGTGGTGATCACCCTGATCTACGTCTGGGTCCCGTTCGCGACGCTGCCGATCTATGCCGCCATGCAGCGGATCGACCGCGGCCATCTCGAGGCCGCCGCCGACCTGGGCGCCGGGCCCTGGAGCCGGTTCCGCCGGATCACGATCCCCCTCAGCCTGCCCGGGGCGCTGGCGGCGTTCTTCATGGTCTTCATTCCGACGGTCGGCGAGTACGTGACGCCGTCCCTCGTCGGGGGGACCGAGGGATTCATGTACGGCAACCTCATTCAGGACTTCTTCACGAGCGCCGCCAACTGGGCCCTGGGTTCCGCCCTGGCGGTAATCATGCTCGTGGCGACGCTGCTGTTCGTTGTCGTCGCGCTGCGGGTCGTCGACCTGCGACGGGTGGCCACGTGACGGCGGGCGCCCGTCCGCGGAGCGAGGTGGGTGTGGGTCGGACACGCGTGCCGCTGCGGGCGACCTACCTCGTGATGCTGTTCCTCCTGTACCTGCCCATCGGTCTGCTGTTCATCTTCTCGTTCACCGAGAACACGGTCCTGATATTCCCGCTCAAGGGCCTGACCCTCGATTGGTATCGCGAGGCGCTGACCGACGCGTCCCTGCTCGAGTCAGCCAAGAACTCGCTGATCGTGGGCCTGCTCGCCGCGACCGGTGCCACCCTCATCGGGTTCGCGGTCAGCGTGGCCGTCATCCGATTCCGGTTCCGCGGCCGCGTGGGCCTGCTCGGGCTTGCCGGGCTGCCGCTGATCGTGCCGTTCATCGTCCTGGGCGTATCCCTGTTCCTGCTTTTCATCTTCGTGGACATCTCGCGGTCGCTACTCACCATTGCCATCGGTCACACCGTGGTCGCGGCCCCGTTCGCGACGCTAATCCTGTTGGCCCGAATGATCGGCATGGACGCGAACCTCGAGGACGCGGCCATGGACCTCGGGGCGTCGTACCGGACCACCCTGCGCCGGGTCGTCGTCCCGCTCATGGGGCCGTCACTCCTGTCGGCCTTTCTGACGTGTTTCATCGTCTCGTTCGACGAAGTGGCCATCGCCCTGTTCCTGGCCGGCGGGGACCCGACGTTCCCGATCTTCCTCTACGGACAGCTGCGCTTCGCTCAGCGGCTGCCGGTCCTCATCGCGATGGCCGTCCTGCTCATGATCGGGACCGTGACCCTGACCCTGATCGCATTCCGCCTGGGCCGGCGGCGGGCCTGACGCGCCGGCGGTCGCGCGTCGTCATCAGTCTTCCGCTGTTTCCCGCCACACGAAGGGATCGGCCAAGAAGAACCCCGAAAACGGCCGCGTCTCGACCCGTCCTGGGTCGCGTTTGCCGCCAGACGGCAGAAGCAGTCAAGGAATCGGCCCTTCCGCGAAGCTCGGTTCTGGAAATTTGGCCGTTTCCTCCGCCTGGCGGAAAGCCGCTCAGTGGCGGTGGGCGGCGGGATGGGTTGAGGCCACCGCATCCAGGAGTCGGCGAGAGGCGAACGCGACCTCGGCCACCGCCTCGTTGAACGCGGCTTCGTTCGCGGCCGACGGCTTGCGGTAACCGCTCACCTTCCGGACGTACTGGAGCGCGGCCGCGGTGATGTCGTCGTCCGGAGCGACGTCGGCCCCATCGCGGAGGACGTGGATGGATCTGCACATGGCGCAAGCCTAGCGCGGCGCCGGCGACCTCGCCCCAGGGGCTGGATCAGAACTCGGGAATCAGCTCCTCGAGCGAGTCGATGATGCGGTCGGCGGCGGCCACATCGGTCTCGGCGAACTGCGGCACCGCAATGCAGGCCAGCCCGGCCGCCTTGGCCGAGGCCACCCCCGCCGCCGAGTCCTCCAGGGCCAGCACGTGCCCCGGCTCGATCCCCAATCGCTCGCAGACGAGGAGGTAGATGTCAGGGGCAGGCTTTGAGTGGGCCACGTCGTCCGAGGTCACGATGACGTCGAAGACATCGGTCAGGTCGGCGGTCTCCAACGCGGCATCCACCAGTCGGCGCGGCGAGTTCGAGGCCAGCGCCAACGGCAGCCGTCCGCGCAGGCGGGCGACCAGCTCCAACGCGCCAGGCCGGCCATCCACCGCCACCTGCAGGGCGTCGTACATGGCCAGCACCATCTCCTCGACCAGCGCCGGCCCTTGTTCGGGAGGCTGACCTAGCCGCTGAGCGAAGTAGCGCGCCGTGATGTCGAACGAGGTCCCGATCACGGCCAGCTTGTCTTCGCGAGTGAAGACCGCGCCGTGCGCGGCGAACAGCTGCTCCTCAGCCGCCTGCCACACGACCTCGGTGTCCAGCAGCAGCCCGTCCATGTCAAAGACGACCGCCCGATACCGATGCGGAGGCGCGGCCCTCATCAGGTGGCAGCGAAGAACGACCCGCCACTCCCCGCCAGGGAGCGGAGGAGCGGCACCACGGCGTAGCGGGGGTCGGGGGCGGCGGCGGCCAGGGCGTCGAGCACGCTCACCACGCGTTGCAGGCCCAGTTCCTCGCCCCAGGCAAGCGGTCCCTCGGGCCAGTTGGTCCCTAGGCGCATGGCGGTGTCGATGGCCGCGGGGCTGGCGGTCCGATCCTCCACCGCGGACGCGGCTTCGTTGACCACGGTGGCCAAGACCCGGTCCCGGATCGCGTTCCCAGGGAGCGCCTCCAGCGGGGAGGTGGGATCCGGAGCCAGGCCCGCCCACGGTGCGCCGCGTTCCCCGTCGGTCCAGTCGTAGAAGCCGGCCCCGCTCTTCCGTCCCAGCCGACCGGCCTCCACCAGGGATCGCTGCAACGCATGCGGCTGGTAGCGCGGTCCCCGGTCGAACGCCTCCCACACGCTCTCGCTGACCGCCAGGTTGACGTCCGCGCCGATGGTGTCGATGAGTTCGAACGGGCCCATCCGGAACCCCGCCTCCCGCATGGCGGCGTCGATAGTGGGGGCGTCCGTCGCCCCCTCGCCCAGGATGCGGAGCGCCTCGAGGTAGAACGGACGCGCCACGCGGTTGACGATGAATCCGGGCGTATCCGCGGCCTCGACCGGGGTCTTGCCCAGCTGCTGGGCGAAGGCCACCGTGGCGTCCACCACGCCCCGCTCAGTCCGGTGAGCGGCGATGACCTCGACCAACGCCATCACCGGCACCGGGTTGAAGAAATGCATGCCCACCACGCGCTCTGGACGGATCGCAGCCTCGGCGATGCGCCCCACCGACAGCGACGATGTGTTGGTGGCCAGGATGGTCGCGGGACCCGCTGCGGCATCCAGCTGGCGGAACGCGTCGCGCTTGAGGTCCAGGTCCTCGGGGATGGCCTCGATCACGAATTCCGCGGCGGCCAGATGGGCCAGCGACCCGGCCTGCTGGATACGGCCCAAGGCGGCCTCGGCCAGGCCGGCGTGGAGCTGGCCCTTGGTCACCCTCCGCTCCAGGAAGCCGCCAATCCGGTCCCGCGCCCGTTCGTAGGCCCCGGCCACAGGGTCAAGCAGCCCCACGTCCAGGCCGGCCTCGGCCGCGACCTGAGCAATCCCTGCCCCCATCGTACCGGCGCCCAGGACGCCCACTCGACGGACGGCGGTCACGATCCTCCTGAACTACCGGCCGGTGAAGCGAGGGTCGCGCTTCTCGGCGAACGCGGTCAGGCCCTCGGCGTGATCATCGGTCCGCCCGGCCAGCTCCTGGAGCTCGGACTCCAGCTTCAGGCTGGCAGCGAGGTCTGACTGCTCGGCCTGGTTGATGGACCGCTTGACCAGGGCGATGGCCGCGGTGGGGGCCGCAGCCAACCGGCGCGCCACTTCGCGCACGCCATCCGCGAAGTCAGTGGCCGGAAAGACGCGATTGACGAGCCCCGCCCCGGCGGCGTCAGCCGCCGACAACGGTTCACCACTGAACATCAGCTCCGCCGCCCGATGGCGGCCGACCGTCCGGACCAGGGTCCGGGTCGAGCCGGTGTCGGGGACCAGGCCGATGCGGACGAATGCCTGGATGAAACGGGCATCTTCCGAGGCGTACACCAGGTCGCAGGCCAGGGCCAGGCTGACGCCGGCTCCGGCGGCGACCCCGTTCACGGCCGCGACCACCGGTTTGGGCACCTCGCGGATCGCGGTGATGAGCGGGTTGTACTCGTCGGTCAGGACCCGGCGGAATTGGCGTTCACCCGCGCCGGCGCGGAGATCGGCGCCCGAGCAGAAGCCGCGACCCTCGCCCGTGATGACCACGCAGCGCACCTCGTCGTCCCGTCCGGCCGCCTTCACCGCAGCCAGGAGCTCCCGCCGCATGGTCGCGTTCAGCGCATTGAGCGAATCCGGGCGGTTGAGGGTGATGGTGCCCACGCCGTCGGCGACGGTCCACCGAATCGTCTCGTATGCCGCATCCGCCACGCGCCGATTCTATCGAGCCGCACCGGCTATCCCGCTGCGATCCCCGCGTGGCGCTTGCGGAAGGCACGTCCCTTCATCCGGTTGCCGCAGACGGCCATCCTGCACCACGCCCCGGAGTGGTTGCGGGAGTGGTCATAGAACGCCCACGCGCACGCGTCGTTGCGGCAGACCTTGAGCCGCTCCCAGGTCCCGATGGTCATGGCGTCGTAGATCGTGCCCAGCAGCCGGGCGACGGCAGGTGCGACGCCAGCCCCACCCTCCGCGTCCAATCGTGCTCCACCGTTCAGTCGCATTCGCAACGGGTACCTGGCCGCGATCTGGGCGAGGCGCCGACGCGCCTCTGCTCCGCTGGCGTGCCCCGCGTTGGCCGCCAGCACCTCGCGGAGGGTCTCGCGGAGCTCGCGGGTGGCCGCCAGGTCGCGTTCGGTCAGGCGCCGGCCGGCGGGCAGCAGGCCCCGCTCGACCATCCAGGCCGACAGTTCCGCAGGCGTGGAGAAGCCCTCCCAGTTCGTCTCCACGTCAAACGTGTTCACGAACTGGCGAACGAGCTCCAGCTCGCCGGGTGCTGGCTGACGGCGGGCGGCGTCGCTGGCTGCCGGCACCGTGAAGGGTGTCACCAAGGTTCCTCTCCAGCCGTCAATCTGTCACCAGTGTAATGGGTTGACAGGTTATGGGTAACTGCCATACCATGTACACAGGTTAGCACAAGCGTGAACACACAGCGAAGGCACGAGCGATGTTCCAGATCGAGCACCCCACCCACTACCTGAACCGCGTCGAGGCTGAGCGCGACAGGATCGATCGACGCAATCGGCTAATCCGAGCCCTTCGGGGGTCGACTCCACCATTCGGCCAGACCACCGAGCAGGACCTGCGACGCGTCATGCGCGAAGAGCTCCACGCACAGACCGAGGCCGGACGATGACCCAGCTCTGGGCCACAGTCGACGTTGAACCGAAGGAGGCGTACCCGATGAACCGAGCCGACGTGGAGCACTGGCTGGACCGATATCGCCACGCGTGGAGCACGGACGACCCGAAGGACGTTGCGGC
>JBOGTA010000147.1:0-6954 GCA_050695855.1 Candidatus Limnocylindria bacterium
GTCGACGGCCGGCCCTGACAGCTCGATCCCCTGCTGCAGCAGGGCGGTCCACAGCGGCTTCAGGTCGTGGCCGATGAGCGGGCGGTCGGAGCGGGCGAACCAGCGGGGAAGGGCCGTCCGCTCCCCCTCCCAACGGAGGTACCAGCTCGTCCCGTCCGTGCCGGCCATGGCGATACCCAGCAGCGGACGCCCGAACGGTCGGCCGCTGCCTGCCGCCCAGCCCAGCCCAACCGCATCGCCATGGGCCGCCAGCCACGCCTCCATCTCCAGCCGGTCGGCGTCGTCGCCCACCATCCGGGGATCCGCGTGCTCGATGGCACCCTTGGGGTCCCCCTTGGCGTTGGGCGCCACGCGCGCTCCGCTCGGCGCAGGGGTGCCCGGGAGGGCCGATTTCTGCGTGGCGACCGGGACCCGGCGTCCGCCCAGCAGATCGAGCGAGAGTTGGAGCCCCCCGTCGTGGCCGTCGTCATCTTCGGGGCCGGACGACCCGCCGATGGTTGGCGGCAGGCGGTCGATCAGCGAGCGGAACTCAAGCTCCCGGAACCGTTGCGCCAGGGCGCGCCGGTCATAACGGCCGGTGACCGCGGACTCGAGGTCCAGGCTGATCGGCAGGCTGGTCACGATTCGGCCGACCTCCCGGCTGGTGAACGCGTCGTCACGATGATCGGCCAGACGCTCGCGGAGCTTGCCCTTCACCTCGTCCAGGCGGCTGTAGAGGCTGTCCAGCGAGCCGAACTCCTGGAGCAGCGAGATCGCCGTCTTCTCCCCCACCCCCGGCACGCCGGGCAGGTTGTCGGAGGTGTCGCCCTTCAGGGCCTTGTAGTCGAGCATCTGATCCGGCCGCAGACCGTATCGCTCCATCACCCGAGCCGGGTCGTACACGACCGTGGAGGCCACCCCCATCCGGGTCGTGAGGAGGCGGACGTGGTCGTCGACCAGTTGCAGGCCATCCAGATCGCCCGAGACCATGACCGTGTCCACGTCGGCCGCCGTGGCCTGCTTGGTGAGGGTCCCGATGACGTCATCCGCTTCGTAGCCCTCGACCTCGAGGACCGGCATCCCCATTCGGGCCACGATCTCGCGCACGATCGGGAACTGGCTGCGAAGGTCGTCCGGCATCGTCGGCCGGCCGGCCTTGTAATCGGGATACGCCACGAACCGAAACTCCGGTTTGCCGAGGTCGAAGGCGACCATCGCGTAGTCCGGCTTCAGGTCGGCCATGCCCCGCAGCACGATCTGCAGGAAGCCGAACACGGCGTTCACCAAAGTCCCATCCGACGTCGTCAGCGGCGGCAGAGCGAAATAGCCGCGATAGACGAGGCTGGGGCCGTCGATCAGCATCAGGATCGGGCGACGATCCGGCATGGGTTGAGTCTAGACCGCTGCCCTCCCCTGGGCGGCGGCTAGAATCCGGGCATGCCCCGCTCGGCGGTTCGTGACCCGTACGCCGTCCTCGGCGTGCCCCGCCAGGCGACATCGTCGCAGGTGGCCGCGGCGCATCGGCGGCTGGCGAAATCGCACCATCCCGATCTCCACGACGGCGGAGCTGATGCTGCGGTGCGGATGCGCGAGATCAACGAGGCTTGGGAGGTCCTCTCCTCCGTTGCGCGACGAGCGGCCTGGGACCTCGAGCACCCCTGGAGTGGGACCGCCTCAGGTGGCAGTCACTGGAGCGGTGGGCGCCACCAGGTCGCGGCCAGCGCAGCGGTGCAGGCCCAGGTTTCGACCCGATGGCGCACCGCGGCCGGTGATCCGCGCAGCGCACGCAAAGGCACGGTTCGGGTCCGGCCCCGTCCTCCGCGGGAGGAGGCCGCCCCCAAGGGATTCCTCGAGACGCCGTGGGCCGCCGTGATCGCGGGTGGTGTGGGGTTGCTGATCTTGACCGCCGCGATCGTGGCCGGGCGATTGATCGGCGCCTGATTCGCGCCTGATCGGCCCCGGTCAGCGGCCGGGCAGGCCCCGCTCGACCGGCTTGCCCGATCGGCGCAGGAGGAGGGCCAGGGCCAGCAAACCGACACCGATCAACGCCGCGGCGATCCACCCCACGCGGCCTTCGTCCAGGGCGAGCGCACCGTCGCGACCCGTTTCCGACTCTGCGGTTACCTCTGCCGGGCTCTCGGTGGGGAGCGGCGTGCTCTCGTCTGCGGCCGGGCTCTCCGAAGCGAGAGCGCCGGTCAGGCCCCGAGTGCCGTCGGGCGAGGGACGAAGCGCGTCGGGCTCGCCGGTGTCGCCGCCCGAGGCATCGGTGGCGTAGACCTCCGGCTCTTCGGCCGGGGCGGGGGCCGAGGCTTGCCCCATCGCGAGGCGGCTCAGCAGCGCGCCGGCGTCGGCGGGGCCCAGGACCCCGGTGGCACCCACGCTCCCGACCAGCAGCAGCACCATCCCGGCCACCGCGACCGGAGCGAAGGCCCGTCGGAAGGCAATCCGCCAGCCGGACGATGCTGTCGGCTCGGCAACAGGTGGCACCAGGCGGAGGGGCCGCGACGGGACGAGGTCAGGGAGCTCGGCCAGCGCACTAAGCAGCGTGGTGAGCTCTCGAACCTGGCGCTCGCAGGTCTCACAGGCGGCCACGTGCGCGCCCAGCTCCCGGTCAGACAGGGCATTGGGGTCCGCGCCGGCCAGGGCGGCGAGGCGCTCGGGATCAGGATGCGCCGGCGTAGTCATGGACATCGGTCAGACGCCTTCAACCCTCGAACAGTTCCCGCTGGTCGGCGAGCAGCAGCCGCAGGCGCAGGCGCCCGCGATGGATCCGCGACTTCACGGTCCCGATGGGTGACGAGATGGCTTCGGCCACTTCGTGGTAGTCCATGCCGTAGACATCACACAGGACCACTGCGGTCCGCTGGTCCTCGGGCAGGAGGCGGAGGGCGGCGTCCAGGGCCCGATACAGCTCCGCGCGAGCCGACTCCGCCACCGGATTCACGGCCTGCGGATCGGCGATATCGGCCTCGCCCTCCTCGGGCTCGGGGAGCCCGGTCGTCGGACGGCGCTGGGAGCGGCGGAGGATGTCGTACGACGCATTGGCGGTGATCCGCAGCAGCCACGACCGGAAGACCCCACCCCGATACGAGGAGATGTGGTCGTAGGCGTGGATGAACGCGTCCTGGGTGGCGTCCGCGGCGAGGTCCGGATCACCGAGCAGACGCCAGGCCAGGCCGTAGCACGCGCCCTGGTAATGCTCCATCAGCTGGGCGAAGGCGGATCGATCCCCACCGGCCGCGGCAGCCACCACGGCGGCCTCGTCCGCCATCGGGCTGGTCCGCGTGGTCGGGCGACTGTGGTCGGGTTCCGACATCGGCTCCCTATAATCACATCCCCCGCGGGCCGGAGTGGCGGAACAGGCAGACGCGTCGGTCTCAAACACCGATGGGAGCAATCCCGTGTGGGTTCGACCCCCTCCTCCGGCACCACGCCATGGCCGGATGTACCTGTCGCGATGGCAGAACGGGCTAGAGGACGCGCGGCTCGACCCGGAGTAGCGTGACGTCGTGCGCAGCTTTCTGGCGCCCGCCAAGGACGCCCGTGACGCGCAGGACCTGGAGCCAATTCGCCTCTACCTGGCCGAGATGGTCCTGGCGGCATCGGTAAGTCCCGGCGACGAGCGGATGACGGACATTCTTAATCGAGGCGGCGAACTAGCCGTCCTGCCGCATGGTGCCGAGGGCTTTCAGGCCAGGGACTGGATGGCGGTCCAAATCGACGATCTTGAAATGGTCGTCCCACCGCGGCACGTGAGTCCCCCCGAGAAGCGGATCGAGCGCGACCGCCACGAGGTTCGGATGCGGATCGGTGGGTGGCAGGTGACCGGCACCGCGCACCTCAAGCCGGGAGCCGAGCAAGACGCCCTTCTACTCTCGACGCATCCCTTCCTGCCCCTGACCGAGGTCACAATGTGGTCCCCTGACGGCGTCCCGGAAACCCAGGAGGTCGTCATCGTCAACCTGCGCCACGCGGAGTTCGTCGTCGACTGACCTTCCCCGGCCGGGGCTCCATGCTAGGCTCCCCGCCGATGGCCGTGGACTCCCAGGAATGCGCCAACTGCGGTAACGCCAACCCTGCGTGGGCCCAGGTCTGCCGCTCCTGTGGCGCGCCGCTGACCGCGTCCGCGGCCCCCCCCGCGGCCGACTTCGCGCTGCTGAACCAGGGCTCATTGATCGCGGTTGGGGCCGCCCTCGGAACGATCGCGGTCGCGGTGGTGGTTGGCCTGATCGTGGGCGGCATCCTGCCCCCGGCGCCACCGGTGGCGGTGGCCACGCCCACACCAGCTGCAAGCCAGGAGCCGACTCCCGAGGCCACGCCGGACATCAGTGGCTCGCCCGACCCGTCCGCCAGCGAAGGACCGATCCTGCCCGGCACCCTGACCTTCGGATTGGGCCTCAACGCCGATACCCAGCGCGTGACGAGCCCGACCGACACGTTCACACCGGGCACCACCTTCGCGCACTCGATCGAGCTGACGGCCCCGTTCGGGGTGACGCAGATCGCCGAGGCGGTGGCCCGCCTCAACAAGGACGGGTCCGAAACGGTGGTCATCACGGCGGATGAGAACACGCTCACCGTGGACCCCAACGCCACGGTCGACGGCTTCACGGTGCCGACGAACGCCCTCCTGGACGCGTTGGGCGCCGGGACCTATGTGATGCGGGTGTACCGCGGCTCGGAGCTGCTGGCCCAGGGCACGTTCATCCTGTCCGAGTAGGGGTCGCCTCCGCCTCGGCCCAGGCATCGGCATACAGCCCGGCCCGGATCGGCAGGTAGCCGGGGTAGGCCTGTCGGGCCTTCGCGACGACCTCGTGCTCGAGGGTGACGAGCGCGAGCCGATCCGTGGTCTCCACGAGCGCAAACCCGCTGGGGTCAACGGCCACCGAAGGCCCGCCCAGCAGGACCCCGCTTTCGGGGTAAGGACGGTTGACCGAGAGCACGTAGGCGGCCGAGGTCAGGGCATTGGCCCGGAAGACGACCTTCCACCGCTGATAGGTCTTCTCCTCGCTGGCGCGCGGGATGAGGATGGCCTCCGCACCCAGGGCCCCCAGCAGGTGCGAGCCCTCAGGCCGATTCGTGTCGGAGCAGATCTGGATCCCGAAGGGGAGCCCGAATGCGTCGATGGGACGGGCGACCGCGGAACCGGGCTCGTAGTGGCTCGTCTCCCAGAAACCGGGCTCTTCGGGCAGATGCAGCTTCTCGAAGGTGGAGACCAGCTCGCCATCGGCATCGAACACGAGGGCGCGGCTGGTCCGGCGCCCATCGGTATCCCGGTGGATGATTCCGCCAACCAGCCCGATCCCGGCGCGCTTGGCGGCCGACGCCTGGGCCGCCATCCGGGGCCCACCCATCGGCTCTGCGTCATCGTCGACGGGCTCGGTGGTGGCCGGTCGCCAGGGATGGAGCGGCAGCTCGGGCAGGAGCGCGACGTCGGCTCCCCGTCGGGCTGCCTCGTCCAGCCGCTCGTCGAGGCGGCCCAGCCCATCCGGCTCCCAGAAGACCTCGCTGACCAGAGCCACGGTCAGCCGCCCGTCCTGGCGTCGCGGCGCGGCACTCATCGGTCTGTCCGCTTCCGACCTGCTGCCATGAGCAGGCCGATGTAGTAGGAGGCGTTGCGGGTCACGTCGGCGTAGTCGCGGGGCCGCATGGTTCCGATCTCGTTGTAGCGCGCCACGAATCGCTCGGCGGCCTTGCGGCCGTCGCTCTGGCCCCATCCGGATGATGCCGGGGTGAAGAATGGGCACTCGAGGGCGACCCCGACCGTGAAGTACTTCCCAGTCACCGTTTCCAGCGTCTGGCCCTCGAATCGGCGTGCAATGGCGAGCAGCTCGTCGTATGTCACGGCGGCGGGCCGTCCTCCTCGCCCAGGTACTCGCGGACGAGGTTCTGGAAGTGGTACACCCCGTTCTCCCGGAGGGCGCTGAACCGGCCGGTGTCGTATGCGCGCGAGCGCAGCCCGCGCTGGACCTGCTCGCACAGGACGATGTCCTCCTGCTGGATCTGGTCCGAGAACGTGATCCCCTGCTGCATGGACTCCCAGCCCGGCCCGGTCCCCGGCTCGGCGAAGAACCACTCGAAGATCGTGAGCGTGCGCTCGGGACCGAGCGGCAGGATGACGTTGGACGACAGGTTGTCGGGGTAGATGTTGAACATCGTGTTCGGGAAGACCCAGTAGTACAGCGCGCTGTCCTCGCCCTCGGCCCGCACGAAGCGCCGATCCCGTCCGGGCTCTTCGCCCGCCTTCAGCTCGCGGATGGGGGCGTGCTGCTTGGAGTAGTGCCGGAACTCCTCGACTCGGTAGGCGTCGTAGTCCAGCTCCTTGAACAGCTGCGGATGAGCGATGGGGAGGTGGTAGCCCTCGAGGTAGTTGTCGACGTAGACCTTCCAGTTGGATTCGACGACGTACTCGCGACGCTCCACCAGCCGCATGCGGTCGATGTCGAACCCGGCCGCCGCGACCTCGGCCGGGATGGCACCCAGCACCTCGGTCAGCGGCGGCGCTTCCGGGTCCAGGTTGGCGAATACGAACGGTCCCCAGCGCTCGACCCGGATCGGGACCAGGCCGAAATCTTCCTTGCGGAAATCCTCGGTGGCCTCCATCTCGGGGCAGGCCCGCAGGGTCCCGTCCAGGCCGTAGGTCCAGCCGTGATAGCGGCACTGGAGGCTCTTCCGGTTACCGCGGGCCAGGGCCACCTGCCCCGCCCGATGGCGGCACACGTTGTAGAAGCCACGCAGATCGCCGTCGAGTCCGTGGGTGATCACGATCGGCTCGTCGGCGATGTCGCCGGGCACGAAATCCCCCACCCGGGCCAGGTCCTCGCCACGGGCCACCAGCTGCCAGGTCCGATAGAAGATCCGGTCCTTCTCGCGCTCCAGCAGATCCGGATCGAGGTAGTAGTGCGAGGCCAGCGTGGCGGCGCGGGCCAGCGGCGGCCGCTCGGGTCGCGACAGGGTCGAGGTCATGGCCCCAGT
>JBOGTA010000148.1:0-12345 GCA_050695855.1 Candidatus Limnocylindria bacterium
CCCGCGAAACGGGAGATCTGTGCCCACGACCAGCTGACGATCTGGCGGCCCAGCCGCCGACCCAGACCCCAGCCGTGGGCCCGATCCGGACCACGGCATTTTTGTGCCCGGTCCGCATCGGTCCAGCCGAAGGCATCGGTCCAGACAAGAAGGAACTCCAGATGCAAACCGGAATCAGGCCACAGGAGAAGACGGTGGCCGACCAGCGCCCTGCCATGACGGCAGAGGCGCCGCAGGTCGTCGCGCCTGCGCCGGCTGCGCCGCGTGAGTCGTTTGAGCCGATGGCGGTTCCGGCCCTGCTCGCCGAGCACGTCACCAAGCGTTTCCAGGTCGGCAGCCGACGCAAGCGCAAGGCGGTGATCGCCATCAACGACGTCTCCCTGCGCATCGAGCGCGGCGAGATCTATGGCGTGCTGGGCGCCAACGGCAGCGGGAAGTCGACCCTCATTCGGCTCTTCTCAACCCTGCTGACCCTGGACACGGGGCGTGTTGAGGTGTTCGGCCATGACATCGAACGGGACGAGATGGCAGTCAAGAGGATGATCAACCGGGTCAGCGTCGACGCCGCCTTCTTCAAGAAGCTGAGTCCGTTCGAGAACCTGGCCTACGCCGCGCGCCTGTATGGGATGGACGCCGGCGAGGCCCGGGCCGAGACCATCCGCATCCTGGCCCGGCTGGGGATCGGCGAGAAGCGCCTGGGGCGGCCGCTGGAGCAGATGAGCCGCGGCATGCAGCAGAAGGTGGCGATCGCCCGTGCCCTGCTGACCAGTCCTATCTTGCTTTTGATGGACGAGCCGACGACCGGGCTCGACCCGCGCTCCAAGCTCGAGGTGCAGACCTTCGTCGAGCAGCTGCGCGACACCCACGACGCGACCATTGTGCTGACCACCCACGACATGGACGAAGCCGAGCGCCTCTGCCAGCGAATCGGGATCCTGAACGACGGCCGGATCGTGGCCGAAGACACGCCCGACGGGCTCAAGGCGCTGGTCGCCGCTGAGCACGGCGAGACGCCGACCATGCACAACGTGTTCATGAGGTTCACCGGTCGCTCGCTCGACGACGACCTCGAAGACGAGACCCCTGAGGACGAGGAGGACTGACCGATGGCCCTGCTGTCACGTGACCTGAAGGCCTCGATGGCCTTCGTCGAGCGCAACTTCAACCTGACCAAGCGCTATTGGGGCTGGGAAGTCGCCTGGCTCGTCTACTCGGTCGCCGGTGCCCTGGCGGTCACCCTGATCGGGGACAGCCTGGGCGACGAGCGGCTGCTCATGGTGCTGGTCATCGGCACCATCTTCTGGAGCTATCTGGCGATCGTGTTCGAGTTCATCGGCGAATCGGTCCAGTGGGAGCGCTGGGAAGGCACCCTGGAGTACACGTTCATGGCGCCCATCCGGCGCTATGCCCAGCTGCTGGGCGCTGCGCTGTATGCGGTGATCTTCGGGCTGATCCACACCCTGTTCGTCCTGCTGGTGCTGGCCCTGTTCTTCGAGCTGGACCTGTCGCAAGCGAACTTCGCCACGGCCGTGGCGTTCACCCTGCTGGGCACCGTCAGCTTCATCGGGATCGGGATCGCCGCCTCCATCCTGCCGCTCATGTACGTGGAGCGCGGCGCCCAGATGGTCTTTGTCCTGCAGTCGGTGCTGCTGCTGGTGAGCGGGGTCTACTACTCGATCGACGTTCTGCCCGGCTGGATGCAGTTCATCAGCCAGTTCTCGCCGGCGACCTACGTCCTCGACGGGGTGCGGGCCGGGCTCATCGACGGCGTCGGAATCGACCAGCTGCTCCATGACATATGGCCGCTGCTGCTCATGGCGGTGGTGTTCATCCCGGCTGGCCTGTGGGCCTTCGGGCGGGCCGAGCGCTACGCCAAGCGCACGGGGCGCTTGAAGCGGGTTGGCTGACATGGGCTCGAGCAAGACCGATGTCCAGGTCCGGCTGCGACCGTATGCCGGGGAGAGCGACATCCCGGTCCTGACCCGCATCACCAACGATGCGCAGGCGGCCGACGAGATCAGCGACCGCCTCACCGTGGAGCAGATGACCCTGGAGCTGCGTCCCGACGAGAAGTGCGACCCTGCGCACGACCTGGTCGTGGCCGAGGTCGACGAGAGGCCGGTTGGCTTCGCCAAGGTCGAATGGATCGACACCAACGATGGGCTGCGCGAGTACCGATCCTGGGGCGAGGTGGATCCGGTCTGGCGCCGCCGCGGAGTCGGCTCGGTGCTGTTCGCCCGGGCGCAGGAGCGCATCGCCGCGGTGGCGGCCAGCCACGACATCGATCGGCCCCGGGTGGCCGGCTGCTGGGCGGCGGAGACGGACAAGGGCGCGCACGTTCTGTATGAGCACAACGGATTCCAGCCAGCGCGCTGGTTCTTCCACATGACCCGCAACCTGGCCGACCCGATCGCGGACCTGCCGCTTCCCGGGGGTCTCGAGGTCCGGCCGGTGTCAGGTGAGGACTCGTACCGGCTGTTCCTGGCTGACAGCGAGGCGTTTCTCGATCATTGGGGGGGCGTGGACAGCTCGGACACGGCGTTTGCCCGCTGGTCTGAGGAGTCGAGCTTCGACCCGTCCCTGCACGTGGTGGCCTTCGACGGCGATGAGATCGCGGGCGCAGTGATCAACGCGATCTACCCCGAGGCCAACCGGGCGCTGGGTGTCGAGCGCGGCTGGCTCGACTCGGTGTTCAGCCGGCGCCCCTGGCGGGGTCGCGGCCTGGCCCACGCCCTGGTGGCCCGCAGCCTGGTGCTGCTCCGCGAACGAGGGATGGCCGAGGGCATCCTGGGCGTCGACGCCCACAACGAGACCGGCGCGCTGGGGGTCTACACCGACAACGGCTTCGTGGTCAGTGAGAAGTTCACCGCCTACCGGCGGCCGTTCGAGGTCGACCGCTAGGGGGCGGCGCGCTCAGCGCGGACTCTGTCCCGGATGGCGTGGTAGTAGGCCACCAGCTGCTCGGTGACGCGCTCCCACGAGTAGTCCTCCGCCTTGGTGCGACCAGCTTCGCCGATCCGATGCCGCAGGTCGGGATCGCCGGCCAGCTTGTACAGCGCGGCGGCGATGGCGGTCGGGTTGCGCGGCTCCACCAGGTAACCCTCGACGTCGCGGGAGACGACGTTCTTGTAGCCGTGGATGTCGGAGGCCACGATCGGCAGGCCGGCGGCCATGGCTTCCAGCAAGACGATCCCGAAGCTCTCCTGGCCGGTGGACGGGGCGCAGAAGATGTCGGCGCTGGCGAAGTAGCGGAGCTTGGCCGCCAGCGAAACGTGGCCCACGAACTCGACGTCGCGGATGCGCCGGGTGGCGGCGTACCGTTTGTACTCGCGGAGCCGCGGGCCTTCGCCGACCACGATCAGCCGCGCGTCGACGTGGCGCTTCCGGAGCCGGTGGTAGCCACGCAGGAGGTAGGACAGGCCCTTGCGGTCCTCCAGCCGACCCACGAACAGGATGTTCAGGGTCCCATCCCGCAGCTCCTCGAACGGCTGCGCCGCGGCGAAGGGCTCAATCTCGACCCCGTTCGGAATGATCCGGTAATCGCCCTCGAAGTAGCGGCTGATGAAATGACGGGCGGCGCCGCTGACCGCGATTCGGCCGTGAAGGCGAGCGGCCAGTCCGGCCGCGGCACGGCGTCCGAGCCAGTACGACGGCGAGAAGCCACCGAAGGCGTGGAAGGTGGCCACGTTGACCGTGGTCGACTCCCGCAGCACGGCGGGGCACAGGAACGGCACGAATGGTTCGTGGAAGTGCAGGACGTCGAACCGATGCGCCGCCAGGAGGTCTCGAATGCGCGGCCGCAGCCGCCAGCCAATCGTCAGGCGGCCGACGCTGCCGTTGCTGGGCACTGCCCACCCGGTGCCGAGGCGGATGACGTGGCCCTCGCTGTCTCGCTCCGGCCCGTACTTGGGGGTGATGATCCACGCATCGTGGCCGAGCGAGCGAAGCTCCTCGTAGGTGTGGCGGACGTGCTCGTTGACCCCGCCGGGATGCGGGAAGCCATACGGGCTCACGATCCCGATCTTCAGCGGGGAGCGGGTAGCCACGGGGCCGGTCGAATCCCCTCGGATGTCGAGGCGGCCGGCCTTGGGGGCCTCAATCACGCTTATCGCCACTCTCCGGACGGGCGGAGAGTATGCCCCAGCTTCCGCGCCTTGGCCACCAGCTGACGGCCGTAGACCGCCACGTTGTGGCCGGTGCTCCAATGGCGGCCGACCGCCTCGACTGCACCACTCGCCAGCGCGGCGCGAAACTCCTCGGCCGTGCTGCCCTCGAACGTCGTCCAGGCGCTGCCCACCGTTTCCAGGACGTGGGCGTCGGAGCTGCCCATGCCCGGCAGGTGAAGCCGCTCGGCGTTCAGCTCGGCCAGCGCCGCGTGACGGAGCCGCCCGCCCAGGCTGGGGTTGATCAGCTCCACCGCATCGAGGTGGCGCTCGAGGCGGGGGTCGGTTTGGAGGCGCAGCAGGCTGCCCCGGCCGAGGGACAGGAAGATGCCCAACGCATGGGGCGCCACCGCCAGGCCACCCTGGGCATGGATCCGCTCCACCGTTTCGGCGGCCGAGCGGAAGGCGGGGATGGGTCTGGTCAGGAACAGGCCGAGGACGTGGCCGCTGCGGGTGGTGATTTCCTCGCCCACCACCAGCCCATAGCGGTAGTCGCCCGCCGCATGCATGGCCTGGGCCCGCAGCGCCCCGTCGATTCGGTCGTGGTCGGTGATTGCCACCAGGTCGAGGTCTGTGCGTCGATCGACCCAGTCCAGGAGGTCCACCAGGCGCGCGGTGCCGTCGGAGTACAGGGTGTGGAGGTGGAGATCGGCCTTGCCGAGTCCCCCACCTCGGGCTCCGTATGGGCTCATGATCGGTCCGCACCCTCGGGCAGCTGATCCGGCACCAGGTCGGGCCAGATCGGCTGGAACGCGCCCCACCACTGCTCGGGTGCCTGGGCGATATGCTCGGCCAGGGCATCGGTGATGCGCTGGGTCAGGGCCGCCACGTCGGCCCGCCGGTTGCCGGTGGGCGTCCACACCACGCGCTGCGCCCGGGCGGTGAAGCGATCGGGGGCCGTGCGGCGCAGGGTGCCCACCACGACCGGAGCGCCGGTCAGCACGGCCAGCGCGGCCGGGCTGTCCGGGAGCTTCGTCGGATGACCGAAGAAGGTCACGTCGCGCCCGGTCCCCATGACGTCGCGATCCGCCGCAATGGCCACCAGCTCGCCCTGGCGCAGGGCGTCGAGCACCCGACGGCCGGACGGCGGCGGCACCATCTCGCCCCCCATGCTGCGGGCGCCGCGCCTCGATCGGAGAAAGGCGAACAGCTCCGGAGGCTCGACCCGCTCCACCGGCGCCAGCCAGCGCACGCCTCGGCGGGCGAGCCACACGGCGGCCGGCTCGAAGTTGCCGAAATGGGCCGATACCCCGATCAGGCCACCGCCCCGGATCAGCGCCTCCAGCCCGGCCGCGTCCTCGACAACCAGGTTCTGCTCGATCTCTTCCCGGTCGAGGTGGGGGAGACGAACCACTTCCAGGTAGTAGCGGGCATGGGCCACGAACGCGGCGCGCACCACGCGGCGCAGCTCACCGGGACCGATCCGCTGGCCGCGTGCCTCGTACACACGCGCCAGATTGGCCGCCACCAGCCGGCGTCGCCGTGGCGCGAAGCGATACCACGCGTTGCCCAGCAGGTCGGCGAGCCTGTACGCCAGCCCGCGCGGCAGGAGTCCGACCAGTGCGTCAACCAGCTCGAGCCCGGCGCGCAGGATGAGGCCTCCCGGACGCCGGCTCATCGGTCGACGGCGTTCCAGTCCTCGCCCGCGCGAGCGCGAGCCAGCGCTGTGGCCGCCGCGGCCCGCTCCGCATCGGTCTGGGGCCACACCGGACGGAACATGTACCACTGGCCCGGATCACCGGCGATCACCTGGCCCAGCGCTTCGGCCAGGGCCTGGGTGGTGCGGTAGACCTCGGGCGGCTCAGTGCTGGTGGCCCGGATGACGGGGTAGCCCCACGCCTCCAGCCGATCGTCATCGGTCCGTCGTGCGCCGATGGGGAGGATAGCCGCGCCTGTCCGCGCCGAGATCACCGCCGGGCCGGCCGGGAACGTGGTGGCGGCTCCCAGAAACTCGACCGGGACATCACCCGGCCGGTAGGCGCCGTCGCACAGCAGGGCGAGGTTGCCGCCGCCCTCGAGGACCCTGTACAGCCGGCGCATCTTGCGCCATCCGATGACCTGCACCCCAAACCTGGCGCGGACCGCGCCGAGGTGCTCGTACAGCCGTCCATAGGTCGTGTCGTCGCCCACCACGCTGACCTTCTCGCCTTCGACCATCAAGGCCGGGGCCAGGAGGTCCATGGCGCCGACGTGGACCGCGCAGATCACCAGCCCCTTGCCCTCGGTCCCCTGGGCAGCGGCCAGCTGCTCCCAGCCGTGGAAGGTGACCTGCCGGCGGGCCTCGACCGGGTCGAGAGCGGGCAGCCGCATGACCTCAGCCAGGTAGCGGCCGAAGTTCTGGAACGCGCGGCGTGCGGCCCGCGAGACCCGCGGGTCGTCAGCCGGCAGGCCCAGGGCCTGGGCCATGTTGGCCCGGACCACGGCGCCTTTCGCCCCCGACAGGTCGTAGGCGCCGTTGCTGAGGGCCACCGCACCGGGCATCACGACGCTGCGGGGCAACGCGCTCAGCGCCCGCTCCGCCGCCCGGTAGGCCCAATAGGCGAGTCGCTCACGGCCGCGTTCGCCTCCACGCGCGGCATGCTGCCGTGCGGGAACCCCCGTGGAGCTTCGCTCCGCGGTCACCGGCCCGCTCGCCCTAGCGACGAGCGGCCGCTTTCACGCGGGGCGCTCGCCTGGCCCGTGCCGGAGCAGGCGCTTTGGTCCCATCCAGCGTCTGGTTGTCCTCGCCCCGGATGAAGGCCTCGACTCGCTCGCGCGCCACGTCATCATGGATCTGGAGCGGTGGCGACTTCATGAAGTACGACGACGGGGCGACCAGGGTCCCGGCCAGGCCGCGGTCGAGGCCCAGCTTCGCGCAGCGGATGGCATCCGTGATGACGCCGGCGCTGTTCGGCGAATCCCAGACCTCGAGCTTGAGCTCCAGGTTGAGGGGAACGTCTCCGTAGGTGGTCCCCTCCATCCGGATGTGGCACCACTTGCGGTCTTTCAGCCACGGCACATAGTCCGACGGTCCGACGTGGACGTCGTCGGGGCCCAGGTCGTAGTCGAGCATGGACGTCACCGCGTTCGTCTTGCTGATCTTCTTGGACTCCAGACGCTCACGCTCGAGCATGTTCAGGAAGTCGGTGTTGCCCCCGAAGTTCAGCTGATAGGTGCGGTCGACCCGCACCCCACGGTCCATGAACAGCCGGGTGAGGACCCGATGGGTGATGGTGGCGCCCACCTGGCTCTTGATGTCGTCGCCGATGATCGGCAGGCCATGCTCGGCAAAGCGGCGCTGCCAGTACGGCTCGCGGCCGATGAAGACCGGAATGGCGTTGATGAACGCCACGCCCGCCTGGAGTGCCTGCTCGACGTACCACTTGGTCGCATCCTCGCTGCCCACCGGCAGGTAGGAGACCATGACGTCCACCTCCCGCTCGCGCAGGATGCCGACCACGTCGGCGGTCTGGCCCGGCGCCTTCTCGATGACCTCCGCGAGGTACTTGCCCAGCCCATCGAGGGTCATGCCCCGATCCACGGTCACGCCCAGGTTGGGCACCTGGTGGAACACATAGGTGTTGTTGGGCGCGGCATAGATGGCCTCGGACAGGTCCTTGCCGACCTTGTTCTTGTCGATGTCGAAGGCCGCCACGAACTCGATGTCCCGAACGTGGTAGCCACCGAGGTCGACGTGCATGAGGCCGGGGATCTGACCCCCGGGTCGGGCGTTCTCGTAGTAGTAGCGCCCCTGGACCAGGCTCGAGGCGCAGTTGCCCACGCCCACGATGGCGACCCGGACCTTGCCGTCCGGGCGTCGCTTCCCGTTGCGCCCGTTCGAGGCGAATTTGGTGTTGGTAGCCACGATGCTCAGCTCTCCTTGTCTTGACCGATGGGGGCCGGCAGGTCGGCAGTCGCCGCCTGCGCACGAACGTTCCAGATGCGCTGGGCGACGGTCACCCAGGCGAGGATGGCGATGACGCCCATCGCCAGCAGCAGAAAGATGGAATGCCCGAGCCCCGCCAGCGCCAGGCCCAGGACGAGGATGATGAGCCGCTCGGCTCGGGGCGCCAGGCCGTTCGAGGCGGTGAAGCCGACCGCCTCGGCTCGCGCTCGCGAGTAGCTGACCAGGAACGATCCGCTGAGGGCCAGGGCGGCGAGCATGACCGGCACGAAGGGTTGCGCCGTCCGATCCAGCCAGAAGGCGATGATGCCCAGGTAGACGACCGCTTCGCCGACTCGATCGAGGGTGCTGTCGAGGAACGCGCCAAAGGGCGTGCCGCCGCCTTGGGCGCGGGCCAGGCCGCCGTCCAGGGCATCCATGACCGCGCCGATGGCCAGGATCACCGCCCCCAGGACGAGCGATCGCTGCCAGATCAGCAGGGAGGCGGCGAGGACCAGGATCAGGCCGGCCACGGTCACCGAGTTTGGGGTGACCCCGCCGGTGGCCAGCACGTTTACGACGGGGGCAAGCGCGGCGCGGCCCATTGCCTTGAGCCGATCCGAGAGCAGCGCGTCGCCGCGGGGTGCCGGGTCAGCGGGCACGGAGCGCGCCTCCGGCATCCAGGCCCTGGGCGGCGGCCAGGCGCAGCTCGCCCGCCACCAGCCGCTGCTGGGCAGCGGTCAACGCGGCGAAAGCGGCCGGCCGCAGGGCGCACAGCTTCTCCCGGCCATGGGGGCGCATCTCCACCAGGCCGGCCGTGCGGAGGATCCGCAGGTGCCAGCTGATGAGGGGCTGTGACAGCCCGAAACGGGACGAGAGCTCATTGACGGGAAGCGGCCCGGACTCGCCGAGGATGGCGCAGGTCCGGAGCCGGGTGGGGTCGGCCAGCGCGCGATAGAGGTCCCGCAGGAGGCGGAGGTCGCGGGTGGCGATTGAATCGGCCGGTGACACGGTCATGCGGCGGCTCTCAGGTGCGAATCGTAAAGGGAGCCTTTATATAAGGCGACGCTTATCCTAGTACCAACCGGCTGCGAGTGTCAATAGACCCGATGCCGAAGCCGACGCGGTAGAGTCCGGCCATGCCGACCTCGACACCGGACGCGCTGTGGTCGTCGCCGGCCGCCGGCCGCCTTCGGCCGGTAGCAGTCGAAGTCACCGATCTCGCCCGCCGGATTGGCGGCCAGCCAGTCCTCGACGGACTCGAGATCGCCATACCGGCCGGCGCACGCGTGCTGCTGGCCGGGGTCGATCCCCAGGCTCCGTCGCTCCTCCTGCGGATCATGGCGGGCCTGGCGCGTGCGGAACGCGGAACGTGCACCGTGGCCGGGCTCCAGCGTGAGGTGGCCATTCCCGAGGGCTGGGCACGGCGCATCGGATACGTCGGATCCGACCCCGGAATTCCGCTGTGGATGACACCGGCCGAAAGCCTGGACCTCGCCGCCCGCCTGTCCGGCATCGATGGCCTGGAGCGTGAGCGCCAGATCGAAGAATCCCTCCAGCACTTCCAGCTGGGCGCCATCCGCGACCGCCCGCTGCGGCACGCGGGACGCATCACCCTGGAACGCACCGCCCTGGCGGCCGCCCTCCTTCCCGACCCCGAGGTGCTCCTCCTGGACGAGCCGCTGCGGGCGCACACCCCATCTGAACGCGTGCGGCTCCTTCAGATTCCAGGCGAGCGTCGTACCGTGGTCATCGCCAGCCGCTATCCGGCCCAGCAGGGAGGCGTGGTCGACCGCGTGGTCCTGATCCGCGACGGGCGGGTGATCCTCCACGCGCCGATCAGCGAGCTGGACGCGCAAAGACTTCCGCTCTCCCTGCGCGGCCTCACCGCGCTGGCGGACCTGGTCCGTTGACCCTCGCCATCCACGTCGCCCGCCAGCTGTGGATCCAGCTGCGGCTGCTGGCCCTGCTGGCCCTGCCGACAATTGCGGCCCTGACCGCCGTGGCGGTGGACGGTTCAGTCGGGTCGTCCGCCGCGCGCCTGACGCTCGCGGTTGGGCTGGCCGTGGCCGCGGTCCTGAGCGCCGCCCTGGTGGGGGCGGGCTTCACTGAGGAGATCAGCTCGGGCGCTGCCGCCTGGCTGGTGGTTCGGGCCGTACCCCGCACCGCGCTGATTGGCGCATGGCTGGCGCTGCCGGCGCTCGCCGTGCTTTCCGCCTTCGTCCTGGCCGGCATCCTGGCCGGCCTGGCGTTGCCCTCGACGTTGGCCCAAGGGCCGGACCCGGTCTCGGTGGCCGTCACGGTGGTCGCCGCCGCGGCGCCGGCTCTCCCGCTGACGGCCGTGGCGCTGGCCGTGGCCGTTGATGCTCCCCGCCGGGTCACGATGGCCGTCATCATCGGCGGGGCCGCCTTGCTGGCCGTTCCACTCGCCCTGCTCGGGGACGCCGCCGTCCATCCGGCCAGCGGATACTGGTTGGTGGCGGGCCTTGCCCCCGCCGATCGGCCGATCACGGTGGGTCTGCAGGCCATCGGTCTGTGCCTGGCCCTGGCCGCACTGGGCTGGGGTGTCGCCGCCCTGAGGTTCCTCCGCCGCGACCTCTGAAGCGCAGGAAGCCTAGGGCTGGATGGGCAGCGCGACCACGATCAACTCGCCCCAGTTCCGGTTGAAGCCCTGGGACGTCTGGAGCGTCAGGCGTTCGTGGTCGGTCGGCGCCGTCCATCGACCTCCCTCCGCGCAGCCAGGGCCGGAGTACAGGAGGTCCAGGGGAATCGGCGGTGTCATCGGCTCCGCGTCGGGGTCGGGGCAGGACACGTTGGGGTGGACCTCGGTCACCCGATAGTGGAGGACTTGGCCGTCCGACATCAGGACGAGCACCTCGGCGCCGAGCTGGACGTTCCACAGGCCCTTGAACAGCGTCAGGAGCGCGTGGGCCGCGATGTACGAGTTCGTGCCGCGACCGGGGTCCGCGGTCTGCGACAGCAGGAACGCGCAGCAGTTCCCCAGTGGCTGCCCCGGCGCCAGCCGCTGGACCGCCACGTTGAGGCCCACCGACTCGATCTGGATCTGGGTCGCCACCCAGTCGGCGGGGACGGGCGTAGGGTCAGGTGTCGGCTCGGGCGTGCTCTCCGTCGGCGAGGCCACGTCGGGCGTCCCGGTCTCGGCCACCAGGCTGGGGGGCGGAATCGGCGGCAGGCTCGGTTCCGATCCGTTATCCAGGGGAAGCTGCCCGGCCAGGATGAGGACGATTCCAAGCACGGCCAGGGTCAGCGGCAGGGCCAGACCTCGGATGCGGCGGGCAGGTGTCAGGGGAGCACCAACTGGGCTGCGGCCGAGACCCAGTCGGCCGGCAGCCAGCCAAGCAGGATGCCGGGGAAGACCCCGAGCAGGATCACGCCGGCCACGCTGAGACCCAGCGCCAGGCGGCCCACTCCGGTGCGCTCCACGTCCGCCGGCTCGTCTTCGGGGTCACGCATGTACATGTAGACCACGACCCGCAGGTAGTAGAACGCGGCCAGCGCGGCATTGAGGGCGATGGCCACCGCCAGCCAGACCAGGCCCGCGTCCACCGATGCCAGCAGGACGTAGAGCTTGGCGAAGAACCCGACCGTGGGCGGGATGCCGGTCAGCGACAGGAGCAGGACGGTCATGGCCGCAGCCAGCGCCGGCTGACGCCCGGCCAGGCCCGCGAAGGAGCCCAGTCCGCCGTAGCGGCGGACGTCGCGCTGGAGCATGCCGACCACCGCAAACGCGGCGATGTTCATCACCGAGTAGCCGACCAGGTAGAACACGACCGCCTCGATGGCCGCGGTCGCGACGTCCGGATCGGTGGCTGCCGCATACGCGGCCAGCCCGGCCAGGATGTACCCGGTGTGGGCGATCGACGAATAGGCCAGCATCCGCTTGACGTTGGCCTGGGTCAGGGCCACCACGTTGCCAAAGGTCATGGTCACCACCGCCAGGACCACGATCACGTCCAGCCAATCAGCCCGCAGCGGGCCGAGAGCCTCCCCAAAGAGCCGCAGCAGCAGGGCGAAGGCCCCCAGTTTGGGACCGACCGACAGGAAGCCGGTGATCGGGGTTGGGGCCCCCTGATAGGCGTCCGGCGTCCAGAAGTGGAATGGCACGGCGGCCGCTTTGAAGGTGGCCCCCACCGTCAGGAAGCCGATGGCCACCAGCACCGCGCCATTCATCAAGCCGCCCGCGAACACCTCGGCGATCTCGGTGAAGATGGTCGACCCGGTCAGCCCGTAGGTCCAGGCGATCCCGAACAGGAGTATTGCGCTTGCGAACGACCCGAGCAGGAAGTACTTCAGCCCGCC